>NZ_JODF01000018.1:0-214977 GCF_000717945.1 Streptomyces sp. NRRL S-920
AGGCAAGGCCCGCCCCGCCCGGCAGGGGCCCAGACACCCGCCCCCCCCGCCCGGCCCGAGGGCTACGCGTCGGCGTCCCGTGCCCGCAGCGCCCGCTCCACGCCCGCCCGTGACTCCGTGATCAGGCGGCGCAGGGCCGCCGACGGGGTCGTCGAGGCGAGCCAGGCGTCCGTGGCGTCCAGCGTGGCCCGGGAGACCTGGAGGGACGGGTAGAGGCCGAGGGCGATCTGCTGGGCCATCTCGTGGGAGCGGGAGTCCCACGCCTCCTTGACCGAGGCGAAGAACTTCTCCGTGTAGGGGGCGAGCAGCTCCCGCTGGTCCGTCTGGACGAAGCCGCCGATCACCGCCTCCTGGACCGCGTTGGGCAGGGTGTCGGACTCGACGACCGAGGCCCACGCCGCGGCCTTGGCCTCCGCGGTCGGCCGCGCCGCCCGCGCCGACGCCGCGTGGCGCTCGCCCGCGGCCGTCTTGTCCCGCTCCAGCTCCGCCGCGATCCCCGCCTCGTCGAGACGTCCCGTCGCCGCCAGCCGGCCCACGAACGCCCAGCGCAGCTCGGTGTCCACGGCCAGGCCCTCGATCGACTCCGAGCCGTCAAGCAGGCGTTCGAGGAGGGAGAGTTCGGCGTCCGTGCGGGCCGTCGCCGCGAAGGCCCGCGCCCACGCCAGCTGGTGGTCGCTGCCCGGCTCGGCCGAGCGGAGGTGGGTGAGGGTGGCCTCCGTCCAGCGGGTCAGCGCCTCCTCGCGGCGGGCCGGCGCCGCGTACAGGTCGAGCGCCAGCTTCACCTGGCGGTGCAGCGACTGCACGACCCCGATGTCGGACTCCTTGCCGATGCCGGACAGGACCAGGGAGAGGTAGTCCCGCGTCGGCAGCTCCGCGTCACGCGTCATGTCCCAGGCGGAGGCCCAGCACAGCGCCCGCGGCAGCGACGCCTCGAAGTCGCCGATGTGGTCGGTGACGAACGCCAGCGACTCGGCGTCCAGGCGGACCTTGGCGTACGAGAGGTCGTCGTCGTTCAGCAGGATCACCGCCGGGCGGGCCTTGCCCACCAGCGCGTCCACCGCCGTCAGCTCACCGTCGACGTCCAGCTCCACGCGGTCCGTGCGCACCAGCTTGCCGGACGCCTCGTCCAGGTCGTAGAGGCCGATCGCGATCCGGTGCGGCCGCAGCGTCGACTCGCCCTTCGCGCCCGCGGGGAGCGCCGGGGCCTCCTGCTTGACGGCGAAGGACGTGATGACGCCCTTCGTGTCGACGTCCACGACCGGGCGCAGCACGTTGATGCCCGCCGTCTCCAGCCACTTCTTCGACCACGTCTTCAGGTCGCGCCCACTGGTCTCCTCCAGGGCGCCGAGGAGGTCCGACAGGCGCGTGTTGCCGAACGCGTGCGCCTTGAAGTACGCCTGCACGCCCCGGAAGAACTCGTCCATGCCGACATAGGCGACGAGCTGCTTGAGGACGCTCGCGCCCTTCGCGTACGTGATGCCGTCGAAGTTGACGAGGACGTCGTCCAGGTCGCGGATGTCCGCCATGATCGGGTGCGTGGACGGCAGCTGGTCCTGGCGGTACGCCCACGTCTTCATCGAGTTGGCGAACGTCGTCCAGGAGTGCGGCCAGCGCGAGCCCTCCGCGTACGCCTGGCAGGCGATCGACGTGTACGTCGCGAACGACTCGTTCAGCCAGAGGTCGTTCCACCACTCCATCGTCACCAGGTCGCCGAACCACATGTGGGCCAGCTCGTGGAGGATGGTCTCCGCACGCGTCTCGTACGCCGCGTCCGTCACCTTCGAACGGAACACGTACTGGTCGCGGATGGTCACCGCGCCCGCGTTCTCCATCGCGCCCGCGTTGAACTCCGGCACGAAGAGCTGGTCGTACTTCGCGAAGGGGTACGCGTAGTCGAACTTCTCCTGGAACCAGTCGAAGCCCTGCCGCGTCACCTCGAAGATCGCGTCCGAGTCGAGGAACTCGGCGAGCGAGGGCCGGCAGTAGATGCCGAGCGGCACCGACTGGCCGTTCGGGCCCTCGTACGAGGAGTGCACCGAGTGGTACGGGCCGACGATCAGGGCCGTGATGTACGAGGAGATGCGCGGCGTCGGCTCGAAGAACCAGACGTCGTCCTTGGGCTCGGGCGTCGGCGAGTTGGAGATGACCGTCCAGCCGCTCGGCGCCTTCACCGTGAACCGGAACGTGGCCTTGAGGTCCGGCTGCTCGAAGCTCGCGAACACGCGGCGCGCGTCCGGCACCTCGAACTGCGTGTAGAGGTAGGCCTGCTGGTCGACCGGGTCGACGAAGCGGTGCAGGCCCTCACCGGTGTTGGTGTACTCGCAGTCGGCGACGACCCTCAGTTCGTTGGGGCCCGCCGCCAGGTGCTTCAGCGCGATGCGCGAGTCGCGGAACACCGCGGCCACGTCCAGCGCGTGGCCGTTCAGGACGACCTCGTGGACCGCGGGGGCCACCAGGTCGATGAAGGTCTCCGCGCCGCCCTCCGCGGAGTCGAAGCGCACCGTGGTCACGGACCGATAGGTGCCGCCCTCCTGTGCTCCGGAGAGATCCAGCTCGATCTCGTACGAGTCAACGGTCAGCAGCTTCGCTCTCTGCTGCGCCTCTTCGCGGGTCAGATTGGTGCCGGGCACGCGGTCATCTCCTCGGGTACGACGAGTAGGTCACTTGTGGTGTTTCCGGCCATCCTTCCATGCGGGTTCGCACGCCCGCCCGGGCCATTGTTCTCCCGCTGCCGTGCCGCTACGCTCCGCGCCACCGCCCCGGCCCGGGCGGGCCGCCGACCACGGCCCGCGTCACCGGCCGGGCGCGCGGCCACTGGGCGGCCGACCGGGAGCGCCGGGGCCGCCGGGACCACAGGGGGATGTGGGAGATGCTGGGGATCGAGGGGCCGGGCCGCGCCGGTCCGGCCGCGCGGCGGCCATGACCGACGTACTGGTGGCGGGCGCCGGCATCGGAGGGCTCACCGCCGCGCTCGGCCTGCACGCGGCGGGCATCGAGGTGCGCGTGGTGGACGCCGTCGACGAGCTGCGGCCCGCGGGGGTCGGCATCAACCTGCTTCCGTACGCCGTACGGGAGTTGACCGCTCTCGGGCTCGGCGCCGAGCTGGCCGCGACCGCGGTCGCGCCGGACGCCATGACCCACTTCGACCGGCACGGCAACCGCATCTGGAGCGAGCCGCGCGGCCTCGCGGACGGCCACCACTGGCCGCAGTACTCCCTCCACCGCGGCGCCCTCCAGCTGCTCCTCCTCGCCGCGGTGCGCGACCGGCTCGGCGACCACGCGGTGCGCACCGGCACCGCCTTCGTCCGCCTCGCCGAGCACGAGGGCGGCGTGCTGCGGGTGATCCTGCGGGACGTGGCGCGCGGCCGGGAGTACGCGGTGCGGGCGCGGGCCCTGGTCGGGGCGGACGGGCTGCACTCGGCGGTCCGGGCCATGCTGCACCCCGGCGAGGGGCCGCCGCGGTGGAGCGGCGTCCGGATGTGGCGCGGCGTCGCCGAATGGCATCCCGTGCTCGGCGGGCGGACGGTCGCCATCGCGGGCAGCAACGCCGCCGCCAAACTCGTCGTCTACCCGATCTCGCGGCCCGCCCAGGAGCGGGGCAGGGCGGTGCTCAACTGGGTGGCGGAGGTGCGGTACCCACGGGCGCACCACCACGCCATGGCGGGGCCCGCCGACTGGAACCGCTCCGGGCGGCTCTCGGACGTCCTGCCGCACTACGCGGGGTGGCGCGTCGCCGACCTCGACGTCCCCGCGCTGTTCGCCGCCACGCGGCACATCCTGGAGTACCCGATGGTGGACCGGGATCCGCTGGCGTGGTGGGGCCGCGGCCCGGTGACCCTGCTCGGCGACGCGGCGCACCCCATGTACCCCGTGGGGTCCAGCGGCGGCTCCCAGGCGATCCTCGACGCGGGCGTCCTCGCCCGCTGCCTCGCGTACGCCTCGCCGGACCGGGAGGCGGGGCTGCGGGCCTACGAGGAGGTGCGCAGGGAGGCGGCCAACGCGGTGGTCCTCGCCAACCGCGACATGCCGGCCGACCGCGTCCTCCAAGCGGTCGCGGAGCGGGCCCCCGACGGCTTCGAGCGGGTGGAGGACGTCCTGACCCCGCAGGAGCTGGCCGCGCTGGACGCGGCGTACCGGCGGACCACTGGCCTGGGGCCTTGAACCGGCCCTGTCACCGGCTCCGCCGAGTTCGTCCTCAAACGCCGGACGGGCTTGAATTCCCCAGCTCGATGTCCGAAATCCGCCAGCCCCGCCCCCGCCCCACGCGCGACGCTCGACCCATGACCACCGCTTACACCCCCCGCCCCATCACCCCTGACGCCCTCGCCCAGCTCCGTGACGTCGATGACGCGGGGCGGCCCTGCGTTGCGTACGTCGACCCCGAGGGCGGTGACCCTTTGCGGTGCTGTCTGCGGGCCGTCGAGCCCGGGGAGCGGGTCGCTCTTGTGTCGTACGCGCCCTTGCGCCGCTGGGCCGCCGAGAGCGGTGCGCGGCCCGGCGCCTACGACGAGCAGGGGCCCGTCTTCATCCACGCCGACCCCTGCGAAGGGCCGGCCCGGGAGCGTGCCGGCTACCCCTACTCCCGGGCGGGGGCCCTGCGGACGGTCCGCCGCTACAACGCCGAGGGGCGCATCGTCGGCGGGCGCCTGCTGGAGATCCCCGCGGAGGAGACGAAGGGCTTCGACGCCGCCTTCGACGAGGCCTTCGCCGACCCGGAGGTCGTCCTCGTGCACGTCCGCGCCGTGGAGTACGGCTGCTTCCACTTCGAGGTGCGCAGGGACGCGTGATCAGGCCTCACTGGTGACGGCACCGGCGTCGGCACCGGACAGCGCCCGTGCGAACTCCCGTACCCGCGCCGTCCCGCCGTCCCGGTGCCACACCATCCCCAGCACCGAGTCCGGCAACCCGTCGACCGGCACGAAGACGACGTCCTTGCGGCCGTGGTACTCCGCTGTCGGACGGCACAGCAGCATCGCGCCCCGGTCCGCCGCCACCAGCGTCAGCCCTTCCTGGAGCGTGCGGACCGCGGGCGCGGGCGTGTCCGAAGGGGCGTGCGCCGTACGCCAGTACGCGGGGGCCGGTCCCGTCGCGGCGATCAGCGGGGTCCCCTCCAGCTCCGCCGCGGTGAGCGAGGCCCGCCCCGCGAAGGCGTGCCGTACCGACACCGCGACGGTCTGCCGCTCGCTGGAGAAGACCGGGCCGAGCACCAGATCCGGCTCGGCGACCGGCAGCAGCACGATCGCCGCGTCCACCTCCCCGTGCCGCACCGCCCCGAACGGATCGGCGAAGGGGACTTCCACGATCTCCGTCACACAGCCGGGATGCCGCTCCTGGAAGGCCGCGATCGCTGCCATCAGCCGCGCGTCCGCGGTCCCCTGGAAGCCGATCCGCAGCGTGCCCTCGACGCCCCGCGCCGCCGCCCTCGCCCGCTCGACCGTCGACGACAACTGCTCGTAGGCGGGACGGAGTTCGCTGAGGAAACGCGTCCCGAGCGGGGTCAGCCGGACCCGGCGGCTCGTACGCTCGACGAGCCGCGCGCCGATCCTGCGCTCCAGGGCGGCGAGCAGCTGGCTGACGCGGCTCTGCGACACGTACAGCCGCTCCCCCGCCCGCCCGAAGTGCAGTTCCTCGGAGAGCGCGAGGAAGCACTCCAGCTCCCGGATCTCAAGCCCGTTCATGTCCGTACGACGCTCCTCCCGGGCCCCTCCCATCGATGAGCCCGGCTCATACAAGGATGAGATCTTCGGCGTTGTTCCCCGTCCGGCCGCGCCACAGGGTGGATGTCATGTCTCAGAGCACCCGACTCCCCACACCCCCGGCGGCGGTGCCCCGGCAGCGGGGCGGTCCCGCCGTCCTCGCCGTGGCGGCCGCGACCTTCTCCGTCGTCACCACCGAGATGCTTCCCGTCGGCCTCCTCACCTCCATCGGCTCGGGCCTGCGTGTCTCGGACGGCACCGCCGGTCTCGCCGTCACCCTGCCCGGCCTCGTCGCGGCGCTCGCCGCCCTGCTGCTGCCCGTCGCCGTGCGCCGCGCGGACCGGCGTACGGTCCTGTGCGTACTGATGGCGCTGCTCGCCGCCGCCAATCTGGCCTCCGCGCTCGCCCCCGCCTTCGGCGTCCTGCTCGTCGCGCGCGTCCTGGTCGGCGTCTGCATCGGTGGCGTGTGGGCCATCGCCGCCGGGCTCGGGGTGCGCCTGGTCCGGGAGGAGGCCGCGGGGCGGGCCACCGCGGTGATCTTCAGCGGAATCGCCGTGGCGTCCGTGCTGGGCGTCCCCGCGGGCACGCTCCTGGGTGAACTGGCGGGCTGGCGCTGGGGCTTCGCGGCCCTCGCCGCGCTCGCCCTGTCCGTCGCCGCGCTGCTCGCCACGGTGCTGCCGAAGCTGCCCGCACGCGAGGGAGTCCGGCTCGGCGCCTTCGCCGGACTGCTGCGGATCGGGCGGCTGCGGGCCGGGCTGCTCGCCGTCACGCTGCTGGTCACCGGGCACTTCGCCGCGTACACCTACGTCCGCCCCGTCCTTGAGCGCGTGCCGGGGATCGGTGCCGGGCTGATCAGCGGACTGCTCCTCGCCTACGGGACGGCAGGCATCGTCGGCAACTTCGCGGGCGGCGCCGTAGCGGCTCGCGATCCCCGCCGGGCGCTGCTCGCCATCTGCGCCGGGCTCGGCACGGTGGTGCTGCTGCTGGTGCCCGCGGGCGGCTCGCTCCTGGCGTCGGCGGCGCTGCTCGTGGCGTGGGGCCTGGCGTACGGCGGGGTGTCGGTCTCCGCCCAGAACTGGGTGATGGCCGCCGCCCCGCACGCCCGCGAGGCGGCGTCGGCGCTCTTCGCCGGGGTGTTCAACGTGGCGATCGCGCTCGGCGCGTTCGCGGGCGGCCGGGTCGCGGACAGCCGCGGGGCCGGGGACGCGCTGTGGTTGGGCGGCGCCCTCGCCGGCCTCGCGCTGGTGGCCGTGGCATGCGCGAAGGGCGTACGACAGGGACGTACGTGAAAGGGGCGGCCACCCGCGAAGGGTGACCGCCCCCGTCGGGACGTGGCCGGGATCAGCCCTTCAGCTCGGCCGCGACCAGCTCCGCGATCTGCACGGCGTTCAGCGCCGCGCCCTTGCGGAGGTTGTCGTCGGAGATGAAGAACGCCAGGCCGTTGTCGACCGTCTCGTCCTTGCGGATGCGGCCCACGAAGGAGTCGTCCTTGCCCGCGGCGACCAGCGGCGTGGGCACGTCCGTGACGACGACACCCTCGGCCTTCGAGAGCAGCTCGGTGGCGCGCTCGGGGCTCAGCGGACGTGCGAAACGGGCGTTGACCTGGAGGGAGTGCCCGGTGAAGACGGGCACGCGCACGCAGGTGCCGGAGACCTTCAGCTCCGGGATCTCCAGGATCTTGCGCGATTCGTTGCGCAGCTTCTGCTCCTCGTCGGTCTCGTTCAGACCGTCGTCGACGATGGAGCCCGCCATCGGCAGGACGTTGTACGCGATCGGCGCCACGTACTTGTCCGGCTCGGGGAAGTCGACCGCGGAGCCGTCGTGCGTCAGCTTCGGGGCGTCCTCGCCGACCTTCTTGACCTGCTCGAACAGCTCGTCCACCCCGGCGAGACCGGAGCCGGACACCGCCTGGTAGGTGGCGACGACCAGCGCTTCGAGGCCCGCCTCGGCGTGCAGCGGCTTGAGGACGGGCATCGCGGCCATCGTCGTGCAGTTCGGGTTGGCGATGATGCCCTTGGGGCGGTTCGCCACCGCGTGCGGGTTGACCTCGGAGACGACGAGGGGGACCTCGGGGTCCATGCGCCAGGCGGAGGAGTTGTCGATCACGACCGCGCCCTGCGAGGCGACCCGCTCGGCGAGGGCCTTGGAAGTGGCGCCACCGGCCGAGAACAGCACGATGTCCAGGCCGGAGTAGTCGGCGGTGGAGGCGTCCTCGACGGTCACGCCGTCCACGACCGTGCCGGCGCTGCGGGCCGAGGCGAACAGGCGCAGCTCGTCGACCGGGAACTTCCGCTCGACGAGGATCTTGCGCATGACCTTGCCGACCTGACCGGTGGCTCCGACGATTCCGACCTTCACAGGGACTTCCTCCGTATGTGCGTGCGGCCTCGTGACCTCGGCCGGTCTGTGGGGGGTGGCTCCATCATGCGTCTGTCCGGGCCCGGCTTGTCCAATCCATTGTCCGAGGTGCGGGACGCCACATTCGCCCGCTCCCGCCGTGAACGTTCCGGGCCGCCGGGGCGTCGTAGGGGAAACGGGGGGACGGGAGGGCGACATTGCCGCGCAGGAGAGTGCGCCGCGCGCCGCAGGGGCAGGCGGCGGATCCGCTGGACGCGGCTCAGGAGGACCGGGTGCGGGCGGTGCTCGCGCTCGGCGGCGTGCCGCACGCCGATCTGCCGGACGGCGTGCAGCAGGTCAGGCTGAAGCTCCTGGAGCGGGCGGCCGACGGGCGCGAGGCGCCGCGTGACGTGTCCGCGTGGGCGGCCGTCGTCGCCTCCAACCTCGCCATGGACTGGCACCGGGCCCGGCGCAGGCAGGAGCGGCTCGGCGAGCGGCTCTCCGTGCTGTGGCGGGAGGCGACCGACGAGGACGGCGCCGAGTCGCGGGCGCTGTCGATGGCGGTGGCGCAGGGCCTCGGCGAGCTGCCGGACGCCCAGCGGCAGGTCGTGGTGCTGCGCTTCTACGCCGATCTGCCGGTACGGGCGATAGCGGATGAACTGGGCATTCCGGAGGGCACGGTCAAGAGCAGGCTGCACACGGCGGTACGGCTCCTGCGGGCTCGGCTGCACGAAGGGGAGGTGGTGTGACGGTGCCCGGCAACAACGACTTCGACGCGCTGATGGCGGCGATCACGGACGACCCCGTTCCGCGGGAGGCGCTGCGCGACCCCGCCTTCGCCGCCGAGCACGCGGCGGCCGTGGCGGACGTGGCCCTGCTGAGGGAGCGGCTGGGGATCGTCGGCGAGGCGCTGGCGGCTTCCGCCGGGTCCGCGGCGCCGGTCGTCGTTCCGCTGAGGCCGCGTGCGGCCCGCCGCCGCGTCACCGTCGCGCTCGGCGCGGTGGCCGCCGCGGTGGCCGCGGCCTTGGTCGGGGGGCTCGCCTGGCTCGCGGTGGAGGCCGGTCCCGGCGCCGCCGAGTACGACGCGGGCGCGGGCAGCGCCAAGGGGGCGGCGCCGGACGGGAGGAGTGAGCGGGACGGAGACGGCGGGGCGGCGGGGTCGCTGACCGCGGAGGGTCTCGTGGCGTGCTCGCGGCTCATCGTGGAGGGCACGGTCACGGCGGTCGAGGCGGTGCCGGGCGCCGCGCGCGACCGGATCACGCTCGACGTGACCCGCTACTACAAGCCGGGGTCCGGGGCCCGGACGCTCACCTTCCCCATGGACGAGGACGTGGACCCCCGCCTGGAGAAGGGCGACCGCGTCATGATCACCATCCCCCGGGGCGAGTCCCACCCCGACAACTGGTCCACGGGCAAGGACCGCGACAGCCTGCGCCGCACGGTCCTCAAGGCCCTGCCGGGCGCGGCGAAGATCCGGTGCGAGGGCCGATGAGAAAGGCGCCGGGCGGGCTCGACCGAGCCTGCCCGGCGCCCCAGGACACCGCTGGACCTACTGGACCTACGGCGTAACCTTCTCGATCTTCACGCTGCCGTTGCCCGCGACCGTGCCGCCCGCGTTCAGCAGGGACACCTCGCCGAACAGCTCACGACCCTCGGCCGCCGGGGCCTTCGCCTCGACCTTGGCCTCGACCTGCGCCGAGTCGCCGCTGCCGAGCTTGACCTGCTTCGACTCGTCGACCGTGACCTTGCCGAGCGCGCCCGAGAAGAACACGTCCCGGTAGTCGTACGCGGTCGAGCCGGTCGGCACCGAGTAGCCCACGACCTCGATCGTGTACGTACCGGCGGCCGGCTTCGACAGGCTCACCGTCTCCTCCGAGTCGCCCTCCGCCGACGAGCCGACGACCTTGCCGTCCTTCTTGACGGCCAGGTCCAGGTCGGCGGCGACGTCCGCGGGCGAGCCGATGGCGACGTCGAGCCGCTCCGCGCCCTCGGGCACGACCACCGTGCTGGTCTGCGTGGCGCCCTGGCCGATGGTGGGCCGCGCCGACTTGGCGGAACCGAGCGAGCCGCCCCTCAGCTTGCCGTCGACCGCGGCGAACTTGTTCACGGCCTTCCAGGCGACGGGCGCGGGGGTGCCGACCTTCGCCTCGGGGAGCGTCTGCACGGCCGGGTCGAAGTCGACGCCGAGCGCGGAGACCTTCAGCTTGTACGGGTTGTCGAGCAGCGGCGACGTGCGGCGCGACTCGACCTCGATCTCCCAGACGCCGGGCTGCGGCTCGGCGTACGAACGCAGGTCCGGGCGGCAGGTGTTGGCCGGGTTCTCGTAGTTCGGGTAGCAGACCAGCGACGACGTGGAGTCGACCGGGACGCCGTAGGGGTGCACCGCTATGAACCGCGTCTGGCTCTTGTCCTTCAGGCCGCCGAGGGCGACTTCGAGGGACTTGGCGCCCTTGGGCACGGTCACGAAGTACGACTTGGTGCTGTTGCGCTGCACCGAGCCGTCGGCCTCGTACGAGAACGAGGGCTTGGCGAGTGGCGCCGAGACGACGACCGTCGACATGATCTGCTGGTCGATGCCCTCGGTGCGCTCGTCGTCGACGGTCAGGATCGCGCTGTGCAGACCGGCCGACCTGGCCTTCGCCTGGACCCGCACGGTGACCGGCTCGTTCAGCGGCAGCGTGACGTCACCCTTGCCGAGGAGGCGGAAGGTGCCCTCGTGGTTCTTGGCCAGGTCCAGCTCGTGGCGGATGCCGCGGTCCGGGCCCGAGGTACGGGTGATCGTGACGTCGTACGTCCGCTTCTGGCCGGCCCGCAGGCCGCCCTCACGGTCGTAGATGCCGGTGCCGGGCTTCTTCAGCTCCTGGTCCAGGGCGGTGTCGACCGGGGCCTTCACCGTGTACGTGTGGGCCTTCGCGCCGTCCTCGATGGCGTCCCAGGCGTCGACGACGTCGATCAGGCCGGTGCCCTGCGCGTACGCCTGCTCACCGCGGATGTGGTTCGCGGTGGACGTCAGCGCGGTGCGCAGCTTCGCCGGGGTGAGGTCGATCTTCTCGCGCTCGGCGGCGGAGAGCAGCAGCGCCGAGGCGCCCGCGGCCTGCGGGGAGGCCATCGACGTACCCTGCAACATCGAGTAGCCGGCGGGCAGTTGGTAGCCCGCCTCGGTGACCGCGGAGCCCGGCAGCCAGGTCTGCGTGGTGTTGATGGCCGAGCCCGGCGCCGAGATGACCGGCGTGAAGCCGCCGTCCTCGCGCGGACCGCGCGAGGAGAAGTTCATCATCGCGTACTTCTTCTCCACGGCGGAGCCGTAGTTGGCGGCCCACGTCTCCTTGGAGATGGCGGCGCCGACCGAGATGACCTTGTCGGCGAGGCTCGGGTCACCGATGGTGTTGGCGCCGGGGCCGGAGTTGCCCGCGGACACCACGAGCTGCACGCCGTAGGTGTCGATGAGGCGGGTGTAGAGCGCGGCGCGCGCGTTGTTGCCGTCGTTGAGCGCCGGCAGACCGCCGATCGACATGTTGACGATGTCCACGCCGCGCTTGGTGACGAGGTCGATCATGCCCTCGGTCAGCGCGACGTTGGTGCAGCCGCCGGACCAGGTGCAGGCGCGCGAGGAGACCAGCTTGGCGCCGGGTGCCGCGCCGTTCATCCTGCCGCCGAACAGGCCGTTGGCCGCGGTGATGCCCGCGACGTGCGTGCCGTGCTCGGACTCGATGAGGCCGACGTTGACGAAGTCGGCCTTCTTGCCGACCCAGTCGCCGCCGTACGGGTCGGTGGGCACGTCCTTGCGGATCTCGACGACGAACGGGATGCGCTCGACGACGTCGGTCGCCGGGTCGTCCTTGCCGAAGTAGGCGACCTGGTGGCCGTCCTTGTACGGCTTCATCGTCTCGTCGTCGGTGAAGTCCTTGTTGTCGTTCAGGTCGACGCGCACCGTGCCGGCCGCCGGGTCGTACAGGAGGCCCCAGCTGTCGGTGGTGTCGCCGTCGCGGTTGAGGTCGCCCTTGGCGTCGCCGCCGGTGGTGGCCGACTCACGGAAGCGGTTGACCTGGAAGGTGCCCGCCGGGGCCTTCCACGTCTCGCTGTCCCAGGTGAAGACGGGGCCGGTGACCGGGTTGGTCATCCGGCGCCAGGTGCCGTCCGCGTCCACGATCGGGTCGGTCGCGGTCACCCAGTCGGTGATCTTGCGCTCGCCGGTGGTGGTCTTCCGCAGCGCCGGGTGGCCGAGGTCGATGCCCGAGTCGAGGACACCGATGGTGACGCCGCGGCCGTCGGCCTTCGGGTGCTTCTTCACGAAGTCGACGGCGCCGGTCTCGGCGGACGGGTTGTACGGGTTCTTCGCGGGGGTGTTCTTGTCCGGGCCCGGGTACGTGCCCCTCGCACCGGGCTTCGCGCCCTTGGCGCGGTCGGCGGCGGGGGTCGGGTCGTCCAGTTCGATCTCGTGCCGCAGGTCGATGGCGTGCACGGACGACAGCTTCGCGGCCGACTTGATCGCGGCGTCCGCCTTGCCGGTCGGCACGGTCGCGCGGACGTAGCCGAGCTTGTCGTAGGTGCGGCCGACCGAGCCGCCCTTGACGCCGTCGAGCTGGTCGGCGACCTGCTCGGTGGCGCCGGGGGCGGTCGCGACCATCATCGTGACCGTCTTGTCGCCGTCCGCCTTGGCGTCGGCGAGCAGGTCCGCGTCGGCCGCACCGAGCTTCGCCGCGGCGGACTTGGGCTCGGGCACGGGGGCGTCGTCCGCCGCGAAGGCCATGGGTGCGGCCCCGGTCGCGCAGAGCGCGGCGGTGAGGCCGACGGCTATCGCGAGGCGGGGCGCGTGTCTCGCGCTGGAACTGGATCTGGGCATCGGCATCCCTGTACGTGAAGGTCGGGAAGGAGGGTTCATCCGGCCCACCCTTCGAGAAGGTCCGGAATTCGGGGCCGGATGACCGCTCAGCCTTACGTAAGTGACAGCTGTTTGGGGAGAGTTGTCCGAGCTGTGATCAGGGCGTGACGCAATTCCGCCATGCGCCATCGAGGACATGGCTGGTTATAGGGGGACATGGGGGAACGGCCCCGCCCCCGGAAGGAGGGCGGGGAACCGCGCGACAGGCCACGGCGAACTCGCGGATGAACGGCGGGCGACGGATGGACCGCCTAGCGTCGACCCCGTGCAGAAAGAACTCCGGGTGGCGGCCTACGCCGTATGCGTACGCGACGGACAGGTGCTGCTCGCCCGCTGGGTAGCGGGCGACGGCAGCAAACGCTGGACGCTGCCCGGGGGCGGCATGGACCACGGCGAGGATCCCTACGACACCGTGATCCGCGAGGCCGACGAGGAGACCGGGTACGTCGTCGAACCGGTGGCGCTCCTCGGCGTCGACTCGTTGCGCCGCCGCTACCCCCGCAGGCTCGGCGCCGTCGCCGACTTCCACGGGCTGCGCATCCTGTACGAGGGGCGGGTCACCGGCGGCGAACTGCGGCACGAGACCGAGGGCTCCACGGACCTCGCGGCCTGGCACGCGCTGGAGTCCGTGCCACACCTCGACCGTGTCGGACTCGTCGACATCGGCCTCGCCCTGTGGCGCTCCCGCCCCGCCGACGGCCACATCGACCGCGCCGCCGACCCCGGCCGGTGAGCCCGCGACGAGCCTCCCCTTCCCCGGAAGGTGAACATGGAGTGACCGCTTCCCCTCCGCGTGGAAAGAGTCCGATGACCGCGCGGGGTGCCCGGTGATCCACGTACGGTGATCGGCGCTGCCCGTTGCGGTCTCGTTCACACGCAGGTCACCCCCGATGCCAACGATCCAGTACGAGCGGGAAATCCGCGGGCCGCAACCAGGTCCCGGACCCCCCCCGCGACCACTGCCGACGCGTTCGCACTCGGGGAGACCGCGCATGCCGCGCATACGCTCTGTCGCCACCGCAACTGCCGCATCCGCCACGGCCGCCGCGGGAGCCGCCTCCGTCGCGGCCGGCGCCGCGGGCCGCCTCGACCGCCGCGCCCTCCTCGCCGCCACCGGAGCGGTCACCCTCTCCGCGGGCATCGGCTACGCGCTGGGCCCCGGCGCCGGTTCCGGCAACGCCTCACCCGCGGGGCACGCCGCCGTCCCGCGCTCCCGGCAGGCACCCGCCGCGCCCCTCGCCCCGTACAAGAGCGGCACCACGCTGCTCACCACCGCCGCCGCGCGCGGCACCTCCGGCTACCGGCGGCTCGGCGATGGGCCCGGTTGGCCGCGCGTGGTGCGCGGTGACCTCGCGGCGCCGAAACCGGGGCGGGAGGGGCGCAGGACCGCGCTCGCCGCCTTCGTGCAATTCACCGACCTGCACCTGGTCGACGTACAACACCCGCTGCGGTACGAGTACTTGCGCGCACAGACGGCGAGCGCCTGGCGGCCCCACGAGTCCCTCTCGGTGGCCGGCGCCGTCTCCCTCGTCGAGCGCGTCAACGCCCTGCGCGGCGCCCCCGCCACCGGCGCCCCCCTGCACTGCGTCGTGACGACCGGCGACAACACCGACAACAACTCCCGCACCGAACTGGACTGGTTCCTCAAGGTGATGAGCGGCGGCCGCATCACCCCCAACACCGGTGACCCGCGCCGCTACGAAGGCGTGCAGGACAGCGGCCTCAAGCTGTACTGGCACCCGGACGACGCCCTGCGCGACGCCGACAAGGCGCTCGGCTTCCCGCGGCTGCCCGGCTTCCTCGACGCCGCCGTCCGCGAGGTCAACAGCCCCGGCCTCGACCTGCCCTGGTACTCCACGGTCGGCAACCACGACGCGCTGCCCGGCGGCTGCTGGGCGCCCAAGGACGCGTACTTCACCGAATTCGCCGTCGGCGGCAAGAAGTTGATGTCCCTGGAAGAGACGCGGGGCGCCGCCCTGTGGAAGGCCGTGAAGAAGGGGCGCGACCCCAAGGGCGCCCACTTCAAGGAACTCCTCAAGAGCGAGGCGCGGCGCATGCGGTCCATCACGCCCGACGAGTCCCGGGCGCCCTTCACGCCCGCCGAGTACGTCCTGGCGCACCTGGCTCCCGCCCACGCGGGCGCGGGCCCGGTCGGCCACGGCTACACCCAGGAGAACCTCGCGTCGGCCACCCAGTACTACTCCTTCCGCGTCAGCGACGACGTGCTCGGCATCAGCCTGGACACCACCGACCCCGGCGGCCACTACGAGGGCTCGCTGGGCACCGCCCAACTGCGCTGGCTGGAGCGGGAGCTGGCCGCCAACGAACGCCGCGCGGGCGGGCCTTCCTACGTCGTCGTCCTCAGTCACCACACCAGCCGGACCATGCGCAACCTCCGCCACGATCCGGCGCACCCCGGTGAGGCCCGGCACGGCGGCGAGGAGGTCCTCGCGCTGCTCGGCCGCCACCGCTCCGTCCTCGCCTGGGTCAACGGCCACAGCCACAAGAACGCCATCACCCCGCACCGCACCCCGCACGGGTCCTTCTGGGAGATCTCGACGGCCTCGCACATCGACTTTCCGCAGCTGGCGCGGGTCGTCGAGCTGGCCGACAACCACGACGGCACGGTCTCCGTCCTCACCACCCTCATCGAATCCGCCGCCCCGCACCGCACGGATTTCGCCGACCTCTCCCAGACCGGTCTCGCCGCGCTCTACCGCGAACTGTCCTTCAACGCCCCCGGCGCGAAGCCCGCGCTGGGCGGCGAGGCGGGCGACCGGAACACGGAGCTGGTGCTGCGCAAGGGCTGAGGCGCGGTAGGGGCCGCTAACGGGGAGCACCACGACGGCTAACGGGGGAGCACCACGACGTACGCCGCCGGTTCGCGGTCGTTCGACGCCATCAGCGCCGTCCGCAGGACAGTCGCCTGCTGCTCCGCCGAGTCCCTGAGCTTCTTCGGGGTGATGTGTACGACGGTGATGCCGAGCCGCTCCAAGTGCTCGCGCTTGCGGGCGTACTCGGACCACAGGGCGTCGTCGTCCTGGCACAAGTCCTGGCGCAGGCCTTGGCGGGGCGCGCGGGTGTCCAGCTCTACGGCGACGGCCTGCTCCGGCCAGAAGGCGTCGACGCCACCGAGGTGCGGGCCACCGGGCAGCCGCAGATCGACGTTCCACAGCGGGTCGGGCAGGCCGTGCTCGGCGACCAGCCGGTACAGCCGGTCCTCCGCGATGGCCCGCCCCTCGGCGAGCAGCGAGTCCACCGCGTCCACGACGTGCGGCAGAGCCAGCAGCCGTGCGTAACTCAACTCCCGCACGATCGCGGCGGGTTCGCAGTGCCCGCCGCGCACCGCCTCGGTCAGCAGCCGCCGTACGGCACCCGCCTCGGTGAGCTGCGCCACCGCGTCGGCCAGTGCGCGGGGCACGGGGGCCACGGGAACGCCCGTGATCTGCTGGGGAGTCGGCAGCGCGGCGCCGCGCATCAGCCGGACGAAGCCGACGGACCGCAGACGGCGGGTGCGGGGCACCAGGACGTCGATGCGGTCCTGGGAGAGCAGCGGGGGAGCGGACGAGAAGCGGTGCAGGGTGAGCGCCGCGAGGCCCGTGATCATCGCGTCGCCGTACGGGGCGTGCTGCTCGCCCGCGCCGGGCTGCGCGGGCACGGCTCGCGCCTCGCGGGCGGGCGGGCGCCCCGCGTACAGCAGGGCGCCGTGCAGCCGCTCCTCGGTGGTCGGCGGGCCGGGGTGCAACAGGCATACGCCCGGCAGGAGTTGCCGCCAGGGCCCACCGGGGCGGCAGTGGGCACCGGCGTCGGCGGCGGAGACCCCGTGCTCGCGGAGCTGGGCGCTGCTGAGGACGCGGGGCCGGATGTGGGAGAGGGGCTGGAGGGGGAGCGGGGAGGGCGGGGCGTCGTGGTTCATGCCGGGGTCGTTCCCTCGGCCGCTCCGCCCTCTAACCGCTGTTACAGATCCGTCGACAAACCCGGACAAGCTCGCCCTAAAGCACGAGCGTTCGACTGCCGATGATCTCCGGCTAGGCCCCCGCGTCGCAAGCCTGTGCGCGCAGCGCGCGAGCGAGGTCGTCCCTGGCCTCCAGGACCAGGCGGCGCAGGGCCGGTGCCGACGAGGCGTGGGTGGTGAGCCACTCGTCCGTCGCCGCCAGCGTGCTCTCGTCGTCTTGCAGGTACGGGAACAGGCCCCGCACCACATCCATGCCGATCTGGATGGACCGCTCCGACCAGACCCGCTCGATCGCGTCGAAGTACTTCGAGACGTAAGGAGCGATCAGCTCCCGCTGCGACGGCTGGGCGAACCCCGCGATCGTCGCCTCGACCAGCGCGTTGGACAGCGCGTCCGACTCCACCACGGCGGCCCACGCCTGCGCCTTGACCGCCGCCGAGGGCCGCGCGGCCAGGCACCGCACGTGGTGCCGCTTGCCGGAAGCCGTGTCGTCCCGGGCCAGCTCGGCCGCGAGGACGTCCTCACCGGCGGCCCCGTGCGCGGCCAGCGGGCCGAGGAGTGCCCAGCGCAGCTCCTGGTCGACGTCCAGGCCGTCGATCCTGGCCGTGCCGGCCAGCAGGCCCTGGAGCAGTTGCAGGTCGGCCGCCGAGGAGGCCACCGCCGCGAAGAACCGCGCCCACGTCAGCTGATGCTGGCTGCCCGGCTCGGCGATCCGCAGCTCTCGCAGCGCCCCCTCGGCGAGCGCCCGGCCGCCCTCCTCGCGCCAGTCGGGCGCGGCGTAGTGCGTGAGGGCGGAGTTGGTCCACGCGTGCAGCATCTGCAACACGCCGATGTCGCTCTCGCGCCCCGCGAAACGCAGCACCAGGCCGATGAAGTCACGGGCCGGCATCAGCCCGTCCCGCGTGAGGTTCCACAGCGCCGACCAGCACAGCGCCCGGGCCAGCGGGTCGGCGATGTCGCCGAGGTGCTCCCGCAGCGTCGCGAGGGAGTTCTCGTCGAAGCGGACCTTGCAGTACGTCAGGTCGTCGTCGTTGGCCAGGATCAGCTCGGGCGCCGCCTCCCCGGCCAGCTCGGCCACCACCGTGCGCGGGCCCTCGACGTCGATCTCGGCGCGGGCGTACCGCTCCAGCTCGCCGCCGGCCGCCCTGCGGTACAGGCCCACCGCCACCCGGTGCGGGCGCAGCTCGGGGTGGGACTCGGCGGCCTCCTGGAGCACGGACAGCTCGGTGATCCGGCCCTCCGCGTTCAGGATGACCTGCGGGGTGAGGGAGTTGACACCGGCTGTCTGGAGCCAGGACCGCGACCAGGAGGCCATGTCGCGCCCGGACGTCTCCTCCAGGACCGACAGCAGGTCGCCGAGGACCGTGTTGCCGTAGGCGTGGCGCTTGAAGTAGCGGCGGGCGCCCTCCAGGAAGGCGTCGCGTCCCACATAGGCGACGAGTTGCTTGAGGACCGAGGCGCCCTTGGCGTACGTGATCCCGTCGAAGTTGAGCTTGGCGTCCTCCAGGTCGCGGATGTCGGCCGTGACGGGGTGCGTGGAGGGCAGCTGGTCGGCGCGGTAGGCCCACGCCTTGCGGTTGTTGGCGAAGGTGATCCAGCCGTTGGTGAAGCGGGTCGCCTCGACCATCGAGAAGGAGCCCATGAAGTCGGCGAAGGACTCCTTGAGCCACAGGTCGTCCCACCACCGCATGGTGACCAGGTCGCCGAACCACATGTGGGCCATCTCGTGGAGGATCACGTTGGCCCGGCGCTCGTACGACGCCTGGGTCACCTTGCCGCGGAAGATGAACTCCTCGCGGAACGTGACCAGGCCGGGGTTCTCCATCGCGCCCAGGTTGTACTCCGGCACGAACGCCTGGTCGTACTTCCCGAAGGGGTAGGGGTAGTCGAAGTTGTCGTGGAAGAAGTCCAGGCCCTGCTTGGTCACCAGGAAGACGTCGTCGGCGTCGAAGTGCGGGGCGAGGCCCTTGCGGCACATCGCGCCGAGGGGGATCTCCAGGCGCGTGCCGTCGTCGAGGACGCGCTCGTAGGAGTCGGTCACGTGGTGGTACGGGCCGGCCACGACCGCCGTGATGTACGTGGAGATCGGCTTGGTCTCGGCGAAGCGCCATACGCCGTCGGTCAGTTCACCCACGCCGTTCGACCAGACCGTCCAGCCCTCGGGGGCCTTCACCTCGAAGCGGTAGGGCGCCTTCAGGTCGGGCTGTTCGAAGTTCGCGAAGACGCGGCGGGCGTCGGCGGGCTCGTACTGCGTGTAGAGGTAGACCTCGCCGTCCTCGGGGTCGACGAAGCGGTGCATGCCCTCACCGGTGCGGCTGTAGGCGCACTGGGCGTCCACCACCAGTTCGTTCTCCTCGGCCAGGTCCTCCAGCGCGATCCTGGTGCCGTCGAAGGCCTGGGCGGGGTCCAGGTCCTTGCCGTTCAGACAGAGGGCCGTGACGCTCGGCGCCACCAGGTCCGCGAAGCTCGCGGCGCCGGGCTCGGCGCGGAAGCGGATCGTGGTCACCGAGCGGAACGTGCGCGGCTCCTGACCGCTCTCGCCGAGCGCCGAGCGCAGGTCCAGAAAGACCTCGTAGCCGTCGACGGACAGCAGCGCGGCCCTCTCGCGGGCCTCGTCGCGGGACAGATTCTCACCGGGCACGGGCGGCACTCCCTTGTGACTCGCATGACTGGCATCTCGAATGCCTACGATCCTCGCATGGGGCCCCGGCGGCCGACATCCGGGAATGCCCTGGCCGACCCCCGACGTTCCCCTCCCCGAGCGCCGAACACATCCCCTAGGGAGAGACATGTCCGAGAACACCGGCAAGACCCCGGTCGATTTCTGGTTCGACCCGCTGTGCCCCTGGGCGTGGATGGCGTCGCGCTGGATGCTCGAAGTGGAGAAGCTCCGTGACGTCGAGGTCCGCTGGCACGTGATGAGCCTCGCCGTGCTGAACGAGGACAAGCTCGACCAGCTTCCGAAGGACTACCGCGAGATGCTCGCGAACGAGGCCTGGGGGCCGGTGCGCGTCGTCATCGCCGCCCAGCAGAAGCACGGCGAGGAGATCACCGGCAAGCTCTACACCGCGCTCGGCACCCGTATCCACAACCGCGGCGAGGGCGTCACCCGCGAGGCTGTCGTCGGGGCCCTGGAGGACATCGGGCTGCCCGCCGACCTCGCGGACTACATGGACTCCGACGCCTACGACACCGAGCTGCGCGCCTCCCACAAGGAGGGCATCGACAAGGTCGGCCAGGAAGTCGGCACGCCCGTCATCGCCGTCCCCGGCGCCGACGGCGAGCAGGTCGCCTTCTTCGGCCCGGTCGTCACCCCGGCCCCCAAGGGCGAGGCCGCGGCCCGCCTGTGGGACGGCACGCTGCTCGTCGCGTCGACGCCGGGCTTCTACGAGATCAAGCGCACGCGTACGCAGGGCCCGATCTTCGACTGACGCACCGGTACGGCAGACGCACCAGTACGGCAACCGAAAGGCCCCCGTGAGTCACGTCCTCACGGGGGCCTTTCCTTCATCCGCCTGCCTCGGCGAAAGTTGAGAAGACGATCACGAGGCAGGGCGTTCACGGGCTGTCACCGGGGGAGCGGCCGACAGCCCTGGCTCACGGGGTCAGCAGCAGGCTGTTCACGCGCTGCTTGGCGGCCTCGTAACGCTTGGCGACGTCCTGCCAGTTGACGACCTGCCACATGGCCTCGATGAAGTCGACCTTCTGGTTCTTGTACTGGAGGTAGAAGGCGTGCTCCCAGGCGTCGAAGACCAGGATCGGCGTGGAGCCCTGGCCGACGTTGCCCTGGTGGTCGTAGACCTGCTCGACGATGAGGCGGCCGCTGAGCGGCTCGTAGGCGAGCACGCCCCAGCCCGAACCCTGCGTGGTCGCCGAGGCCTTGGTCAGCTGGGCCTTGAACTTGGCGAAGGAGCCGAAGGACTCGGCGATGGCGTCCGCCAGCTCGCCGACACCGTCGGCAGCCAGCGGCTCACCGCCGCCACCGTCCTTGGGGCTGTTCATGTTGTGCCAGTAGATGCTGTGCAGGATGTGGCCGGAGAGGTGGAAGGCCAGGTTCTTCTCCAGGCCGTTGATGGCACCCCACGTCTCCTTGTCGCGCGCCTCCTCCAGCTGCTCAAGGGTGTCGTTCGCGCCCTTCACATACGCCGCGTGGTGCTTGTCGTGGTGCAGCTCGATGATCTGGGGGTTGATGACCGGCTCGAGCGCCGCGTAGTCGTACGGAAGTTCTGGAAGCGTGTAAATGGCCATGTCCGAGCCCTCCGACTGCTGCTCTGCTTGTTCCAAGCGCTTATTGCAACCTCTATGCAAGTGCAGGCTAGCAGCAGGAGTCCCGGGAAGTTGATCAGCCCTTCGTCCTAGGACCGCCGGGTACGCCGGATATGCCAAGGGGCCCGGGGTCGATGACGACCCCGGGCCCCTTCGCGTACGTATCGATGTCCTACTCGGCGACCGCGGCCACCGACCGCTCCGCCAGCCGCTGCCGCACGAACCCGATGATCGCGAGGCACAGCGTCAGCGCCCCCGTCGCCAGGAGCTGCTTGCGCGTGTCCGGCTGTTCCGTCATCAGGTAGAAGATGTACGCCATCCCGGCCAGCGCCACCCAGGTGAGGAAGGGGTACGCCCACATCTTCACCACGAGCTTCTGCGGCTCCTCGCGTTCCGTCCTGCGGCGCAGGATCAGCTGCGAGACGGCGATGAAGATCCAGACGACCAGGATCATCGCGCCGATCATGTTGAGCAGCCAGGGGAAGACCTTGTCGGGGCTCCAGTAGCTGAGCAGTACGCAGACGAAGCCGAAGACCGAGGAGGCGAGGACGGCCAGGCGCGGCACGCCGCTGTCGACTCGGCCGAGCACCTTGGGGCCCTGGCCGCGCTCGATCAGGGAGTACGACATGCGGGAGGCGCCGTAGATGTTGGCGTTCATCGCGGAGAGCAGGGCGATCAGGACGATGACGTTCATGATCTGGCCGGCGCCGGGGATGCCGAGGTGGTCCAGGGTGGCGACGTAGGGGCCCTTGGCCACGACTTCCTTGTTGTCCCAGGGAAGCAGGGTGACGACGACGAGCATGGAGCCGACGTAGAAGAGGGCGATGCGCCACATCGCCGTGCGCACGGCCTTGGCGACGCTGTGGACCGGGTTCTCGGACTCGGCGGCCGCGATGGTGACGGTCTCCAGACCGCCGTACGCGAAGACCGAGGCGAGGAGGCCGATGATCAGGCCGTCCGTGCCGTTCGGCATGAAGCCGCCGTCGCCGGTGAGGTTGCCGAGGCCGGGGGCCGGGGCGTCCGAGCCGGGCAGGATGCCGAGGATGGCGAGGGTGCCGATGCCGAGGAAGAGCGTGATGGCGCCGACCTTGAGGGCGGCGAACCAGAACTCGAACTCGCCGAAGTTCTTCACGGCCGTCAGGTTCGCGCCGCAGAACACCAGCATGAACAGGGCGACCCAGGCCCACTGCGGGCTGTCGGGGAACCAGCCCACCATGATGTTCGCGGCGCCGATGCCCTCAAGGCCGACGGCGACGCAGAGCAGGAACCAGAAGCCCCAGCCCGCGGTGAAGCCCGCCCAGGGGCCGATGGCCCGCTCGGCGTGGACGGAGAAGGAGCCGGAGGCCGGGTTGGCGGCCGACATCTCGCCCAGCATGCGCATCACGAGCATGACGAGCGCGCCGGATATCGCGTAGGCGAGGACGATCGAGGGCCCCGCCGCGGCGATGCCCGCCCCGGAGCCCACGAAGAGACCGGCGCCGATCACGCCGCCGAGGGCGATCATGGAGAGGTGCCGCTGCTTGAGGCCGTGGACGAGCGGGGAGTCGGCCTTGGGTGCCGCATCAGGTGCTGCCGGGTCAGGTGCTGGTGCTGCGTCCTGGGAGCTGGACGTCCGAGACATGGGCGTGCCCTGTTCACTAGCCGAGACGGGGAGACGAGCGGGGGACAAACAAAGAGGGACAAACGAGGATCGAGCTGAGTTCGAGCGGGCTCGAACGGGGTCGAGCGGGCCCACAGTCTGAAGTCCGGCACCGCTGACAGGGAATGGCTGACCGCTATACGGACACGACGCCTACACCCCGTGAAGAAAGAGACACACCACGTTCACGGAAACTTCACGCACGCCGCGCGCGCCACTCCCGCAGCCCCGCCACCGCCAGCACGAGCCCCGTCGCGCCCGCCGACCACAGAAGCTGCGGCCGCGCCCCGTCGTCGGTCAGCATCAGGCCGAGCACGGCGGCCATCGCGGCCAGCGCCACCCAGGTCAGATACGGGAAGGCCCACATCCGCAGCACCAGCCGCTCCGGGGCCTCGCGCTCGATGCGCCGCCGCAGCCGCAGCTGGGACACCGCGATGAGCGCCCAGACGAACAGCAGCACCGCGCCGACCGAGTTGAGCATGTAGAGAAAGACCGAGTCGGGCCACTTCAGATTGAGTGCGACCGATACGAAGCCGAACGCGACCGAGGCGAGGACCGCGCGGCGCGGCACCCCGCCGCCGGACACCTTCAGGAGCGCCTTCGGTGCCTCGCCGCGCTCGGCGAGGGAGAACACCATCCGGGAGGACCCGTAGAGATTGGCGTTGAGCGCCGAGAGCAGGGCCACGAACACCACGATGTTCATGATCGTCCCGGCGGACGGCACGCCGATGGAGTCGAGCACCGTGACGTACGGGCTGGCCCCCGCCCGCTGCGCGGTCCACGGCAGCACGGTCACGATGACCAGCATCGAGCCGACGTAGAAGAAGAGGATGCGGTAGACGGCGCTGCGCACCGCGCGGGCGACCGAGCGGACCGGGTCGTCGGACTCGGCGGCCGCGATCGTGACGACCTCCAGGCCGCCGAAGGCGAAGACGACCGCGAGGACCCCGGAGATCACGCCCGCCCAGCCGTTGGGCAGGAAACCGCCGTCACCGGTGAGGTGGGTGAGGCCCGTGGGGTCGGTGTCCGGCAGCACCCCGAAGATCGCCAGCAGCCCGAGCACCAGGAACGCCACGATCGCGAAGATCTTCAGCGCCGCGAACCAGAACTCGAACTCGCCGAAGTTCTTCACCGCCGCGAGGTTGGCGCCCGTGAAGACGAGCATGAAGATCAGCACCCAGGCCCACTGCGGGACCGCGGGCGCCCAGCCGTTCGCGATCTGCGCGGCGCCGGTCGCCTCCACGGCGAGCACGACCACCAGCAGGAACCAGTAGAGCCAGCCGACGCTGAACCCGGCCCAGCGGCCGAGCGCCCGCTCCGCGTGCACGGAGAACGACCCCGACGCGGGCATCGCCGCCGACATCTCGCCCAGCATCCGCATCACGCACATCGCCAGCGCGCCCGCGATCAGATACGAGACGACGATCCCGGGCCCCGCGACCGCGATCCCCGCCCCCGACCCCACGAAGAGCCCGGCCCCGATGACCCCGCCGAGCCCGAGCATGGTGAGGTGCCGCTGCTTGAGCCCGCCGCCGAGCGGTTCCCCGGTGCCGGGTGCCGATTCATCGGGGGGTGCGTCGTGCATGGTGCTCAGCGCTGCTCTCAGGTTCACAGAAGACTTTGGTGGGACCCCACAGTCTCCCCGGGCGGCAGCCCTCCGCGCAAAACGGGGCACCCACCCGCCGACCTCCGTGACGAGCGTCACGCCGTACGGGGTGTACGCGGCGCTCTTTGTACGGAGCCCACCAAGGCCCCGCCCCCGGGTTGTCGCCCGGAGCCGCTGTGGGGGCGCTCCCGCCTGGGATAGCGTCGTCGCGTCCCAACCTCCCCACGTCCTCGCGGAGTCCCGATGAGCATCGCCGCTGCCACCACCCGCCCCGGCCAGGTCCTCGCCGACCTGCTGCCCGCGTCCCGCGTGAAGGACGCGGCCCTCGTGCTCGGTGGCGCCGCGCTCACCGGGATCGCCGCCCAGATCGCGGTGCCCGTGCCGGGCTCGCCCGTTCCGGTGACCGGGCAGACCTTCGCCGCGCTGCTCGTCGGCACCTCGCTCGGCGCCCGTCGCGGCTTCCTCTCCCTCGCGCTGTACGCCGTGGTCGGTATGGCCGGCATGCCGTGGTTCGCGCAGGCGACGTCGGGCGCCGCGCTCCCCACCCTCGGCTACATCCTCGGCATGCTGCTCGCCGCCACGGTCGTGGGCGCCCTCGCCCGCCGCGGCGCCGACCGTTCCGTGGCGCGCATGGCGGGCACGATGGTGCTCGGCTCCGCGATCATCTACGCGGTCGGTGTCCCCTACCTCGCCGCCGCGACCGGCATGTCGCTGACCCAGGCCGTCGCCGCCGGGCTCACGCCCTTCCTGATCGGCGACGCCCTGAAGGCCGCCCTCGCGATGGGCGCGCTGCCCACGGCCTGGAAGCTGCTCGACCGCTAAATGACGCTGTAGTTCCGCCTGAAGAGGTTCGCCGGGTCGTACGTGGCCTTCAACTCGGCGAGCCTCTTCCGCGTTTGCGCGTCGTACAGCCCCTGGGGGCGGTCGGCACCGCCGAACGCGAAGTTGAGGGACCGCCCGAGCCTCTGCCCCGCCACGCACCCGAACGCCCGCGCGTGCAGTTTCCGCGCCGCCTCGATGTCCGTGCCGTCCAGCGGGGAGAGGATCCGCACGAGCCAGCCGGCCTCGCGGAAGGGCACCGCGTTCGGCGCGGGCCGCGCGAGCGCCCCGCCCAGGTGGTTGATCTGGACGACGTGCATGGCATCGGCGTCCGGCCCGGTCAGCGCGAGCAGTTCACCGGCCGCGGCGGCGTCGAGGCCGCTCAGCAGCACACTGTCCCCGTAGTACGCGTGCGGGAAGTCCGGGTCGCTGTGAATGGTGGGGCTCTCGGTGTACGGCATCTCCCGCAGCGTGTCCGACACGGCGGGCCCGAGCGCGCGCAGCGGCGCCACGAGCCGCTCGCCCTCGGCCGCCGCTCCCGTGAACGCGACGCGCACCGAGACGAGGTAGCGGCCCCGCAGGTGCGGCGGGAGCTGGGGGATGTCGGGGTAGACCACCGCCGCCAGCGAGGAGGTCAGCTCATCGGGCAGGGTCCGCGTCCACTCCTCGTAGCCGCGCAGCAGGGCGTCCGGCGGCGTCGTACGCCCGTCGAACGCGAGGGACCCGCCGTAGAGCCTCGCCACCGGCACCAGGCCGATCTCCAGCTCCGTGACCACGCCGAGGTTCGCGCCGCCGCCGAGCAGGCCCCAGAACAGCTCGGGGGCGCTGTCGGCGGTGACATGGCGCGGGGCGCCGTCGGCCGTGACGACGTCCAGCGAGCGGACGTGGTCGGCCGCGTATCCGAACTCCCTGGCCAGGATGGGCAGGCCGCCGCCCAGCGTGTACGAGACGACACCCACGCCCGGCGCCGAGCCGTTCAGTGGGGCGAGCCCGTGGGGCGCCGCGGCCTCGACGACCTGGCCCCAGCGGGCACCGGCGCCCACGGTGACGGTCCGGGCGTCGGCGTCGACCCGGACGGTGTCCATGCGCCGCGTACTGATCAGGACTCCGCCCTCGGAGGCGCCGGGAAGCCCGTGCCCGGTGGCCTGCACCCCTACGGGCAGGCCCTGCCCGGCAGCGTACGACACGGCCGCGACGACGTCCTCGGCGCTCGTGGCGCCGACGACGAGGTCGGGCCGCGTTACGAAACCGGTCTGGAATCCGGCGAGTTCGTCCTCGTACCCGGCGTCGCCGGGCCGGAACACGAGTCGCTGGTCGATGAGATCCACGGGTGCCTCCGTTGTGCCGCGTACGCCTGAGCCGCGTACGTCTGTCCGAACAACGGAGAGGGTCCCGCGAAAAGCTGACAACCACCGTCAACTAATCACGGGACCCCGGACGGAATGTCAGGCTCCGACCTGCTCGCGGGGCCGGACCTTCTCGCGCACCACCGAGAACACGACCACGAACGCGGCCGCCAGGAGCGAGAGCAGCACCTGCTTGCGCCCGGTCTCGTCGGTCAGCATGTAGACGAGGACGAACGAGATCATCGCGATCGTCACCCACGTCAGGTACGGGAAGAGCCACATCTTCACGACGAGCTTCTCCGGCTCCTCGCGCAGGATGATGCCGCGCATCCGCAGCTGCGTGAAGCAGATCATCAGCCAGACGAACAGGGCCACCGCGCCCGACGAGTTGAGCAGGAAGTCGAAGACGGTGTCCTTCCACTGGTAGTTGAACCAGACGGCGACGAAACCGAAGACGACGGAGCCGAGGATGGCGGCCCGGGGCACGCCGCGCTCGTTGGTGCGCGCGAAGGCCTTGGGCGCGTCGCCGCGCTGGCCGAGCGAGAAGGCCATGCGGGAGGCGGTGTAGAGCCCGGAGTTGAGGCAGGAGAGCACGGCCGTGAGGACGATGACGTTCATGACCTGACCGGCGTGCGGGATGCCGATCGAGTTCAGCGCGGCGACGTAGCTGCCGTGCTCGGTGATCGACTTGTCGTTCCACGGCAGGAGCGTGATCACGACGAGGATCGAGCCCAGGTAGAAGACGCCGATGCGCCAGATGACGCTGTTCGTCGCCTTGGTGACCGCGCGCTGCGGGTCCTCGGACTCACCGGCGGCCAGCGTGACGATCTCGCTGCCCATGAAGGAGAAGACGACCATGAGCACACCGGTGAGGATGGCGCCCGCGCCCTTGGGCATGAAGCCGCCCGCGTCCGTGAGGTGCGCGAATCCGGCGCCCGGGTTGTCGGAGCCGGGCAGCAGGCCGAAGACGGCGAGCAGACCGATGACGACGAAGCCGCCGATCGCGACGACCTTGATCCCGGCGAACCAGAACTCGAACTCGCCGTACGAGCCGACCGAGACGAGGTTCGTCGCGGTGAGCACCACCATCACGATGAGCGCCCAGCCCCACTGCGGGACGGCGGGTATCCAGCCGTTGAGGATCACGGCACCGGCGGTGGCCTCCACCGCGAGCACGACGACCCAGAAGAACCAGTAGAGCCAGCCGATGGAGAAGCCGGCCCAGCGGCCGAGTGCCTGGTCGGCGTAGGTGGAGAAGGAGCCGGAGGTGGGCCGGGCGGCGGCCATCTCGCCGAGCATCCGCATCACGAGGACGACCATCGTGCCGACGAGGGCGTACGAGATGAGGATCGCGGGTCCTGCGGCGGCGATGCCGGAACTGGAGCCGACGAAGAGACCGGCGCCGATCACACCGCCGATCGCGATCATGGAGAGGTGGCGGTTCTTGAGACCCGCTTTCAGGCCGTCGCCGGTGTCACCAGTGCCGCCAGACTGCGGTTCCCCAGGGGATGAGGGGTTGCTGTCTGCCTTCGCAAGGGAGGGTTGCGAGGTCATGGACGAATCCTTAAGTTCTCGGGTCACGAGCCCTCGCATTCAAACTCAGGAGCGATCGGGACGGAAGTCCTGAATCCGGATCGTTGCTTTCCGGCCCTTTGGCCTGGACCTTGGTCCCGATGGCCCGGCCCCGGTCGCCGCCGCCCGCCGTGCGGCGTGCCACACTCGGACGCATGCGCGTGTACCTCGGCTCGGATCATGCCGGCTACGAACTCAAGAACCACCTGGTCGAATGGCTCAAGAGCCACGGCCACGAGCCCGTCGACTGCGGGCCCCACATCTATGACGCCCAGGACGACTACCCGCCGTTCTGCCTGCGCGCCGCGGAGAGGACGGCCGCGGACCCCGACGCCCTCGGCATCGTCATCGGCGGCTCGGGCAACGGCGAGCAGATCGCCGCGAACAAGGTCAAGGGCGTCCGCGCGGCGCTGGCCTGGAGCGAGCAGACCGCTGCGCTCGGGCGCGAGCACAATGACGCGAACGTCATCTCGATCGGCGGGCGGATGCACACGCAGGAGGAGGCGACGAAGTTCGTCGAGATCTTCCTGGGTACGGCGTACTCGGGTGAGGAGCGTCACACTCGCCGCATCGACATGCTGTCGGCCTACGAGACGACGGGCGTCCTTCCGCCTATCCCGGCGGGGCACCCCCAGCAGTAGCGTCACCCTTCGCCGGGCGGCGCTGCCATGTCAGCCCGTCCGGCGTTTGAGGACGAGCCCTTGAGGCGATTTCCGCTCAACCCCCGGAGGGACCCCGTGCCGGAGGGGCACACCATCCACCGCCTAGCGCACGAGCATCGGAACCGGTTCCAGGACCGTCCAGTCCGGGCGACCAGTCCCCAAGGCAAGTTCTCCGACAGCGCCGCGCTGGTCGACGGCCGGGTGATGGAAACCGCCGAGGCCCACGGCAAGCACCTCTTCCTGGGGTTCGGGGGAGGCGACTGGGTCCACATCCACCTCGGCCTCTTCGGCAAGTACGCCCTCGGCGAGAGCCCCGCCCCGCCGCCCACCGACACCGTCCGCCTGCGCCTGCTGAACGACGCGTACTACTCCGACCTGCGCGGCCCGACCACCTGCGCGCTCATCACGGACGACGAGAAGCGGGCGATACACGAGCGTCTGGGCCCCGACCCCCTCAGGGCGGGGGACGACCCGGGCAAGGCGTATCGCAGGATCTCCCGCAGCCGCACCACCGTCGCCGCGCTGCTGATGGACCAGAAGATCGTCTCCGGGGTCGGCAATGTGTACCGCGCCGAGGTCCTCTTCCGGCACGGCATCGACCCCTACCTCCAGGGCAAGGACCTCACCGAGGCCCAGTGGAGCGCGATCTGGGCGGATCTCGTCGCACTGATGCGCGAGGGCGTGCGCCTCAACCGCATCGACACCGTCCGGCCCGAGCACACCCCGGAGGCGATGGGCCGCCCGCCGCGTGTGGACGACCACGGCGGCGAGGTATACGTGTACCGCAGGGCGAACATGCCCTGCCATATCTGTGGCGGCGAGATCCGCACGGCCGGTCTCGCCGCCCGCAATCTCTTCTGGTGCCCCGGCTGCCAGCGACCCTCGGGGAGTAAGTGATGTTCGGTGACATCGGCGCGCTGGTCGCCATCGTGGTGTCGGTCGCCATCGGCGCGATCTACCTGCTGCCGTCGCTCGTCGCCTTCAACCGCGGTGTCGAGCGCCGCTGGATGATCCTCGCCATCAACGTCTTCCTCGGCGGATCGATCATCTTCTGGCTGATCGCCCTCTACCTCGCCACCCGCAAGGTCAAGACCGCGGAACAGCCCCCGGAGCAGGCCCCGGCAGCCCAGCCCGCCGCCTGAGGCCCCCGGCTAGAACCCATGCGGCAGCCAAGGCGCCGCGTCCGACGTGAAGGCCACCGAGGCCTCGGCCAGCGCGCCCCGCCGCAGCTCCCGCACCCGCCCCGCGCCCGCGAGCGACGACAGGGACACGCCGCCGAGATACGCGGCGCCCAGCTCCCGTACCGAAAGGGCGAGGTCGGCCGGGTCCCGCGTGCGCTCGCACGAGGCGCCCTTGGCGTCGCCGGTGAGCCGCCAGCGCCCCGCGTTCCAGGGGCAGAAGGCGTCCTCGACCTCGAACACCACGTCCAGGGGCGCCTGATACGTACGTGCCTCCAGTGCCGCGCCCACGTCGACGAGGCGTACGTACAGCGAGTCCACGACCGTGATCTCGCACCGCCGGACGTCCGAGACGAGCTGGACCAGCGGATCGTCCACCGGGCGGTTGCGGGCGACGACCGTCGACGTCAGGTCGATGTCGAAGAGGAACCGCCACAGCGCCGCGTACGCCGCCGGGTCCAGCGCCTCCAGGTCACGCAGGCGGACCGCGCCCTTGGGCCCCTTCCACTCCCACTCGGGCTTCACGGCGAACCGCGCGTACCCGACAAGCTCCACGCCCCGCTCACCGTGCCGCTCGGCGACCACGCACTGGAGAGGTGACGCGCCGCCCCGCTCGCCCGGCGGGTCCAGCAGCCCGAGCCGCTCCCAGCCGGGCTGCCGGGCCAGCATGCCGGGGCGCCCGGTGACCTGGCGCGCGTACAGCTTCTCGCACGCGTCGTGGACCTCGGCCGGCTTCGCGTACCGCAGCCGTACGTCATCCGTACCGGCCGGGACGGTCAGGCTCACCCGGCTCGTGTCGATGGTCGCCTTCAGCTGCGAGGTGGCCGCGCCGTACCCGAACCGGCCGTAGATGACCGGCTCGGAGGCGGTCAGCACGGCCAGGCACTCGCCCCGCGCGCGTACGTCGTCCAACTGCCGCCGCATCATCGACGTCAGGATGCCGCGCCGCCGGTGCGTGGCCGCCACGCCCACCATCGTCACGCCCGCCGCGTCCACCAGGGCGCCGCCCGGCACCGCGAGGCGGAAGGAGAACGCCCCGGCCGTGCCCACGCACGCGTCGCCGTCCCACACGCCGATCGACCGGTCGGGCTCGGTGAGCGCGCGCCACAGCTCCCGCTCCTCGGGCGACTCGGCGACACCGCCGAAGGCCAGCTCCAGCGTCGCGTACCACGTCTCCCAGTCGGCCTCGGTGAGCACCCGTAAGTCTGTAGTCATATGCCATGGGTACCAGGCCGATACGGCCCGGTGCGAGGGGATTTCCGGGGGAACAAGAGGGACCTCCCGTGCGAAGTGAGCGGCCCGGTGGATAAGGTCCACGAGCGATGGCAGTACGAGAAGCACGGCGCGAGCGCCGCGTGCGGCGGGCGGAAGCCGACACGTTCACGGCCCGGATGAAGAAGCGGCTGCACCGGGCCCGCAACGTGCTGCGCAAATCAGGGGTCGACTACTTCCGCGGCGACGGCTCCGACTGGGTCGCCCTGGCCGGTCTGCTCGTCACTGTCCCGCTGCTCACCTGCGGCACGATCGTCAACAACGTGTGGTGCGCGCCCGCCGCCCTCGTCCTGCCCATCGTCGCGGGCGGACTGCTGCTGCGCCCCGCCAGCCTCCTCGGCCTGTACGCGGCGTCCGCGGTGGCGCTGATCGTGGAGTCCGTGCAGCTCGGCCCGTACGCCGAGGGGCCCTCGCGCGTCACGCCGGGCGTGGTCCTCGTGGTGGCGGCCTGCGGCTTCTTCGGGCTGGTCATCGCCCAGTTCCGCAGCCGGGTCGGTGTGCCCTGGCGCGGCGGCGGCACGATGCTCTTCGACCTGCGCGAGCGGATCCGCGTCCAGAGCAAGCTGCCGAAGCTGCCGCGCGGCTGGCACCGCGAGATGGCGCTGCGCCCGGCGGGCGGGCAGTCCTTCTCCGGTGACTTCGTCGTCGCGGCCCGTACGAACGGCGGGCGCACCCTGGAGGTCGTTCTCACCGACGTGTCCGGCAAGGGCATGGACGCGGGCTCACGCGCCCTGCTCCTGTCCGGCGCCTTCGGCGGCCTCCTCGGTTCGCTGCCCCCGCACTCCTTCCTGCCGGCCGCCAACGGCTATCTGCTCCGCCAGGACTGGGACGAGGGCTTCGCGACCTCCATCCACCTGGTCCTGGACCTGGAGACCGGCGACTACGAACTCTTCTCGGCCGGCCACCCGCCGGGCCTCCAGCTCAGCGCGGGCAGCGGCCGCTGGGAGGAGAAGACGGGCCAGGGCCCGCTCCTCGGGGTGTACGACGGCGCCCAGTTCGACCCCGTCAAGGGCCTGCTGCGCCCCGGCGACGTCCTGATGCTCTTCACCGACGGTCTGGTGGAGACCTCGGACCGTGACATCGCCGAGGGCATCGACCGCCTCACCGGGGAGGCCGACCGCTATGTCGCGGGCGGCTTCCACGGCGCGGCCTGGCACCTCATCGAGGCCGTCGCGAAGGACGTGAACGACGACAGGGCGCTGCTGCTGATCTGCCGGGAGGCGTGAGCCGTACCAACTGGCCGACCGGCCGCCACTGGACGCCGCCGCTGGACAACGAAAAGGCCCGTACACGCTGAACGTGTACGGGCCTTGATGGAGCGCCGGGCAGGCCTTGCACCTGCATTTCCCCGCAGGAAGCGGGGCGTCTTTCCTTGGACCACCGACGCGTCTCCGGATACCGCGAGAAGCGGCGACCGGCTCAAGATCCACTCTACCCGAAGGAAACAGTGGTCCGCCACGCCCGGCTCATACGCTGCCTTCCGCCGCCGCCGAGACGAACGCCGCGAAGGCGCCGGGCGCGACGCTGAAGGCCGGGCCCTCGGGGTTCTTGGAGTCGCGTATGGCGACGTGGGCGGTGAGGTCGGCGACCTCGACGCACGCGCCGCCGGTGTCGCCGCTGTACGACGACTTGTGCCAGGCGGCGGCGCCGAGCGGCGCGCACTCGACGCAGTCGCCCCCGGTATCACTGCTGTAGCTCGACTTACGCCATGTCGCGCCCGCCAGCCGCTGGTTGATCCCCATACCGTTCCTCCATCACGCGCGCGATCAGTGCCGCCGAATCCTCCACGGAGAGGGCGGATGCCTGCAAGCGAGCGTAACGAAGAGAGCTTTCCTTGACCTTCTCGGGATGAGCCGTCATGTGCCCCTGTACGAAGTCCTCGGTGTAGATGAGGTCGGGGTCGCTCTCGAAGCGGAGGGTGTTGAACGTGCCGGGCAGCCCCGCGTGTTGACCTGCCGTGAACGGCAAGATCTGGAGGTTCACCCACTGGCTGCCCTGGAACTTCAACAGGTGGGCCAGTTGCTCCCGCATGACGGCGCGGCCGCCGATCTCCTGGTGCAGGACGGCTTCGCTGAGCACCACCCAGAGCAGCGGCGGGTTTTCCCGCTGGAGGAGGCGTTGGCGCTCCATGCGGGCCGCCGTCCGCGCGTCCAGGTTGTCATCCGTCATGACGCCGAGCACGGACCGCGCATACGACTCCGTCTGGAGAAGCCCGTACACCAACTGTGCCTGAAAGGTGGAGATATACGCGGCCCGTGCCTCCATTTCCGCGTACGCCTGGAACCAGCTGGGCAACTGGCTGCGCAGGACGAGGCCGACGAGGCGTGACAGCTGACCCCCCGTCCCCAACGCCGCGTCCACCCGCTCGGAGAACTCCCGCGTGGGCACCCGCTTCGTTGTCTCGATCTGGCCCACCAGGGACCCCGTACAGAAGATGCAGTCGCCCAACTGCGCCTGGCTCAGCCCGGCGGCTTCTCTCAGGCGGCGTAATTCGGCGCCGTAGTAGTCGAGTGGTGAGGCGCTCGCGTCGAGCGCGCGGGGCTGAGTCATGCCATCCCCCAGCGTCACGGAGAGGTGATTTCGGACAGTGTTCAAGCGTAAGCGCACTGTCGCCATCCGGTCCGGCGAATGCCTCAATCCCCGCTACGGAAAGGGGGGGTAGCCCTACCCCCGGTTCGCCAGCCGTCCTCATGGTCCGTACCGCCCCTTGATCCGTAGGTTCGAGACATCGACCAGCGGTGCACGAACGTACGAACGGAAGGCGGCACAGCCATGGGGCTGCGACGGAAGAACCGGACCGAAGAGCGCGCGGGAGCGGTCGTGACGCCCTCGGTGCCGAGCGCCCGGATCGGCGACTGGGCCGTCGAACTGCGCGGTGTCCGCCGCCAGTACGGGCGTGGCGCCGGGTCCGTGCACGCGCTTGCGGGCATCGACCTCGCCCTGCCGCGCGGCAGCTTCACCGCCGTCATGGGGCCCTCCGGATCCGGCAAGTCCACGTTCCTCCAGTGCGCGGCGGGCCTCGACCGGGCCAGCTCGGGCACCGTGCACCTCGGCGGTACCGAGATCACCGGCATGAGCGAGAACAAGCTCACCGCCCTGCGCCGCACCCGCCTCGGCTTCGTCTTCCAGGCGTTCAACCTGCTGCCCTCGCTGACCGTCGAGCAGAACGTCGTACTGCCCATGCGGCTCGCGGGCCGCCGCCCCGACCGCCGCAAGGCCGCCGAGATGCTGGCCCGCGTCGGCCTCGGCGACAAGGGAGGCCGCCGCCCCGGCGAGCTGTCCGGCGGCCAGCAGCAGCGCGTCGCCATCGCCCGCGCCCTGATCACCGAGCCCGACGTGATCTTCGCCGACGAGCCGACCGGCGCCCTGGACACCACCACCGCCACCGAGATCCTCGGCCTGCTGCGCTCGGCCGTGGACATGATGGGCGCCACCGTCGTCATGGTCACCCACGACCCGTCCGCCGCCGCCTACGCCGACCGCGTGCTCTTCCTCGCCGACGGCTCGATCGTCGACCGCCTTGAGCACGCCTCCGCCGCGCAGATCGCGGCCCGCATGACCGCGCTGACGGCTCCGGCCTACGCGCGCGTGGCCGCGTGATGGCGTTCGTGCCCAACGGCCTGGCCCGCGCCGCGATCCGCTTCAAACCCGCCGCGTTCGCCGGGACCTTCGTCGCGCTGATGATGGCCTCGCTGATCGTGGCCGCCTGCGGGATCCTCCTGGAGACCGGCCTGCGCGCCTCCGTGCCGCCCACGCGTTACGCGGGCGCGCCGGTCGTGGCCGCCGCCGACCAGGAGGTCCACTTCGTCACCGGCAGCGGCGAGTCCCGCTCCGAGTCCTCCACCCCGCTGCCCGACCGCGCCCGGCTCGACGCGTCCCTGGTCGCCAAGGCCGCCTCGGCACCCGGCGCCCGCGCCGCCGTCGCCGACGTCACCTTCCCCGTCCGGTCCGGCGGCAAGGACGTCACCGCGCACGGCTGGGGCTCCACCGCCTTCACCGGCGAGAAGCTCGGCGCGGGCCGCGCCCCGCACCCCGGCGAGGTGGCCCTCGCCACGCCCGGCGCCGCCGTCGGCGACCGCGTCACGCTCACCACGGCGGACGGCCCGCGCGACTTCCGCGTGTCGGGCACGGTGCGGGCCGCTCAAGGCGGCCCGGCCACCGCCTGGTTCGCCGACTCCGAAGCCGTACGCCTCTCCGGGCACCCGGGGCGGATCGACGCCGTCGCCGTCCTGCCCAAGGCGGGCGTATCGGACGCCACCCTCAAGTCCCAGGTGGCGCAGGCCATCGGCGGCAAGGCCGAGGTCCACACCGGCGACGACCGGGGCGCCGCCGAAAGCTCCGCGCTCGCCTACGCCAAGGAGATGCTGACCGCGCTCGGCGGCTCCTTCGGCGGCATCGCCGCCCTCACCGCCGTGTTCACCGCCGCGGGAACCGTCGCGCTCTCCGTCGGCCAGCGCGCCCGCGAGTACGCGCTGCTGCGCGCCATCGGCACCACCCCGCGGCAGATCCGCCGCACCATCGCCACCGAGACCCTGCTCGTCGCGCCCCTCGCGGGAGCGGTCGGCGTGCTCCCCGGAATCGCCCTGGCCACCTGGTGGTTCGGGCAGCTCAAGGAGAAGGGCGCGATCCCGGAGGCCGTCGACCTGTCCCTCTCGCCCCTCCCGCTCGCCGCCGCCGTCGGCGTCGCCGTCCTGACCGCGCTCGGCGCCGGATTCATGGCCGCCCGCCGCCCCTCCCGCATCAAGCCCGGCCAGGCGCTGAGCGAGGCCTCCGTGGAGCGGGTGCGGCTCGGCTGGATCCGTACGCCGCTCGGCGTCGCCGCCGCGGTCGGCGGCGCGGCCCTCTCCGGGATCGCCGCGAGCACCAGCGGCGACGACGCGGCGAACGCGGCACTCGGCGTCGTCATGCTCTTCATGCTCGCCGTGGCCCTGCTCGGCCCGCTCGTGGCCCGCGCCTGCGCCTCCCTGTTCGGCCTCCCGCTGCGCGGCGCCGACGCGTCCGGCTTCCTCGCCGCCGCCAACTCCCGTACGAACGCCCGCCGGCTGGCCTCCGCGATCACCCCGATCGTGCTCGCCATGGCGTTCTCCTCCGTCCTGGTCTTCATGCACACCAGCGAGGACCGGGTCGCCGCCGACCAGCAGCGCGAGGGCATCACCGCCGACCACATCGTCACCTCCGACACCGGGCTCGCCCCGGGCGCGCTCGCCGAGGCGCGGGGCACCGACGGGGTCACCTCCGCCGTCGGCCTCCTCAAGACGTCCGTGCTCGTCCCCGTCGGCTCGGGCGGCGACCGCTGGCTCCAGTCGGCGTCGACGCAGGGCATCACCGGCACCGCCGCCGACCTCGCCAAGGTCCAGGACCTCTCGGTCAAGACGGGCACCCTCACGCTCCGCAGGGGCGAGATCGCCGTGGACGCCGCGCTCGCCCGCTCCGCCCACGTCCAAACCGGCGACCGCCTCGCCCTCCACCTGCCCGACGGCACCAAGGCATCGCCGAGGATCGTGGCGACGTACGGCAGGGGCCTCGGCCTCTCCCAGGTGACCCTGCCCGCCGCCGACCTGAAGCAGCACGTCACCTCGGCCTTCAGCACCGAACTGTGGGCCAGGGGCGGCTCGGCGCGGGACCTCTCGGGCCTCGGCACCCTCAAGGACCGCGACGGCTACGCCACCGCCCAGTCCCTGGACCGGGAGCTGAACGCCTGGGCCAACACCACGATGGCGGCCGTCCTCGGCGGCTTCGCGGCCGTCGCCGCCGTCAACACCCTGGTGATGACGGTCCTCGACCGCCGCCGCGAACTGGGCACCCTGCGCCTGATCGGCTCCACGCGCCGCCAGGTGCTGCGGATGATCCGCTGGGAGGCCCTGATCGTCGCCGTCGCGGGCATCGTCATCGGCTCGGCGATCGCCCTCGCCACCCTCGTCCCGATGATGAACGGCCTGACCGGCGAATCCCCGTACATCCCCCCGCTGGTCTACGGCTCCTTCGTGGCCGCGATCCTGCTCCTCGGCCTGGCCGCGACGACGATCCCGGCACGGCGGGCCCTGAAGTCCACGGCATGACGAACGCCCGACGGTGAAGCACACCGTCGGGCGTTCTGAGCCTGCTTCCTCAGGCGGACCTGGTCCGTTCCCGGGCCAGCTCCGCCGCGTCCCGCTTGAAGGCCCACTCCATCCTGGGCTCCATCGCGAAGCGGAACATCCGCTGCACGGGAGGCGTGCACAGCAGCGTGACCACGGTCCCCGCCACCACCGTCACGAAGATCTCGCCGAGCGGCTTGTGCAGCCACTCGTACTCCTCGAACCAGCCCCAGAACCGGGAGCCCTTGGCGAGGAAGCCGTGCAGCAGATAGCCGTACAGCGTGCCCGCGCCGAGGATCGTGAACCACATCTTGCGGCGCGGCACCCACGCGAAGAAGCACGCGGTGAGCACCACGGAACAGCCGAAGAGCGCCAGCGTCATCACGATGCCGACCCACCACGGCACGCCCAGCTCCTGGGCGCTGTCCCGGCGGTAGAACCACACGGACGTCATACGGGGCGCGGCCCAGTAGGCGAGCAGCACCGCGGCGGCGAAGACCGGCACGGACAGGATCCGCACCTCGCGGCGGCGCACCAGCTGGAAGTGCTCGGGCTTCATGAAGAGGCCGAGTACGAAGAACGGCAGGAACTGGAGGACGCGCTGGAGGTCGAGGTCGTCACCGATGTCCGGGGAGATCACGGCGAGCATGGCGATGGCCAGGGCCAGCGGCAGCGGCCAGCGCACGATCTTCCAGAGCGGCACGGTGAGCCGCCACACGAAGAGCGCGACCAGGAACCAGGTGAGGTACCAGGGATCGAGCAGGCTGATCGGCTGGGACGGGTCGTCGTCCGCCCAGCGCTTGAAGAGGGTGTACGCGACCTCGAAGATCACGTACGGCACGGCGACACCGGTCACCAGGCGCCGCAGGCGGTCGGGCCGCATGTCGAAGCTGCGCGAGAAGTAGCCGGAGATCAGGATGAACGCCGGCATGTGGAAGGTGTAGACGGTCATGTACAGCGCCTCGGCGGCGCGGCTGTGATCCGTCAGGGGTTCCCACGCGTGGGCCATCGCCACGAGGACGATCGCCAGGTACTTGGCGTTGTCGAAGAACGCGTCGCGCTGCTTGGCGGGCTTCCCCGAGCGGGCGGCCGCACGGGCGGCGGCGCGGTGGCCGGTCGGGGCGGCGCGATGGCCGGTCGGGGCGGGGGGAGCGGTGGCGGCCTGCGGGGTCGGATAGGGGGTGCGTGGGGGCGGGGGTCCGGCCGCCGGCACCTGGGCCGGGGGGAGCGGCGCCCGGTGGCGTCCGTGCGGGTGCACCGAGTTGGTCACAGGCCCTCCCACCAAGAACTCGGTGAGACGATCCGGGACCGCACTGCGCCTACGGGGGTGGTGGCAGCGTGGAACATCTGACGCACCCTAGCGTCGCGGCGCTGTCTTCGTAAAACCCTCGCCGATTTCGTCAACTCAATCCCTGTCAATCCCTGAGGCGTTTACCGCTTATCGGGCCCACGTACCCGCGAATCTCTTCAGTAGACAAAGAGATGTGACTGTATGGCGTCCCATACGTCACAATTCATCCGGCTTAAATGGTGCATAACGCCCGCAGGCGACTCCGCCGGAATGTCCGTTTGGTCGGTCGGCGGGGAGCCCTCGATGTGCCCTCCGCGACAATTCGAATTTCCTGCGAACACCGTGTGTGGCGATGGCAACGGTCACGTTGAATTCCCGTTGCCCGGGGGTGGTCGAATTGCCGTGCCCCGCAGGCCGGGTCCGCGCGGGTTGGCCGACTATGTGTCAGCGGCCGCATACAGCGGGCGGGTTGGTGGCACGATGGTCGGTGGCGGGGGTGTGCGGGGTCGTACCCCCCGGGCCGGGAGAGCGACCGACCTAAGGTGTGATCAGTGTGGCCATTTCGCTGTCAGTGGTGCTGCTGTTGGCGATCATCCTCGTAGTGCTGATCCGTGGGGGATCGCTCAAGGCGGGGCCCGCGATAGTCGCGGTGCTCTTCGGCTTCTTCCTGGCCTCGACGGGCATGGCGCCCTCCATAAACAGATTCCTGAACCAGCTCGCTGAGACGATCAACTCGATCAGCTTCTGATCTCGGTCAGCTTCTGACCGGGCCGGGCGGGAACGCCGACGGCCCGGTCGCTGGATTCAGCGGACCGGGCCGGCGGACTGACGAGAGCGGGCGACGGGAATCGAACCCGCGTAGCTAGTTTGGAAGACTAGGGCTCTACCATTGAGCTACGCCCGCACGGTGCACCGGGGCCCTCGGGCCGCGGCTACGACAGGCATCGTAGCGGGTCGACGGCGTCCGCCGCACACCCCCCTTCTCGCAACCACGCTCGACCGGGGGTCATACGGCCTGGGGGCATGTACCCTACGTGTCGCACCGACGGGGTGTGGCGCAGCTTGGTAGCGCGTCCGCTTTGGGAGCGGAAGGCCGTGGGTTCAAATCCCGCCACCCCGACCAGCAGGATCTCCCTCACAAGATCGCATTGTGGCTCGGCTGCCGCTTGCCGTTACTATGCAAGCTGTGTGCCCGTGTGTCTCTGAGCCGGGCAGAATCCCAAGCAGTCAGCCCCAAGGAGACCGAACCGTGAAGAGCGCCGTGGAGACCCTGAACCCGACTCGGGTTCGGCTCACTGTTGAGGTGCCCTTCGAGGAGCTCAAGGAAAGCCTCGACGCGGCCTACAAGAAGATCAACCAGCAGGTCACGGTGAAGGGCTTCCGCAAGGGCAAGATCCCGGCCCGAGTCATCGACCAGCGGTTCGGCCGCGGCGCCGTCCTCGAAGAGGCCGTCAACGACGCGCTCCCGAAGTTCTACACCGAGGCCGTCAACGAGGCCGAGCTGAACGTCCTGGGCCAGCCCGAGGTGGACATCACCGAGCTGAAGGACAACGAGACCCTCAACTTCACCGCCGAGGTCGACGTCCGCCCGGCCATCGAGATCCCGGACTACTCCGGCATCGAGGTCGAGGTCGACGCGGTCGAGGTCAGCGACGAGGACGTCGACAAGGCCGTCGAGGAGCTGCGCGAGCGCTTCGCCTCCACGTCCCCCGTCGAGCGTGCCGCCGAGGACGGCGACGTCGTGACGATCGACCTCCAGGCCAAGGTCGACGGCGAGGTCCTGGAGGACGGCGTCGCGTCCGGCGTCTCCTACACCATCGGCTCCGGTGAGCTTCTCGAAGGCATCGACGACGCCGTCAAGGGCCTGGAGGCCGGTGGCGAGGCCACCTTCACCTCCGAGCTGAAGGGCGGCTCGGCCGCGGGCAAGGAGTCCGAGGTCACCGTCAAGGTCACCCAGGTCGCCAAGCGCGAACTGCCCGAGCTGGACGACGACTTCGCCCAGCTGGCGTCGGAGTTCGACACCCTTGAGGAGCTGAAGGCCGACAGCCGCAAGCGCCTCGAGAACATGAAGCAGTACGACCAGGCCACGCAGGCCCAGGAGCGCGTCCTGGAGAAGCTGCTCGAGCTGGTCGAGGTCCCCGTCCCCGAGAAGCTCCTCGCGGACGAGATCCAGACCCGCAAGCACAACCTGGTGAACCACCAGCTCGGCCAGATGGGCCTCGACCTCGCCAAGTACCTGGAGATCCAGGGCAAGACCGAGGAAGAGTTCGACGCCGAGACCAAGGCGCAGGCCGAGAAGGGCATCAAGACGCAGTTCGTCCTCGACGAGCTGGTCAACAAGGAGAAGCTGAACGTGAACCAGGAGGAGCTGACCGAGCACCTCATGCGTCGCGCGCAGTCCTCCGGCATGTCCCCCGACCAGTTCGCCCAGGCCGTCGTCGAGGGCGGCCAGGTCCCGATGCTGGTCGGCGAGGTCGCCCGCGGCAAGGCCCTCGCGGTCGTCGTCGAGGCCGCCACGGTCAAGGACACGAAGGGTGAGGTCGTGGACCTCAGCGACGAGGACGAGGACGAGGCCGAGGCCTCCGACGCCCCCGCCGAGGAGAAGACCGAGGCCTGAGCCTCGTAGCTCTGACGTACGTACTGTGGGCCCCCGGGATCTCGATCCCGGGGGCCCACAGTCGTGCCCCGTAAGGGGCGCGGGGAACTGCGCGCTCAGCCCCCGCCGGGCCGCGGTCGCGTCTGCCCGCCGCGGGCTCCACGGCGAGTGCGGCTTGTACGGGGTTGCTCGCGCAGTTCCCCGCGCCCCTGACGGGGCTGATCCGAGGCCCGCTCATAGGCGCCCCCGCCAGTACCTGCGCTCACAGCGAACAGTTACGTCTCCGGGATTCCCGGAGGGACCCCGCGCGTTAGGGTCCATGAATACGAGGGCAGGGGAGTCCCCTAAGCCGCCCCGGAGCGGCTGGCACGCGGGGTCCCAGCCCCAGCTGAAGACGTGAGACGGCCCGGCGCCGTCGTAAGACGAGCAGGTGGATACGTGACGAATCTGATGCCCTCCGCCGCCGGCGACCCCTCCATCGGTGGTGGCCTCGGCGACCAGGTCTACAACCGGCTGCTCGGCGAGCGGATCATCTTCCTCGGCCAGGCCGTGGACGACGACATCGCCAACAAGATCACCGCGCAGCTGTTGCTCCTCGCCGCGGAGCCCGACAAGGACATTTTCCTCTACATCAACAGCCCCGGCGGCTCGATCACGGCCGGCATGGCCGTTTACGACACCATGCAGTACATCAAGAACGACGTGGTGACGATCGCGATGGGCATGGCCGCCTCCATGGGCCAGTTCCTGCTCAGCGCCGGCACGCCCGGCAAGCGCTTCGCCCTGCCGAACGCCGAGATCCTGATCCACCAGCCCTCCGCGGGCCTGGCGGGCTCCGCGTCGGACATCAAGATCCACGCCGAGCGGCTGCTGCACACCAAGAAGCGGATGGCCGAGCTGACCGCTCACCACACCGGCCAGACCGTCGAGCAGATCACCCGCGACTCGGACCGCGACCGCTGGTTCGACCCGCAGGAGGCCAAGGAGTACGGCCTCATCGACGACATCATGCCCACCGCCGCCGGCATGCCGGGCGGGGGCGGCACCGGAGCCTGAGGCACCCCTCAGCGCCCCGTCAGCCGAAACCTCAGCCCCCGCTCCTCAGGAGACCAAGACAGATGAACAACCACCCCGGCAGCGGCCTCTACGCCCGCACCCAGGCCGAGCTCGGCCCGGCCGCCCAGGCCGAGTTCACCGGCGCCCGCGCCGAGTCCCGCTACGTCATCCCGCGCTTCGTCGAGCGCACCTCGCAGGGCGTGCGCGAGTACGACCCGTACGCGAAGCTCTTCGAGGAGCGCGTGATCTTCCTCGGCGTGCAGATCGACGACGCCTCCGCCAACGACGTCATGGCGCAGCTCCTGTGCCTGGAGTCGATGGACCCGGACCGCGACATCTCCATCTACATCAACAGCCCCGGCGGCTCGTTCACGGCCCTCACGGCCATCTACGACACGATGCAGTTCGTGAAGCCGGACGTGCAGACCGTCTGCATGGGCCAGGCCGCCTCGGCCGCCGCGGTCCTCCTCGCGGCCGGCACGCCGGGCAAGCGCATGGCGCTGCCGAACGCGCGCGTCCTGATCCACCAGCCCTACAGCGAGACCGGCCGCGGTCAGGTCTCCGACCTGGAGATCGCCGCCAACGAAATCCTCCGGATGCGCGCGCAGCTGGAGGACATGCTGGCCAAGCACTCCACGACGCCGATCGAGAAGATCCGCGACGACATCGAGCGCGACAAGATCCTCACGGCCGAGGACGCGCTCGCGTACGGCCTCGTCGACCAGATCATCTCCACCCGGAAGATGAACAATTCCGCGGTCGCCTGACCCGGCGCTGTAGCATCTGCCGCTCCTTGGCATGGTTCGCGTACGACTCGCGTCGAAGTGAACCGTGCCAAGGGGGGCCCGAACGGGGGGCCCGGCAAGGTACCGTCGGATAGAGGCACCAGGAGCCGCTGAACGTGGCGTCTCCCAGGCGAAGGGGAAGCACCTCGTGGCACGCATCGGTGACGGCGGCGATCTGCTCAAGTGCTCGTTCTGCGGAAAGAGTCAGAAGCAGGTCAAAAAGCTCATCGCAGGCCCCGGTGTGTACATCTGCGACGAGTGCATCGACCTCTGTAACGAGATCATCGAGGAAGAGCTCGCGGAGACGAGCGAGGTCCGCTGGGAGGAACTGCCCAAGCCTCGCGAGATCTACGAATTCCTTGAGGGCTACGTCGTGGGCCAGGAGCCCGCGAAGAAGGCCCTCTCGGTAGCGGTGTACAACCACTACAAGCGGGTCCAGGCGGGAGAGAACGGCGGCGCGCAGGGCCGCGACGACGCGATCGAACTCGCCAAGTCCAACATCCTGCTGCTCGGCCCGACCGGGTCCGGCAAGACACTCCTGGCGCAGACACTCGCCCGCATGCTGAACGTCCCGTTCGCCATCGCGGACGCGACGGCGCTGACGGAAGCGGGCTATGTCGGCGAGGACGTCGAGAACATCCTGCTCAAGCTGATCCAGGCGGCCGACTACGACGTCAAGAAGGCCGAGACCGGGATCATCTACATCGACGAGATCGACAAGGTGGCCCGCAAGAGCGAGAACCCCTCGATCACGCGCGACGTGAGCGGAGAGGGCGTCCAGCAGGCGCTGCTGAAGATCCTGGAGGGCACCACCGCCTCGGTCCCGCCGCAGGGCGGCCGCAAGCACCCGCACCAGGAGTTCATCCAGATCGACACGACGAACGTGCTCTTCATCGTGGGCGGCGCCTTCGCCGGCCTCGAAAAGATCATCGAGTCGAGGGCGGGCGCCAAGGGCATCGGCTTCGGCGCCACCATCCGCTCCAAGCGCGAGCTGGAGGAGAAGGACCAGTTCGAGGACATCATGCCGGAGGACCTGGTGAAGTTCGGGATGATCCCCGAGTTCATCGGCCGCCTCCCCGTGATCACCTCGGTCCACAACCTCGACCGCGAGGCCCTGCTCCAGATCCTCGTGGAGCCGCGCAACGCCCTCGTGAAGCAGTACCAGCGCCTGTTCGAACTCGACGGCGTGGAGCTGGACTTCGAGCGCGAGGCCCTTGAGGCCATCGCGGACCAGGCGATCCTCCGCCAGACCGGCGCGCGCGGCCTGCGCGCCATCATGGAGGAGGTCCTCCAGTCGGTGATGTACGAGGTGCCGTCCCGCAAGGACGTCGCCCGCGTCGTCATCACGGCGGACGTCGTCCGGTCGAACGTGAACCCGACGCTGGTGCCGCGCGAGGCGCGGGGACCGGGTGCCGGGGAGCAGAAGTCCGCGTAGGTACCGAGCCAGAAAGGGGCGCCCGGCGATTCGATCGCCGGGCGCCCCTTCGCGTGTGGTGAGGGCTACTTGACCTACTCGGCCCAGTCGGCCTACTTGACCTCGACGCGGACGTCGTCGCGGAGGTTGGCGACCTGGGTGGCGACGTTATCCAGCGAGATGTTCTTGCCGCTGCCGGTCGCGGCGGCGTCGGAGTACACGGCGTACGCGACGGTGCTGTGGTCCCCCCAGACGCACATCGGCGTCTGGAAGCTGTTGGGGATGCCCTCGCCGCCCGGGTCGACCTCGCCCATCTTGTACTCGGCCTTCTGGCACTTCATGACGCCGTTCTCGAAGCCGTCCGGCGTGAACTCCTCGGGGTCGCCGATGAGTTTCATGGCCCCGTCGGAGCCGTTCATCGACTTCCGCTCCATCTCGGCGAACATCGCGTCGACGACCTTCTCCGGGTCCTCGACCTTGCCGTACACACCCGAGTAGTTGAAGGTCTGCATGGTCGCGCCCTCGCCGTACTGGTAGGCGGCGTACACGTCCTTGGGGTCGCTGACGCCCTGCTTCTCCAGGTCCTTGAGGTCGCTGGACGACATGCCGCCGCCGGAGCCCTCAAGCTTCTTGAAGCTGCCGAGGACGGTCGCGGGGGCCGTCAGCTTGTACGTCTTGCCGTCGTCGGCGACGGAGGAGCTGTCGCCCCCGGCGAAGAGGAAGTACCCGCCGACGGCAGCGGCGGCCACGACCACCACGGCACCGATGATGAGCCCGGCCTTCTTGCCTCCGCCGCCCTGCGCGGGCGCCTGGTACTGCCCGAAGGGGGCCTGGGGCGGCTGCCCGTACGGGGCCTGGGGCGCCTGCTGGGGGTAGCCGTAGCCCGGCTGCGGGGCCTGGGGCGGCTGCCCGTAGGGGCCGGGCTGCTGGGGCGGCTGGCCGCCGTACGGGCCGGGCTGGTGGTAGCTCACTGCGTCGGGGTTCCCCTCGTTGGTGGTGCGGCGGTGCGTGCCGCGTGGTGCTGCGTGCCGGCGTCAGAGCTTGACGCGGACTTCCTTGCGGACCTTGAGCGCGGTGGCCGAGGCGTCGTCGAGCGAGACCTTGCCCGCCATGGCGTTGGCGACCTCGATGGGCACGACGACCGCGACGGTGCTGCGGTCGCCCCAGATGCAGACCGGCATGCGGATCTCCTTGGGGCCGGACGACGTGCCGGCACTCGGGCCATCGTTCTTGATCACGGACTCCTGGCACTTGAGCACGACGTCGTCCGTGCTGAAGTCCTTGGGGCTGCCGACCAGCTTGCCCGTCTGCGCGCCGGGCTCCTTGGAGTCCTTCTTGACCTTGGCGAACATGCCGTCGACGACCTTGCCCGGGTCGGCGACCTGTCCGTAGACACCCATGAACTGGATGGCCTTCTGCGCCAGGGGATTGCTCTCGTCCCCCGACTTGTATCCGGCGCTGACGTCCTCGGGGTTCTTCACACCGGCCTTCTTGGCGGCCGCGATGTCGCTGTCGTTGAAGCCCCCGCTCTGGCCGCTGTCCTTCTTGTAGTCGGTGAGCAGCGTCTCGGGCGTGATGAGCTTGTGCGCCCCGTCGTCCGCCACGGAGGAGGAACCGCCGCCGCTGCCACCGCTGTCGCTGCCGCCGAGGACGAAGTACGCGCCGACGCCGAGGGCCGCGACCACGGCGATGCCGCCGATGATCAGGCCGGCCTTCTTGCCACCGCCTCCACCGGGCGGCGGGGGCGGGACCTGCCCGTAAGGGGCCTGCGGGGGGACCTGCCCGTAGGGGCCGGGCTGCTGGGGCTGGCTGTAGCCGCCCTGCTGCGGGGCCTGCTGCGGGTAGCCGTAACCGGGCTGCGGCGGGGGTGCCTGCTGGGGGTAGCCGTAGCCGGGCTGGGGTGCCTGGGGCGGCTGCCCGTAGGGGCCGGGCTGCTGGGGCGGCTGGCCGCCGTAGGGGCCCGGCTGCGGGGGCTGTCCGCCGCCGTACGGGCCGGGCTGCTGGGGCTGCTGCCCGCCGTACGGGCCCGGCTGGTTGTAGCTCATGGGGTTCCCCTCCGAAACGCTTATGTGTTCCCGACATCCTGACGCAAGAGGGCCCGATCGGGTGACCGGGCCCTGACCCCGGGGCCGACGGGCCGCGCGGCCCGCCGCGCGTCAGATCTTGACGCGGACTTCCCCGCGGAACCGGGCCGTTGTCGTCGCGGCCTCGTCGAGGTCCGCGCCCTGGCCGGACAGCGCGCTCGCCACGTCCGTGGTGACGATGTAGCCAAGGGTGCTGTGATCGCCCCAGATGCAGGTCGCGGCGGACATCTCACTGGGTCCCGAGGACCCGGCGCCGGAGCCCGCGGTGGATCCGGCGGTGGCCCCCGCGGTGCCCGCGCCGCTGCCCAGGTCGATCTTCATCTCCTGGCACTTGAGGACCGCGCCGTCGAGCTGGGCGGGCTTGTACTCCTTCGGGCTGCCGACCATCGTGACCTTCTCGCCGCCCTGGCCGGTGGTGCCGTCCTCGGCCTTCTGCGCGGCGGTCGTGAACATGTGGTCCACGACCTTCTCCGGGTCCTCGATGTCGCCGTAGACCCCGCCGAAGGTCAGCACCTTCTGCGCCAGCGGGTTGTCCTTGCTGCCCGACTGGTACTGGGCCTTCACATCCTTGGGGTTCTGCACGCCGGCCGCCTCGGCCTTCTCGGGGTCGACGCTGTTCAGCCCGCCGGTGCGGCTCGGGTCCTTCTTGTAATCGGTCAGCACCGTCTCCGGCGCCGTCAGCTTGTGCGGGCCGTCGTCCTTGAGGCCGGATTCACCGCCTCCGCCGTCCGCCACGTTCGAGGAACCGCCGCTCTTGCCGCCGCCCTTGTCGTCGTCGCCGCCCGCGAGCAGGAAGTAGCCGCCGACCGCGGCGGCGGCGACCGCGGCGACCGCCGCGATGACGAGGCCGGTCCTGTTCTTGCCGCCGCCGGGGGGCGGGGGCGGGACCTGCCCGTAAGGGGCCTGCTGGGGATACCCGTAGCCGGGCTGGGGCGCCTGCGGCGGCTGGCCGTACGGGCCGGGCTGCTGGGGCTGCTGCCCGCCGTACGGGCCCGGCTGGTTGTAGCTCATTACTGGGGTTCCCTCCCGAGGCTTACGCGTTCCGAACATCCTGTCGGACGAGCGGCGGGAGCGGCACCGTCGTAGCGGATCGATGCGCAGTTGTTGAAGGGCTGTGCCAGAGCACGGACGTGGCCGGAAGCCGGCGGCGCCGCCGCGCGGTGCCCGGGGCGGTCGAACATTCCGGTTTCGGGACCGGCCCCGGGCCCCTCTAAACTGACCGCGTGACCGACAACGCTCAGCAGCAGCCCCCAGCGACCACTCCCGAACTGCCGACCCAGTACGCGCCGGCCGAGGTAGAGGGGCCGCTGTACGAGCGCTGGGTAGAACGGGGTTACTTCTCCGCCGACGAGAAGAGCGAGAAGCCTCCGTACACCGTCGTCATCCCCCCGCCGAACGTCACGGGCGCGCTCCACCTGGGCCACGCCTTCGAGCACACGCTCATCGACGCCCTCACCCGCCGCAAGCGCATGCAGGGCTTCGAGACGCTGTGGCAGCCGGGCATGGATCACGCAGGCATCGCCACGCAGAACGTCGTCGAGCGCGAGCTGGGCAAGGAGGGCAAGTCCCGCCACGACCTCGGACGCGAGGCGTTCATCGAGCGCGTCTGGAAGTGGAAGGGCGAGTCCGGCGGCCAGATCTCCGGCCAGATGCGCCGCCTCGGCGACGGCGTCGACTGGGAGCGCGAGCGCTTCACCATGGACGAGGGCCTCTCGCAGGCCGTCCAGACCATCTTCAAGAAGCTCTACGACGACGAGCTGATCTACCGCGCCGAGCGCATCATCAACTGGTGCCCGCGCTGTCTGACGGCGATCTCCGACATCGAGGTCGAGTACCAGGACGACGACGGCGAGCTGGTGTCGATCACGTACGGCGAGGGGGAGGAGACGCTCGTCGTCGCCACCACCCGCGCCGAGACGATGCTCGGTGACACGGCCGTCGCGGTCCACCCCGACGACGAGCGGTACAAGCACCTGGTCGGCAAGCAGATCAAGCTGCCGCTGACCGACCGTACGATCCCCGTCGTCGCGGACGAGCACGTCGACCCCGAGTTCGGCACCGGCGCCGTCAAGGTGACCCCGGCCCACGACCCGAACGACTTCGAGATCGGCCAGCGCCACAGCCTGCCGAACATCGCGGTCATGGACGAGCACGCCGTCATCACCGCGCACGGCCCCTTCCAGGGCCTGGACCGCCTGGAGGCCCGCTCCGCCATCGTCGGCGCGCTGCGCGCCGAGGGCCGCGTCGTCGCCGAGAAGCGCCCGTACACGCACTCGGTCGGCCACTGCTCGCGCTGCAAGACCACCATCGAGCCGCGCCTGTCGATGCAGTGGTGGGTCAAGGTCGGCCCGCTCGCGAAGGCCGCCGGTGACGCGGTCCGCGACGGCAAGGTCAAGATCCACCCGCAGGAGATGGAGAAGCGGTACTTCGACTGGGTCGACAACCTCCACGACTGGTGCATCTCGCGCCAGCTCTGGTGGGGCCACCGCATCCCCGTCTGGTACGGCCCGAACGGCGAGGTCGTCTGCGTCGGCCCCGACGACGAGGCCCCCACGGGCGAGGGCTGGCGCCAGGACAACGACGTGCTCGACACGTGGTTCTCCTCCGGCCTGTGGCCGTTCTCCACGCTGGGCTGGCCCGAGCAGACCGATTCGCTCGCGAAGTTCTACCCGAACTCGGTCCTCGTCACCGGCTACGACATCCTCTTCTTCTGGGTCGCCCGGATGATGATGTTCGGCCTGTACGCGATGGACGGCACCCCGCCGTTCCACACGATCGTGCTGCACGGCATGGTCCGAGACCAGTTCGGCAAGAAGATGTCGAAGTCCTTCGGCAACGCGGTCAACCCGCTGGACTGGATGGACAAGTACGGCTCGGACGCCCTGCGCTTCACCCTGGCCCGCGGCGCCAACCCGGGCACGGACGTGCCGATCGGCGAGGACTGGGTCCAGGGCTCGCGCAACTTCGCCAACAAGATCTGGAACGCCACGCGCTTCGCGATGATGAACGGCGCCACGATCGAGGGCGAACTGCCCCCGGCCGAGGAGCTGTCCGCCACCGACCGCTGGGTCCTGTCCCGGCTGAACGCGACGGTCGCCGAAGTCGACGCGCTCTACGACGACTACCAGTTCGCCAAGCTCTCCGACGCCCTCTTCCACTTCGCGTGGGACGAGGTCTTCGACTGGTACGTCGAGCTGTCCAAGACGACGTTCATGGCGGGCGGCGAGGGCGCGAAGGTCTCGGCCCGCGTCCTCGGCGAGGTCCTCGACGTCACCCTGCGTCTGCTCCACCCGATCGTGCCGTTCGTGACGGAGACGCTCTGGACGGCGCTGACCGGCGGCGAGTCGCTCGTCATCGCCGACTGGCCGGCCGACAGCGGCTTCCGCGACGCCGGGGCCGAGCGGGAGATCGAGACGCTCCAGCAGGTCATCACCGAGGTCCGCCGCTTCCGCGCCGACCAGGGTCTCCAGCCGGGCCAGAAGGTCCCGGCCCGCCTGACCCTGGACGGCACGGCCCTCGCCCCGCACGAGGCCGCCATCCGCCAGCTGCTTCGCCTCCTGCCGGAGGGCGACGCCTTCACGGCGACGGCGACGCTGCCGGTCTCGGGCGCCACGGTCGCGCTCGACCTGTCCGGCACGATCGACGTGGCCGCCGAGCGCAAGCGCCTCGCCAAGGACCTCGCCGCCGCCGAGAAGGAGAAGGCGCAGGCCGAGGCGAAGCTGGGCAACGAAGCGTTCCTCGCGAAGGCGCCCGACCAGGTCGTCGACAAGATCCGCGGCCGCCTCACCAAGGCGGAGGCCGACATCGCCCGCCTGACGGCCCAGCTGGCGGCCCTGCCCGCCGCGTAGGCACCTTGTCAGCGAAGGCTCCCGGGACCGGCAGACGGACCCGGGAGCCTTCGTCGTACGAGGTCAGCCGATGACGAGGTCAGCCGATGGCGTGGCGGTCCGCGGCCCGCTCGTCGGCCGGGCCCGCGGGCGCGATGAGGTCGACCGGCTCGAAGACCTCGGCCGGGCCCTCGCGCGGGGCCGGGGGCTCAAGGCCGAGCCGCTCCAGCTCCGCGCCCGCCAGGGCGTCCAGGATCTCCGGATCGCCGTGCCGCCAGCCCCAGGCGAGGCTGCCCGGCGTCGCGCCCGGAATCTCCGAGGCGGTGACGGCCACCTCTTCCAGGGGCCTGAGCAGCGAACGCAGGGCCAGCAGGTCACGGCCGTCGTCCGAGGCGGCGAGGTCCCGCGCCGCGCCCGCCTGGCGGATCCAGCGGAGCCGACGCGGCAGCCAGACCACGAGCACCAGGCCCACGGGTACGACGAACAGGGCGAGGGCGCCCACGGCGACGGCGGTGCGCACGGCCACCGGGTCCATGGCGTCGACGGCGTCCGCCACGCGGCGAAGGGCCGTGTCGACGCGCCCGCCCACCAGGGGCAGCGGGGCCCTGTGCTCCTGGAGGGCGCGGGGGAGGGCGAGCAGACACGCCAGCCGGTACGCGATGACGGCGGCGGTGGCCCACAGCGCGGTCCACAGCAGGACCCCGGCGTCACCGGCGAGCTGATGGGTCCGCCGGGCGGAATTCTGGGCATACCACATGGTCAGATCTGACCCCCGGTACCAGCCGGGGCCCGTCAGCCGCGCCGCGAGGCCGTGCGAGTCAGTGCCGCAAATCACCAAATCAGGGCCATAAGTCCGATGAATCGGGCCGAAAGACCTTGGATGATGGAGGGCATGCACGCCCGCCCCGCCGCCCAGGCGATACGCCAGGCGGCGGCCATCGGCCGTCGCCTCGCCGAGCGCTGGGGCAAGGCGACCGGGACCCTGGACCTGCTCACCGTGCTGAGCGCGCTGGCGCTGATGAGCCTGGACGTGCCGGGCCTCGCGGCGGCGGACAACTCCCTCACCGGACCGACGGCCGCGCTCGTCCTGACGGCGGGCGCGGCGTCCCTGCTGCTGCGCCGCGCGGCACCCTGGCTGCCGTACGCCGTCGCGCTGGGGCTGCTGGGCTGGCTGCACGAGCTGACGCTGGCGCAGTTCGCGCTGTACTCCCTCGGCCGCTACCGCGGGCGCCGGGCCGGGACGCTCGGCGTCATCGGGTACGTCGCGTTCGCCTACGTGATGTTCCTGCTGCCCGGCTGGCCGCCGCACCGGGGCGAGACGCTCAGCGAGTTCCTGAGCCTCGTCGTGCCGGTCGGTGTGCTCGCGGCGGGCGTCGGTGTCGCCGCGAACCGGCAGGACCTGGTCCACGCGCTGGAGGCGCAGCGCGCGGAGACGGACACGCTGCACGCCGTCCAACAGGAGCGGGCCCGCATCGCACGGGACGTGCACGACTTCGTCGGGCGCGAGCTGACGCTGCTGAGCGTGCGCTCCCAGGTGCTGGCGCGCCGGGCCTCCGGCGGGCCCTTCGAGGAGGGGTTCGAGGAGCTTTCCGAGACGGCGCGCAGTGCGCATCGGATGCTGAACGAGATCATCGTGCAGCGGGGTCTCGACGGGGCGCCCACGCCCGGTCTCGACGCCCTTCCCGAACTCGCCGAGCGCAGCGGGCGCGCGGGCAGCCCCGTGGAGCTGCTGGTGGCCCCCGCGGCCCACCGGCTCTCGCCGCTGCGGCAGGCGGCCGTGCACCGGGTGGTCCAGGAGTGCCTGACGAACGCGGCGAAGCACGCTCCGGGGGAGCGGGTCACCGTCCGGGTGGACGTGGTGGACGGCCGCCTCGGCATCGCCGTCCGCAACGCGCTGCCGGCCGCGGCGCCCAAGTCGGCGCCGGTTTCCTCGGGGAGCGGGACGACGGGGATGGCGGAGCGGGTGCTCGCCGTGGGCGGTGAGTTTTCGGCGGGACCGGTGGGCGGGGCGTACGAGGTGACTGCGTGCCTGCCCGCGGGGGAGCTGGCCTGAGCCTCCGTGGCCGCAAGAACCTTTCCCACCCCACCCACCCGTCACCCCGAACTCACCCGTCCGAAGGGGCAGAGACCCACCCGGGCGTCACCCGCTACGCCGCCGACATCACCCTCTCCAAGCCGTCGAAGTCCTCCACGCACTTGCCGCACCCCAGCGCCACACTGTCCAGCGGATCCTCGGCGACGAAGACCGGGATGCCCGTGGCGGAGGCGATCCGCAGGTCGAGGCCCGGGAGCAGCGCGCCGCCGCCCGTCAGGACGATGCCGTGCTCCATGATGTCGCCGGACAGCTCCGGCGGGCACTCCTCCAGCGTGGTCTTCACCGCCGCGATGATGTGCTCGACGGGCTCGTCGAGCGCGCCCCGCACCTCCCGCACCGTCAGGTCCACGGTCTTCGGCAGCCCGGCCACCTTCTCCCGGCCCCGCACGGTGAACGTCCGGTCCTCGAAGTCCTCCCGCCCCGGCACGGGCCAGGCGGAGCCGATCGCGACCTTGATGTCCTCGGCGGTGCGCTCACCCACGAGGAGCGAGTGCTCCTTGCGGACGAAGTCGGTGATCGCCGCGTCGAGCCGGTCGCCGCCCACCCGGAGCGACTGCGCCGTGACGATCCCGCCCAGCGAGATGACCGCGACCTCGCTCGTGCCGCCCCCGATGTCCACGACCATCGACCCGCGCGGCTCGCCGACCGGCAGCCCCGCCCCGATCGCGGCGGCCATCGGCTCCTCCACGAGGTGGACGGCGCGCGCCCCGGCCCGCTGCGAGGCGTGGACGATGGCCCGCCGTTCGACGGGGGTGACCCCGCTCGGCACGCACACGACCATGCGGATGCGGGGCCGCCTGCCGGGCACGGCCTTGCGCACGAAGTGCCGGATCATCTCCTCGGCGGCCTCGTAGTCGCTGATCACTCCGTCGCGCAGCGGGCGGATCGCGGTGATGGACCCGGGAGTGCGCCCGATCGTCTCCTTGGCCTCCGTCCCGACGGCGAGCACCCCGCTCTTGCCTCCCCTGTCGGCCCGCACGGCGACCACGGACGGCTCGTTGAGCACGATCCCCTTGCCGCGCACGTAGAGGAGGGTGTTCGCAGTGCCGAGGTCGATACCTATGTCCATGATCGCCAAGTTTGCCGGGCGGTCCCGGCGAGCGGAGGGACCAAAGTCCCGAATCGGACGGGCCGAAGGTCCCGACGACCCGGCCGACAGGTCCGGACGCCGAGTGCCGGTGGCGCTCCGTAGACTGGCGTACGTGAGTGACCTCCCCCCGCACGACGAGCACGCCGACCGCCCCGCCGACGACGAGGCCTTCGAGGAGATCGTCGGCGCCGAGACCGACAGGGACCCCGACCTCGCCGTCATCGAGGCGGGCAGCCGCACCCTGCGCACCCTGGCGGGCCCGCCGCAGGGCGACATCCCCGCCCGGCCCGCCGACCCGGAGGTGGACAGGGCGCTGCGCGAGGTCGAGACGGAGCTGGCGGGCCGCTGGGGCGAGACGAAGCTGGAGCCCTCCGTCAGCCGTATCGCCGCGCTGATGGACGTCCTGGGCGAGCCCCAGCGCGCGTACCCCTCGATCCACATCACGGGGACGAACGGCAAGACGTCCACGGCCCGCATGATCGAGGCCCTGTTCTCCGCCTTCGAGCTGCGCACCGGGCGGTACACCTCGCCCCACGTCCAGTCGATCACCGAGCGGATCAGCCTGGACGGCGCCCCCATCGAGGCCGAGCGCTTCGTGGAGACGTACAACGACATCAAGCCGTACGTGGAGATGGTCGACGCCCGGCAGGAGTACAGGCTCTCCTTCTTCGAGGTCCTCACCGGCATGGCGTACGCGGCCTTCGCGGACGCCCCCGTGGACGTGGCCGTCGTCGAGGTCGGCATGGGCGGCAGCTGGGACGCGACGAACGTGATCGACGGCTCCGTCGCCGTCATCACCCCCATCGACCTGGACCACACGGACCGGCTGGGCTCCACCACCGGGGAGATCGCCGCGGAGAAGGCCGGCATCATCAAGCCGGACGCCACGGTGATCATGGCCCAGCAGCCGGTGGACGCGGCCCAGGTCCTCCTGAAGAAGGCCGTCGAGGTCGACGCCACGGTCGCCCGCGAGGGCCTGGAGTTCGGCGTCGTCGCCCGCCGGGTCGCGGTCGGCGGCCAGCTCCTGACGCTCCGCGGCCTGGGCGGGGAGTACGAGGAAGTCTTCCTGCCCCTGCACGGCGAGCACCAGGCGCACAACGCCGCGGTGGCGCTCGCCGCCGTCGAGGCGTTCTTCGGCATCGGCTCGCAGCACGCCCGCCCGCTGGACATCGACACCATCCGCAAGGCGTTCGCCACGGTCTCCTCGCCGGGCCGCCTGGAGGTCGTCCGCCGCTCGCCCACCGTCGTCCTGGACGCCGCGCACAACCCCGCGGGCGCCCGCGCCACCGCCGCCGCCATCAGCGAGGTCTTCGACTTCAGCAATCTCATCGGCGTAATCGGCGCCAGCGACGGCAAGGACATGCGGGGCCTCCTTGAGGCCTTCGAGCCGATCTTCGCCGAGGTCGTCATCACGCAGAACACCAGCCACCGCGCGATGGACGCCGACGAGCTGGCCGCGATCGCCGTCGAGGTCTTCGGCGACGACCGCGTCCAGGTCGAGCCGCGGCTGCCGGACGCGCTGGAGGCCGCGATCACCCTCGCCGAGGAGGAGGGCGAGTTCGCGGGCGGCGGCGTCCTGGTCACCGGTTCCGTCATCACGGTCGGCGAGGCCCGGCTGCTCCTGGGAAGGGGCTGACTGCTGTGCGTACGCTCTGCGCTTCGACGCTGATCGGCGAGTTCTTCGTCATCGGCTTCGCCGGTCTGGTCGCCATGAAGGACCCCGACCTCTCGATGGGCACGGTCTGGACGGTCTGCGGCGTCGCGATGCTGCTGAGCGTGCTGCTGTGCGGTGTGATCACGCGGCCCGGCGGGGTGCAGCTGGGCTGGGCCCTCCAGATCGCGCTGATCGCGAGCGGTTTCGTGGTGCCGGTGATGTTCTTCATGGGCGCGGTCTTCGCCGCCCTGTGGTGGGCTTCGGTCCATTTCGGGCGGCAGATCGACGAGGCGAAGGCTAGGTTCGCCGCACAGGCTGGCCCCGAGGCCGACACTGCTTGACGCCTCTGGTCCGGTGGCCCGGAGCTGAAGCGCTGTGCCCACCTGTTCCGCCCTGCGGAACGACTGCCCACAGCGAGTCGGTATCGTGCGGCGCATCCCACCTTGATCTCAGAGATCACGAACCCTTGGAGCCGCACATGAGCCAGCGCACCCTCGTCCTGCTGAAGCCCGACGCCGTCCGTCGTGGCCTGATCGGGGAGATCATCGGCCGGATCGAGCGCAAGGCGGGCTGGACGATCTCCGCGCTGGAGCTGCGTTCGCTGGACCAGGAGACCCTGGAGCAGCACTACGGCGAGCACAAGGGCAAGCCGTTCTACGAGCCGCTGATGGGCTTCATGGCCTCCGGCCCCGTCGTCGCCCTGGTCGTCGAGGGTGAGCGCGTCATCGAGGGCGTGCGCGCGCTGGCCGGCCCGACCGACCCGATCGCCGCCGCGCCCGGCTCCATCCGCGGCGACTTCGGCGTGATCGTCCGGGAGAACCTGATCCACGCCTCGGACTCCGAGGAGTCCGCCGAGCGCGAGCTGAAGATCTTCTTCCCGGGTCTGGCGTAACTCCCCGGGCCCCGGCGTCTCGCCTCTCGCGCGACTCGCTGACGACATGTCAGTGGAGTGCCGTCCCGCCCCGGACGGCCGGAGGAATTCGGCCGTCCTCCGGGATATGCGCCCCAATCGGGGGAACGCGTGCCCCCGATGGCACGTCTCCAAGAGCGGGGCGGCACATCATCTGCTGACAATGGCGAAGACCCTCGCGCCGTCTTCGCGCGGCCGAGACTACGATGGAAGCCTCCACTGCCACTCAGCACCCACCTCGCCTACCTAAAAAGCCATCACAAGCTCCAATAGGGAAGGCCAGACGCATCCTCATGGGGAACAACATGTCGTTCATCGGCCGTGACATGGCTGTCGACCTCGGGACCGCCAACACGCTGGTGTACGTCAGGGGTCGGGGGATCGTACTCAACGAGCCGTCCGTCGTCGCGATCAACACCAACACCGGTGGCATCCTCGCGGTCGGCGCGGAAGCCAAGAAGATGATCGGACGCACGCCCGGCAACATCGTCGCGGTGCGCCCGCTGAAGGACGGCGTCATCGCCGACTTCGAGATCACCGAGCGCATGCTCCGCTACTTCATCCTGAAGATCCACAAGCGGCGCTACCTCGCGCGCCCGCGGGTCGTCGTCTGCGTGCCCTCGGGCATCACCGGAGTGGAGCGCCGCGCCGTCATCGAGGCCTCCTCGCAGGCCGGCGCGCGCCAGGTGCACATCATCGAGGAGCCCATGGCCGCCGCCATCGGCTCCGGCCTGCCCGTCCACGAGGCCACCGGCAACATGGTCGTGGACATCGGCGGCGGCACCACCGAGGTCGCCGTCATCTCGCTCGGCGGAATCGTCACGGCACAGTCGATCCGCGTCGCCGGCGACGAGCTGGACAACGCGATCATCCAGCACATCAAGAAGGAGTACTCCCTCCTCCTCGGTGAGCGCACGGCCGAGCAGATCAAGATCACCATCGGTTCGGCGTACGACATGGACGCCGACGAGCACACCGAGATCCGCGGCCGCGACCTGGTCTCCGGGCTGCCCAAGACCGTCGTCATCTCCGCCGCCGAGGTCCGCAAGGCCATCGAGGAGCCGGTCAACGCGATCGTGGACGCGGTCAAGACCACCCTCGACAAGTGCCCGCCCGAGCTGTCCGGCGACGTGATGGACCGCGGCATCGTCCTGACCGGCGGCGGCGCCCTGCTGCGCGGCCTCGACGAGCGGCTGCGCCGCGAGACCGGCATGCCGATCCACATCGCCGAGGACCCGCTGGACAGCGTGGCGCTCGGCTCCGGAAAGTGTGTCGAGGAGTTCGAGGCGTTGCAGCAGGTGCTGGACGCCCAGCCGCGCAGATGATCTGACGCGAGAACATCCGCCGTACGAGTGCCTGCCACCTCGTGCGGCGGATCGTTGATATAGAGGCAAGAGAAGAATTCAGGCAAGGCAGAAGAATTCCCCAGAACCTCGTGGAACGCGCAGATTCCACGGAATCCGATTGAGGAAGGCACGCCGCCGCACGTGAGGGACACACGAGAGAGCCGGCTGCTCCTGGTGCTGCTGATCGCCATCGCGTTCGCTTTGATCACGGTGGACATCCGCGGCGGTGAGGACTCGCCGGTCGACGGTGCCCGCCAGGCCGCCGCCACCGTCTTCGGCCCGGTCGAGGAGGGGATGTCCTCCGCCGTGGACCCGATCGGCAACGCCATCGGCGCGGTCCGTGACTCCGGCGAACGCCACGACCGCATCGCCGAACTGGAGCGGCAGAACGCCGCGTTGAAGGCGAAGCTCGGCAGCGACGACCGCAACCGCAGCCGCGTGCGCCAGCTCGACGGCATGCTCAAGACGGCGGGCGCGGGACAGTACGGCATCAAGGGCGCCGAGGTCATCGGCATAGGAGCGGCCCAGGGCTTCTCCTGGACCGTCACCATCGACGCCGGCGCGAACGACGGACTCAAGCGCGACATGACCGTCCTGAACAGCGACGGCCTGGTCGGCCGCGTCACGACCGTCGGCCCGAACACCGCGACCGTCCTGCTCGCCAACGACCCCGACTTCACCGTCGGCACCCGCCTGGAGAAGACCGACGAGCTGGGCTTCGCCACCGGCCAGGGCGACCGCCCGCTCTCCGTCCAGCTGCTCAACGGCAAGGCCAAGGTCAAGAAGGGCGACCGCCTCGTCACCTTCGGCTCGCAGAAGGACAAGCCGTTCGTGCCGGGCGTGCCCGTCGGCGAGGTCGTCCGCGTCGACCCCTCGGGCGGCGACCTCACCCGCACCGTCTACGTGAAGCCGTACGTCGGGTTCACCAAGCTCGACATCGTCGGCGTCGTCGTCGAGGCGCCCCGCAAGGACCCGCGCGACATGGTCCTGCCGCCCAAGCCCGAGAAGCCCAAGCCGACCCCGACGGTGACCGTCACGGCCACCCCGTCGGGAAAGCCGCCGGCCGACGGCGCCGCCGACGGCGACGAGCAGTAGGAGACCGGACCCATGCGCTTCAACCGAATCCTGCTCTCCACCACCCTGGTCGTCGTCGCCCTGGTCATCCAGGTCAGCGTCCTGGCCCGGCTCCAGCTGCCGGGCGCCGTACCGGACCTGGTGCTGCTCACCGTCCTCGGCCTCGCCCTGGTCTACGGCCACGTCGGCGGGGCCCTCATCGGCTTCGGCGCGGGCCTCCTGTCCGACCTGGCCCCGCCCGCCGACCACGCCGCCGGGCGGTACGCCCTCGTGCTCTGCGTCGTCGGCTACCTCGCGGGCCTCGCCAAGCCCGAGAGCGGTCGGCTGCGCTCCGCCGCCGGTCCGCTCCTCGTGGTCGTCAGCGCCGCCCTCGGCTCGACCCTGCTGTACGCGGGCGTGGGCGCCCTCGTCGGGGACACCGCCGCCCGCCACGTGGGCCTGGTCGGGCTGCTCTTCACCGCCGCGCTCTACGACCTGATCCTCGCGCCCTTCACCGTGCCGCTGATCATCGCGCTCGCCAGACGCGCCGAGAACGACCCGCTGGGCGAGGGCTCCCCGGCCAACAAGGCCGCCGACGTCTCCTCGGGCTGGCTCGCCTCCGGCACCGGGCTGAGCATCGGCAACCAGCGCGGCGGACTGCGGGCCAAGGCGGCCAAGGCCCGGGTCGCGCGCGCCGGACGCATCAAGGGGGTCAAGCGCCTGTGAGGGCGGAGCACTGCACGGACCACGCCAGGGGAGGGGAGCAGTGACCAACATCCCGGAGACCGGGCGGACCCCACGCGTCCAGATCCGTCTCATCATCATCCAGATCCTCGTCGTCTCCCTCCTGCTCACCCTCGGCGGCCGCCTCTGGTACCTCCAGGTCCGCAACGGCGAGGAGTACGCCAAGGAGGCCTCCGGCAACCACGTCCAGCAGGTCGTCCAGCCCGCCGTACGCGGCTCGATCCTGGACGCCCGCGGAGTGCCGATCGCCGACAACCACACCCGCCTGGTCGTCTCCGCGTCCCGCACGGACCTGATGAAGATGAAGGACGACGGCAAGGCGGTCCTCGCCAAGCTCGCCGACGTCCTCGCCATGGACCCCAAGGACGTCGCCGACAAGGTCCGCCTCTGCGACTCCAAGACCCCCCAGCCCTGCTGGAACGGCTCGCCCTACCAGCCCATCCCGATCACCGACGAGGCCACGCCCAAGCAGGCCCTCCAGATCCGCGAGCGCTCCGAGGACTTCCCCGGCATCACCGCCGAGCCCACCGCCGTGCGCCGCTACCCCGCGCCCGGCAAGTCCAACACCGCGCAGGTCCTCGGCTACCTCTCGCCCGTCACCGACGACGAGATCAACAAGGCCAAGGACACCGACTCCCCGTTCCTCCGCTCCGACCAGGTCGGCCGCTCCGGGCTCGAACGGACGTACGACAAGCAGCTGCGCGGCAAGGCCGGCGTCACCCGCTACGAGGTCGACAACCTCGGCCGTGTCATCGGCAAGGCCGAGTCCGACGAGGCCAAGCCGGGCGCCAACGTCGTCACCAGCATCGACGCGCGCGTCCAGGCCGTCTCCGAGTACTGGCTGAACGACGCGATGGAGAAGGCGCGCGGCGAGTTCGACAAGAACACCGGCGAGAACTACAAGGCCGACGCGGGCGCCGTCGTCGTCATGGAGAACAAGACCGGCCGCATCGTCTCCATGGCCTCCAACCCGACGTACGACCCGAACGCCTGGGTCGGCGGCATCTCCGGCAAGGACTACGCCAAGCTCACCGGCAAGAAGTCCAACTACCCGCTGCTCAACCGCGCCATCCAGGGCCAGGCGGCCCCCGGCTCGATCTTCAAGGTCATCCCGACGGCCGCCGCCGTGAACGCGGGCTACGACTTCAACGGCCGCTACCCCTGCCCCAGTTCGTACTCGATCGGCGGCCAGACCTTCAAGAACTTCGAGTCCAAGGGCCACGGCTCCATCACCCTCGGCCAGGCCCTCGAAGTCTCCTGCGACACCGTCTTCTACAAGCTCGCGCACGACCAGTGGAACAAGGACGGCGGCAACAAGCCGAGGCCCGACGCCAAGGACTGGTTCTACCGGACGGCCCACCAGTTCGGCCTCGGCAAGGAGACCGGCATCGACCTGCCCAACGAGGTCACCGGCCGCGTCCCCGACCGCCAGTGGAAGAAGGACTACTGGAAGGCCAACAAGGACGCCTGGTGCAAGCAGGGCAAGAAGGGCGGCGAGTACTCCGAGCGCATCGCGTACGAGAACTGCCTCGAAGGCATGAAGATGCGCGCCGGTGACTCCGTCAACTACTCCATCGGCCAGGGCGACACCCTCGTCACCCCCATCCAGATGGCCACCATCTACTCCGCCATCGCCAACGGCGGCACCATGTACGACCCCACCGTCGGCAAGGCGATCATCAGCGCCGACGGCAGGCACATCGAGGAGATCAAGCCCAAGGCACACGGCAAGCTGCCCATGGACGCCGCGCTGCGCAAGGACATAGACGGTGCCCTCGCGGACGTCGCGACGCGCGGTACGGCCGCGTGGCGGTTCGGTGGCTGGCCGCAGGACAAGATCCCGATGCACGCCAAGACGGGTACGGCGGAGGTCTACGGCAAGCAGACCACCTCCTGGTTCGCGACGTACACCAAGGACTACACGATCGTCATGACGATCTCCCAGGGCGGTACGGGATCGGGCGCCTCGGGACCCGCCGTCCGCAAGATCTACGACGCGATCTACGGCCTCGACGACAGCGGCAACCAGGACCGGAAGAAGGCGCTGCTGCCCGAGCCGCAGAAGACCCTGCCGAAGATCGAGGCCGACGGCTCCATCGACGCCCCGAAGGTCAAGCCGTACAAGCCCGAGGCGACCGAGCCGCCGGAGGGCCAGCAGGAGCAGCAGGACCCACCGGGGCAGCAGGACCCGCGGGACCCGCAGGATCAGCAGGGCCAGCAGGAGCTGGCCGGGGCCCCGGCCGCCTGGAGGCGTGACTGATGACCGGCAGTGGCTTCTCCGTCTCCGGGTACGGCCCCGAACGCTCCAACATCTCCCGCCTGCTGGCCCGCGACTCGATAGTGCGCAGGCTCGACTGGCCGATGCTCCTCGCGGCGATCGCGCTCTCCGGGATCGGCACCGCGCTCGTCTACTCCGCGACCCGCAACCGCACCGAGCTGGTCGGCGACGACCCGTACTCCTTCGCGCTCAAGCACGTCCTGAACACCGGCATCGGCTTCGCCCTGATGATCGGCACCGTCTGGCTCGGCCACCGCACGCTGCGCACGGCGGTGCCGATCCTCTACGGCATCTCCGTCTTCCTGGTGCTGCTCGTGCTCACCCCGCTCGGCGCGACCATCAACGGCGCGCACGCGTGGATCGTCCTCGGCGGCGGCTTCTCCCTCCAGCCCTCCGAGTTCGTGAAGGTCACGATCATCCTGGGCATGGCGATGCTGCTCGCCGCCCGCGTCGACGCGGGCGACCGCGAGCACCCCGACCACCGCACGGTGGTGCAGGCCCTCGGCCTCGCCGCCGTGCCGATCGCGATCGTCATGCTGATGCCCGACCTCGGCTCGGTCATGGTCATGGTGATGATCGTGCTCGGCGTCCTGCTCGCCTCGGGCGCCTCCAACCGCTGGGTCTTCGGGCTCCTCGGCACCGGCGTCGCCGGGGGCGTCGCCATATGGCAGCTCGGGGTCCTCGACGACTACCAGATCGCTCGCTTCGCGGCCTTCGCCAACCCCGCGCTCGACCCGGCGGGCGTCGGCTACAACACCAACCAGGCCCGCATCGCCATCGGTTCGGGCGGCCTGACCGGCACCGGCCTGACCAAGGGCTCCCAGACCACCGGCCAGTTCGTCCCCGAGCAGCAGACGGACTTCGTCTTCACCGTGGCGGGCGAGGAACTCGGCTTCGTCGGCGCGGGCGCCATCCTGCTCCTCCTCGGCGTCGTCCTGTGGCGTGCCTGCCGCATCGCCCGCGAGACGACCGAGCTGTACGGCACGATCGTCGCCGCCGGAATCATCGCCTGGTTCGCCTTCCAGTCCTTCGAGAACATCGGGATGACCCTCGGCATCATGCCGGTGGCGGGCCTTCCGCTGCCCTTCGTGTCGTACGGAGGCTCGTCGATGTTCGCGGTCTGGGTGGCCGTCGGTCTGCTCCAGTCGATCAAGGTGCAGCGGCCGATGTCCGCGTAACGCCGTGCCGGAAGTCCCGTCGCGGGCATGTTTGGTCTCGCGTTTCGCGTCTAGATTCAATTCATGGCGGAGACGAAGCGCGAGATCGAGCGGAAGTACGACGTCGACGGGGCGGACGCGGAGCTGCCCGATCTCAGCGGGGTGGCCGGGGTCGGGGACGTCCTCGACAAGGGCGTCGTCGAACTGGACGCCGTCTACTGGGACACCTCCGACCAGCGCCTCGCCGCCGCCTCCATCACCCTGCGCCGCCGCACCGGCGGCGCCGACGAGGGCTGGCACCTGAAGCTGCCGGTCTCGCTCGCGCAGGGCGTACGGGACGAGGTCCACGAGCCGCTCTCCGACACCGTGCCGCGCTCCCTGCTCGGCCTCGTGCGCTCCCGCGTCCGCGAGGCCGACCTCGTACCCGTCGTCCGCCTGCTGTCCGCGCGGAAGCTGCGCCACCTCGTCGACGCGAAGGGCGCGCTGCTCGCCGAGGTCAGCGTCGACGGAGTGATCGCGGAGCGGCTCACCCCGGGCGGCGGCACGGCCGAATGGTCCGAGATCGAGGTGGAACTGGCCGACGGCTGCGATCCCGCGCTCCTGGACAAGGTCGAGAAGAAGCTGAGGAAGGCGGGCGTACGACGGTCCACCGCCTCCTCGAAACTGGCCAGGGCGCTGAAGGAGACCGCGCCCCAGGAGGCTGTCTCCAAGAAGTCCGCCCCCAAGGAGGCCGCCTCCAAGGGGCGCAAGGCCAAGAAGGCCGCGGCCGACGAGGTCCGCCCCGCCGAGGGAGCGGTCGGCGCGGGCAAGCCGGCCGGCAAGAGCGAGGCCGTGGCCGAGGCGGTGCGGGAGGCCGTCGGGGAGGGGACCGGCACCGCGGGCGACCACGCCGTCGCCTACCTCCGCGCCCAGCGCGACGCGATCGTCTCGCTCGACCCCGCCGTCCGCCGCGACCTGCCCGACTCCGTGCACCAGATGCGGGTCGCCACCCGCCGGATGCGCAGCGCCTTCAAGTCGTACCGAAAGGTCCTCGACCGTACGGTCACCGACCCCGTGGGCGACGAGCTGAAGTGGCTCGCGGGGGAGCTGGGCGTCGACCGCGACCAGGAAGTCCTCACCGACCGCCTGGTCGCCCGCGTCGAGGCGCTCCCCAAGACGCTCCTGCTCGGCCCGGTGCGCGGGCGGCTGCGCGTCTGGTCCGTCACCCGCCGCACCGGCTCACGGCGCAGGACGGTCGCCCTACTCGAAAGCAGGCGCTACCTCACCCTCCTCAACACCATCGACGCGCTGCTCGCCGAGCCCCCGCTGCGCCCCGCCGCCTCCGCGCCGCCCGCCAAGGCGCTGCCCAAGGCGCTCCTGAAGGACTACGCCCGCCTCGCGACCCGCGTCGAACACGCTCTCGCGCTGGCCCCCGGCGACGAGCGCGACCGGGCCATGCACGAGGCCCGCAAGGCCGCCAAGCGCGCCCGGTACGCGGGCGAGGCCGCCGTCCCCGCGCTCGGCAAGCCCGCCAAACGGTTCGCGAAGCGGATGAAGTCCGTCCAGACCGTCCTCGGCGGCCACCAGGACAGCGTGGTCGCCCGCGAGGCCCTGCGCGCCCTGGCCGTCCAGGCCCACCTCGCGGGCGAGACCGCGTTTACCTGGGGCCTCCTGTACGGCCAGGAGGAGGCGAGCGCGGCGGACCGGGAGCGGGAACTGCCGGGGGTGTGGGCCGAGGCGTCCCGGCGGAAACTGCGGGCGGCGCTCGGCAGCTGAACACCGGGGTACGCTTGATGGTCACCCCTGCCAGCTCATGAGAGATCTCGCGATGCCTGTCGAGTCGGTCTTCCCACGCCTGGAAGCGCTTCTCCCGCATGTCCAGAAGCCCATCCAGTACGTCGGCGGAGAGCTCAACTCCACCGTCAAGGACTGGGACGAGTGTGACGTCCGCTGGGCGCTCATGTACCCGGACGCGTACGAGGTCGGACTGCCCAACCAGGGCGTCATGATCCTGTACGAGGTCCTCAACGAACGCCCCGGCGTCCTCGCCGAGCGCACGTACAGCGTGTGGCCGGACCTGGAGGCGCTGATGCGCGAGCACCAGGTCCCGCAGTTCACGGTGGACGCCCACCGCCCGGTGAAGGCCTTCGACGTGTTCGGGCTCAGCTTCTCCACCGAGCTGGGCTACACCAACATGCTGACCGCCCTGGACCTCGCGGGCATCCCGCTGGAGTCCAAGGACCGCACCGTCGAGGACCCGATCGTGCTCGCCGGCGGCCACGCCGCCTTCAACCCCGAGCCGATCGCCGACTTCATCGACGCCGCGATCATCGGCGACGGCGAGCAGGCCGTGCTCGACATGACGGAGATCGTCCGCGCCTGGAAGGCGGAGGGCCGCCCCGGCGGCCGCGAGGAGGTCCTGCTCCGCCTCGCGAAGACCGGCTCGGTCTACATCCCGGCCTTCTACGACGTCGAGTACCTCCCGGACGGCCGCATCGGCCGCGTCGTCCCGAACCGCAGCGGCGTGCCGTGGCGCGTGTCCAAGCACACCGTCATGGACCTCGACGAGTGGCCCTACCCCAAGCAGCCCCTCGTCCCGCTCGCCGAGACCGTCCACGAGCGGATGTCCGTCGAGATCTTCCGCGGCTGCACCCGCGGCTGCCGTTTCTGCCAGGCCGGCATGATCACGCGCCCCGTGCGGGAGCGAAGCATCACCGGCATCGGCGACATGGTCGAGAAGGGTCTCAAGGCGACCGGCTTCGAAGAGGTCGGCCTGCTCTCGCTCTCCTCCGCGGACCACAGCGAGATCGCCGACGTGGCCAAGGGCCTCGCCGACCGGTACGAGGAGGACAAGATCGGCCTGTCCCTCCCCTCGACCCGCGTCGACGCCTTCAACGTGGACCTGGCGAACGAACTGACCAGGAACGGCCGCAGGTCGGGCCTGACCTTCGCCCCCGAGGGCGGCTCCGAGCGCATGCGCAAGGTCATCAACAAGATGGTGTCCGAGGACGACCTCATCCGCACCGTCTCGACGGCGTACGGCAACGGCTGGCGGCAGGTGAAGCTGTACTTCATGTGCGGCCTGCCCACCGAGACCGACGAGGACGTCCTCCAGATCGCCGACATGGCGACGAAGGTCATCGCCAAGGGCCGTGAGGTCTCCGGTTCGAACGACATCCGCTGCACGGTGTCGATCGGCGGCTTCGTGCCCAAGCCGCACACGCCGTTCCAGTGGGCCCCGCAGCTTTCCTCCGAGGAGACCGACGCCCGGCTGGCGAAGCTCCGCGACAAGATCCGCGGCGACAAGAAGTACGGCCGTTCGATCGGCTTCCGCTACCACGACGGCAAGCCCGGCATCGTCGAGGGCCTGCTCTCCCGCGGCGACCGCCGCATCGGCGCCGTCATCCGCGCCGTCTACGAGGACGGCGGCCGCTTCGACGGCTGGCGCGAGTACTTCAGCTACGACAGGTGGATGGCCTGCGCCGACAAGGCGCTGCCCGAGATGGGCGTCGACGTCGACTGGTACACCACGCGTGAGCGTACGTACGAGGAGGTCCTGCCCTGGGACCACCTGGACTCCGGTCTCGACAAGGACTGGCTCTGGGAGGACTGGCAGGACTCGCTCGACGAGACCGAGGTCGAGGACTGCCGCTGGACGCCGTGCTTCGACTGCGGCGTGTGCCCCGCCATGCAGACGGAGATCCAGATCGGCCCCACCGGCAAGAAGCTGCTGCCGCTCACGGTCGTCAAGTAGCCGTACGTGCCCCGGCTCGTCCCGCCCACCGCCCTGGTCCACCGCTCCTACATCGCCGCGATGGAGGAGTTCCGGGCCGAGGGGCGGGGCGGGCCCGACGACGACACCACCCTCGGCCGCACCCTGCGCGACTACGGCGAGAAGTGGCACGACCCCGCCGTCTTCGAGCGCTACCTCGCCGAGACCGCCGCTGCCGCCGCGCGCTCCGAGGGGCCGCTCGCCGTCCCCGTCACGACCCTCTGGTACGTCGACGGCGGCGACTACCTCGGCCGCGTCACCGTCCGGCACTCCATCGCCACCCGCTTCCTGCGCGAGTACGGCGGCCACATCGGCTACGACGTCCGCCCCACCGCGCGCCGCCGCGGCCACGCCACCGAGATGCTGCGCGCCTGCCTGCCGTACGCGGCCGGACTCGGCCTGGAATCCGTCCTGGTGACCTGCGACACCGACAACACCGGCTCGCGCAAGGTCATCGAGGCGTCGGGCGGTGTCTTCGAGGACGAGCGGGGCGGAAAGCTGCGGTACTGGATCCGAACCGGACTCCCGCGCGTCTAGGACAGCATGGACCTGGAAAAACGACCTCCCCACGAGGCTGCCCAGCAGCCCCCACCGGGGCAGGCCGACCGGCACCCTCCGCAGGCGGAGGGCTGTCTCGCCGTCGCGATCCGACTGCCGGTGCGGATCGTCGTGCTCGTGCTCGTCGTGCCCGTACGCCTGGTCTGGGACGCGCTCACCGTCTGCGGCCGCTTCCTCTACTACCGGGGCGTCCGCCCGGTCGGGCGTGCCATCGGCGCCGTGCTGACGTGGCTGTTCAAGGCCGTGTTCGTGTGGCCGTGGGTGGGGCTGTGGCGGTATGTGGTCGTGCCGGTCGGCGCGGGTCTCGCCTGGCTGGGCCGGGTGCTCGTCGTGACGCCGGTGGTGTGGTTCTACCGGGCGGTCCTGACGCCGCTCGGGCACGGCATCGCCTGGCTGGCGCTCGGCGTCGGCGCGGGCTGCGCGTGGCTGTGGCGCCACCTCGTCGCGATCCCGGCCGCGTGGTTCTACGCGCGCGTGCTGACACCGGTCGGGCACGGCATCGCCTGGCTGGCGAGGGTCATCGGCAGCGGAGCGGCGGCCGCCGGGCGCGGCATCGGCGCCGTGCTGACGTGGCTGTTCAAGGCGGTCTTCGTGTGGCCGTGGGTGGGGCTGTGGCGGTATGTGGTCGTGCCGGTCGGCGCGGGTCTCGCCTGGCTGGGCCGGGTGCTGATCGTGATCCCCGCGGTGTGGCTGTACCGGGCGGTCCTGACGCCGCTCGGGCACGGCATCGCGTGGCTCGCGCGCGGCATCTGGACCGTCGTATCGGCGCTGTTCCGCTGGATCTTCGTCGCGCCCGTCGTCGCCCTGTGGCGCTGGGTGCTCGCGCCCCTCGGGCGGGCCGTCGCCGTCGTGGCGCGGGAGATCGGTGACGCCCTCGGCCACGCCTGGCGCGTCGCCGGGCACATCTCCCTCGTCATCGGCCGGTTCCTCGCGAAACTCCTTCGGTGGATCTTCGTCGAGCCGGTGCGGTGGGTCTACCGGACCGTCCTCACCCCCGTCGGGCACGTGGTCCGCGACGCCGTATGGCGCCCCGCCGCCAGAGCCGTCAAGGAGGTGCGCCGCGCCACCCGGCAGGCCCTCACCTCCGCGCGCGAGAGCGTGCGACAGGCGCGGGCCGACGTACGGCGCATGCTGTTCGGGGCACCGAGGCAGCCGGTGCCGGTGGGGGCGGGGCCTGGAGAGGCCGTGCCCGTTCCGGTGGCCCGGCGGGAACCTGACGCGCCCGGGACACGTACTCTAGGTAGCAGTACGACCGCACTCACGAAGGACTGAACGACACTGGGCAAGCGACAGCCCGAAGGCCCGCCGCCCGCACCCGCGGTGCAGCGCATCCGCCTGCGCTACACCAAGCGCGGCCGCCTCCGGTTCACCAGCCACCGTGACTTCCAGCGCGCCTTCGAGCGAGCGCTGCGCCGCGCCGAGGTGCCCATGGCGTACTCGGCGGGGTTCACCCCGCACCCGAAGGTGTCGTACGCCAATGCCGCACCCACCGGCACGGGCAGTGAGGCCGAGTACCTGGAGATCGCGCTCACCGCGCCGCGCGACCCCGACCAGCTGCGCGAGCTGCTGAACGAATCGCTGCCGGACGGCCTCGACATCACCGACGCCGTCGAGTCCCGCACCTCGGGCCTCGCCGACCGGCTGACCGCCTCCGTCTGGGAGCTGCGCCTCGACGGCGTGGAGCCCGCACAGGCACAGCGCGCGGCCGAGCTGTTCCGCGCCGCGGAGACGGTCGAGGTGCAGCGCCGCACGAAGAACGGCATGCGTACGTTCGACGCGCGCGAGGCCGTGGTGAGCCTGGAAGCGGTCACCGATGGTGAGGCGCTCGCGCACGACACCGATAGGCCGAGCGACAAGCCCTGTGCGATACTGCGGCTGGTTGTTCGGCATCTGACACCTGCCGTACGACCTGACGACGTCCTGTCCGGTCTCCGAGCCGTGGCCGACCTGGCGCCGCCGGTCCCCGCAGCGGTGACCAGGCTGGCGCAGGGGCTTTTCGATGAAGAGACCGGCACGGTGACCGACCCGCTCGCGCCCGACCGCGAGGCAGTCACGGCCGCCCCACCCACGGCCGCCGTATCTGCCGCCGCGAAGGCGCCGGTGCCGGAAGGCCCCCGCTAAGGACGTACGTCACCGCGCAGCCCTCGTACTCGGGAGCCACCTGGGTCGGGCAGCGCACTGACCGAGACTTTCGCCAGGCCGTCCGCATTTGGGCGTACGGAACCGGCGAGACAAGACATAGAGAGCTCCCGTGCGGCGCCCCGCCCCCGGATGGCGGCCCCGCGCACCTAGCGCGAGCCGCGGACATCACCGGACCAGGCGCGGCGCCCGGGAGCGTGACGGGAGAACCGCCCGCATGCTTGAGCCGACCGAACCCACTGAGGGCTCGCAGAACAACACCCCCAGCGACACCCTGCCGCCGCGCCGCAGGCGCCGCGCCGCGTCGCGCCCCGCGGGACCGCCCGCGGGCACCACCGAGGCCGCGGCCCCGGCCATACCGGCCACCCCCGCCGCCGAAGACGTGACCGAGGCCGAGGAGGCCGCCACGGCCGAGGCCCCCGCGCCCGCCGAGGAGGCCGCCCCGGCGCCGCGTGCTCGCCGTCGCGCCGCTCGCCGTGCCTCCGCTCCTGCCGGTGCTCCGCAGGCCGCTGAGGTCGCCGAGGCCGTGGAGGTCGCCGCCGAGGGTTCCGTGGATGTCGAGGTCGCGCCCGCTGCCGAGGAGGAAGCCGCTCCCGCGCCGCGTGCTCGCCGTCGCGCCACCCGCCGTGCCTCCGCGCCCGCTGGTGAGCCGAAGGCCGCCGCTGAGGTGCCCGAGGCCGCCGCGCCCGCCGCCGAGGCTTCCGCGCCTGTCGCGGAGGAGACCCCGGAGGCTGAGGAGGCCGCCCCGGCGCCGCGTACGCGCCGTCGTGCCGCCCGCCGTGCCTCCGCTCCTGCCGGTGCTCCGCAGGCCGCTGAGGTCGCCGAGGCCGTGGAGGTCGCCGCCGAGGGTTCCGTGGATGTCGAGGCCGCGCCCGCTGCCGAGGAGGAAGCCGCTCCCGCGCCGCGTGCTCGCCGTCGCGCCACCCGCCGTGCCTCCGCGCCCGCCGGGGAGCCGAAGGCCTCCGCCGAGGCGCCCGCCGTCGTCGAGCCTGCGCCTGCCGTGGCCGCCGCTGAGGTCGAGGAGGCCGAGCCGGTCGCCGAGGAGGCCGCGCCGCGCCGCTCGCGCCGCCGCGCCACCCGTAGTGCCTCCGCGCCCGCCGGTGAGCCGAAGGCCGCCGAGAAGCCCGAGGAGACCACCGCCACCGAGCAGGCCGCTCAGCAGCAGCCCGCGCCGGTCGAGGAGGCCTCCGCCGAGCCCGTGGACGACGACGCCCCCCGTGGCCGTCGCCGTCGCGCCACCCGTAAGACCGCGGCCGTCGGATTCTCCGCGCCCGCCGGTCACAAGGCCCGCAAGGCCCAGAGCGCCGACACGTCCGGTGAGGGCGGCGGCCGCAAGCCCGCCCGTCCCGCCGTCGCCGTCTTCCAGGCGCCGGTGTTCGCCGCGCCGATGTTCCAGACGCCGGAGACCGCCGCCGCCGCGGCCGCCGCCGAGGCCGCCGAGGAGTCCGTCGAGGAGCCCGCCGCCCCCGTGGCGGAGGAGGAGACGGCGCCGCGCCGCCGTCGCCGCCGTCGGGCCGCGGAGGAGCAGCCCGCCGCCGTCGAGGAGCGGGAGCCGGTCAAGGCCGCCCCGGCAGCCGTCGAGGAGCAGCAGGCCGAGGAGGCCGAGGACACGGCCGCCGAGCAGGCCGACTCCGACGACGACGCGGAGGACTCGGGCGAGCGCCAGGGCCGCAGGCGCCGTCGCGGTGGCCGCCGCCGTCGCCGCGGTGACCTGGCCGACCAGGACGACGAGCAGAACGACACCACGGCCGACGCCGACGACGACACCGCCGCCGAGCAGGCGGAGCAGGACGCCGAGGACACCGCCGAGCAGGCCGCCGAGGACGCCGAGGACGACGCGGAGGACGCGACCTCGGACAACGGCGGATCCGGCTCCAGCAGCAGCCGTCGCCGTCGCCGCCGTCGTCGCCGTGCCGGTGACTCCGCCGAGGGCGAGCCGGGCGACGGCGACCCGGAGCGTACGGTCGTGAAGGTCCGGGAGCCGCGCAAGAAGGAAGAGCGCGAGCTGGGTACCGGCGTCGACGAGGTCACGTCCATCAAGGGCTCGACCCGTCTGGAGGCCAAGAAGCAGCGCCGCCGCGAGGGCCGCGAGCAGGGCCGCCGCCGGGTGCCGATCATCACCGAGGCGGAGTTCCTCGCGCGCCGCGAGGCCGTCGAGCGCGTGATGGTCGTACGCCAGAACGGCGAGCGCACCCAGATCGGCGTCCTTGAGGACAACGTCCTCGTCGAGCACTACGTCAACAAGGAACAGGCGACCTCGTACGTCGGGAACGTCTACCTCGGCAAGGTGCAGAACGTGCTGCCCTCCATGGAGGCCGCGTTCATCGACATCGGCAAGGGGCGCAACGCCGTCCTGTACGCCGGTGAGGTCAACTTCGAAGCGCTCGGCATGGCCAACGGCCCCCGGCGCATCGAGTCCGCGCTGAAGTCCGGCCAGTCGGTCCTCGTCCAGGTCACCAAGGACCCGATCGGCCACAAGGGCGCCCGCCTGACCAGCCAGGTCTCGCTGCCCGGCCGCTATCTGGTCTACGTCCCCGAGGGGTCGATGACCGGCATCAGCCGCAAGCTGCCCGACACCGAGCGCGCGCGTCTGAAGACCATCCTCAAGAAGATCGTCCCCGAGGACGCGGGCGTCATCGTGCGCACCGCCGCCGAGGGCGCGAGCGAGGACGAGCTGCGCCGTGACGTCGAGCGTCTCCAGGGGCAGTGGGAAGAGATCCAGAAGAAGGCGAAGGCGATCTCCACCAGCTCGCCGAGCCTGCTGTACGGCGAGCCGGACATGACCGTCCGTGTCGTCCGCGACATCTTCAACGAGGACTTCTCCAAGGTCATCGTGAGCGGTGACGACGCGTGGCAGACCATCCACGGATACGTCTCGCACGTCGCGCCCGACCTGGCCGACCGCCTCTCGAGGTGGACCTCCGAGGTCGACGTCTTCGCGACGTACCGCATCGACGAGCAGCTCGCGAAGGCCCTGGACCGCAAGGTCTGGCTGCCCAGCGGCGGCTCGCTGGTGATCGACAAGACCGAGGCGATGATCGTCGTCGACGTCAACACCGGCAAGTTCACCGGTCAGGGCGGCAACCTCGAAGAGACCGTGACGAGGAACAACCTCGAAGCGGCCGAGGAGATCGTGCGCCAGCTGCGGCTGCGCGACCTGGGCGGCATCGTCGTCATCGACTTCATCGACATGGTCCTGGAGTCCAACCGCGATCTGGTCCTGCGCCGGCTGCTCGAATGCCTCGGCCGTGACCGTACGAAGCACCAGGTCGCCGAGGTCACCTCGCTCGGCCTGGTGCAGATGACCCGTAAGCGGGTCGGTCAGGGGCTCCTGGAGTCCTTCTCCGAGACCTGCGTGCACTGCAACGGCCGCGGCGTCATCGTGCACATGGAGCAGCCCGCCGCCGCCGGTGGCGGCGGCAAGCGCAAGAAGCGCGGGCGTGGCGGCGTGGACCACCAGGACCACGGTCACGAGCACGAGGCCGAGGGCGTCGACGACATCGAGGCCGTCGAGGCCGTCGAGCAGGCCATCGAGACCGCGGACGAGATCGCCGCGGAGGTCGCCGCCCCGGTGGCGCTGCCCGAGCCCGAGTTCGTCCCGGACGAGGAGCTGTACAGCAGCGCGGCCGAGGCCGAGGCCGCCGCTTCGCGCGGTGGCCGCTCCCGGCGCAGGGCGACGCGGCGGGCCTCGGCCCCCGCGGGCGCTCCCCGCGCCGAGGCCGCTCCCGCCGAGGCTCCGCAGGAGGAGGCTCCCAAGGCGGAGCCTTCGAAGCGGTCGGGCAAGAGGGCCAAGGCCGCGGAGAAGGCAGCCGAGCGGGCCGCCGGACGGGCCGCGAGGGCCGAGGCGGAGGAGCAGGCCGTGAGGGCCGAGGTCCCGGTCGTCGGCTCCGACGCCGCGCGCACCGCGGCGCCCGCCGCCGAGGACCCGATGGTCGGCACCCCCCAGGCCGTCGAGGCGGCGCACGAGGCGCACGAGGCACACACCGAGGCCCCCGTGGAGGACGCCGCGCCGAAGGGACGTACGCGCCGTCGTGCCGTCCGCAAGGCGACGTCGCCCGCCGGTTCGCCGAAGGTCGCGCAGAGCGCCGAACCGGAGAGCGCCGAGGTCGTCGTGGCCCCGGCGCCCAAGGCGGAGCCCGCCGCCGAGCCGGTGGCCGAGCCCGTGGCCGAGGCGCCCGTCGCCGACGCCGCCCCGGCCCGTCCGCGGCGCCGCGCGGTGCGCAAGGCCACCGCGCCGACCGCGTCCGAGGAGGCGGCCGTCGTGGTCGTCCCGTCGGCGGAGAAGGCCGAGGCCGTGAAGGCCGAGCCCGCGAAGACCGAGGCGGAGAAGCCCGCGGCCGAGGCCGAGGCTCCCGCCGAGGAAGCGGCTCCGGCCAAGAAGACGGCGCGTAAGGCCGCGAAGAAGGCGCCCGCCAAGAAGACGGCCGCCAAGAAGACCGCGGCCAAGAAGACGGCCGCCAAGAAGACGACGGCCAAGAAGGCGTCGAAGGCGACGGCGAAGAAGGCAGCGGCGGCGGAGCAGAAGCCGTCCGGTGTCTCGGCCACCGCCTCCAGCGAGGGCTGACCGCTTCGCGGACCCGGTGCCCCCCTGTTCGGCCGTAGGGCTTGAGCAGGGGGGCACCGGCGTGTCCGGGAAACGCACCGTCACAGCTCGAAAGCGTGAAGCGGCACCCCTCGACTTTGAGCGCGCGGACAACACCTGCAAAACTCATGCGGTCTGACGGATCAACAGGGATGTCGGCGCGCTTGTTGGGGAGACGGCGCGCCCTCGTCGGGGAGGGATGACAGATGGCGCACGTGCGCCTGCGGGGCACGGGACGACACCGTGCGGCGAAGCCGGTCAAGGGCGGACGCCAGGCGGTGGCGCTGGCCACGGTCCTGTCGGCCGCGGGGATCCAGGCCGCGGGGTCGGTGGGCACCGCTTCGGCGGACACGACGCCGACCTGGACCGAGGGCCCGATCTTCAACGATCCGAAGGCCGGCGTCGACCAGCAGCACGCGATCCGCACCCGGCTGATCCAGCTGACGAACTCGGCGGTGCCGGGCTCGACGATCAAGGTCGCGGTCTACCACGTGTGGGAGGCGCCGATCGTCGAGGCGCTGGTGAACGCCAAGAAGCGCGGCGTGCACGTCCAGGTCCTGCTGGACGAGTCGAGCAAGAGCGACCGGCCCGCGAACATGGCGTACACCAAGCTGGTGGCCGGGCTCGGCACGAGCAGGAGCAAGCCGTCCTTCGTGGCGATGTGCCCGGCGGGCAAGTCCTGCCTGGGCGACCCGCGGTACGGCAAGTCGATCATGCACAACAAGTTCTGGCTGTTCTCGCAGGTCGAGGGGGCCAGGGACGTCGTCGTACAGACCACGTCGAACTCGACGCCCTCCGCGCACACGAAGTTCTTCAACGACGCGCTGCTGCTGCCGAACAACCCCGCCATGTACGACGCGTACGCCGAGTACTTCACGGACATGCTCGGCAAGGACTGGCAGGGCTGGGACTACCGCACGGTCAGCAGCGGCCGCTACAAGGCGTACTTCTTCCCGCGCAACGGCACGGTCAACGAGACCGACACCATGTACTCGGTCATGAACAACATCCGGTGCACCTACCGGGACTCGGCGGGCGTGACCCAGCGCACCAAGGTCCGCGCCGCCATCTTCAAGATCACGCGCAAGCAGATCGCCGACAAGCTGGTCTCCCTGAAGAAGGCCGGCTGCGACGTCAGCATCCTGTACGCCGAGACGGACAGCGCCAAGAGCCAGGGCGGCACCCCCGGCACCTGGGAGCAGCTCCACCAGCCCGGTGGCCCCTCCGTGCGCTGCTACAACGACGACAGGGACCCGCTGAACCCCGGCGCCAAGCTGATCACGCCCTACATCATCCACTCGAAGTACCTGCTCATCGACGGCATGTACGACGGCAAGCGGAACAAGGTCTCCTTCACGGGCTCGCAGAACTACACGGCGCCCGCGCTGCGCGAGAACGACGAGGCGATCGTCAAGGTCGACGACGACTCGGTGCACGACACCTACCGCTCGCACTTCAACCGCACGGGGGCCCTGGCCTGGCCGGGCGCCTCCGACACGACCGACCTGTGCAAGGGCGTCAAGCCGCTGCCGCCGGACGGTGAGAAGCCGACCACGTGACGGTGCGGGCCGCCCGGGTGAGCGGGGGACCGGGGGCCCGGTTTGACCCTTCAGGGCGGGCCCCGTAACCTTGACCGTCGGCGTGTTCCTATGCACGCCCGCCCCCTGTAAACCCTTTTCCTCCCAGACCGTGGGCACTGTCCCGGGTTGGGGAGAGGCCGCCCGCCTTCGTGGGTGGCTGGACTGCGGGGGTCCCGTTCCGAGCGAGAGAGAGATCCGCGTGTACGCCATCGTGCGCAGCGGTGGTCGCCAGCACAAGGTTGCTGTCGACGACATCGTTGAGGTTGACAAGATTCCCACGGCCAAGGTTGGCGACACGGTCGAGCTCTCGACCCTGCTCGTTGTCGACGGCGACTCCGTCACCAGCGACCCGTGGGTCCTGGCCGGCATCAAGGTCACCGCCGAGGTCGTGGACCACCACAAGGGTGCCAAGATCGACATCCTTCGGTACAAGAACAAGACCGGCTACCGCCGTCGCCAGGGTCACCGCCAGCAGTACACGGCGATCAAGGTCACCGGTATCCCCACGGCTGCGAAGTAAGGGACTGAGACAAGATGGCACACAAGAAGGGCGCATCGTCCACTCGGAACGGTCGCGACTCCAATGCTCAGCGGCTCGGCGTGAAGCGCTTCGGCGGTCAGGTCGTCAACGCCGGTGAGATCCTGGTCCGCCAGCGCGGCACCCACTTCCACCCGGGTTCGGGCGTCGGCCGCGGCAAGGACGACACCCTGTTCGCGCTGGACGCGGGCGCGGTCGAGTTCGGCACGCACCGTGGCCGCAAGGTCGTGAACATCGTTCCGGTCGCCTGATCGGTTCTTTTCGCGAGGCGGACCTCACTTCCCCGGCGGGGAAGCGGGTCCGCCTTTCGCGTGTTACGCAAGAGACACCCCCCGCACGTTTCTTCTGGAGGCACTGAACCATGACCACCTTCGTGGACCGCGTCGAGCTGCATGTCGCCGCGGGTAGCGGAGGCCACGGCTGTGCCTCCGTTCACCGTGAGAAGTTCAAGCCGCTCGGCGGCCCGGACGGCGGCAACGGCGGCCGTGGCGGTGACGTGATCCTGGTCGTCGACCAGGACGTCACCACGCTGCTCGACTACCACCACAGCCCGCACCGCAAGGCCACCAACGGCCAGCCCGGCGCCGGTGACAACCGCTCCGGCAAGGACGGCCAGGACCTCGTCCTGCCCGTCCCCGACGGCACGGTCGTCATGGACCGCGAGGGCAACGTCCTCGCCGACATGGTCGGCCAGGGCACCACCTTCGTCGCCGGCCAGGGCGGCCGCGGCGGCCTCGGCAACGCGGCGCTCGCCTCCGCCCGGCGCAAGGCCCCCGGCTTCGCGCTGCTCGGTGTGCCGGGCGAGGAGCGGGACCTCGTCCTGGAGCTGAAGACCGTCGCCGACGTCGCCCTGGTGGGCTACCCGAGCGCCGGCAAGTCCTCGCTGATCTCCGTGCTGAGCGCGGCGAAGCCGAAGATCGCGGACTACCCCTTCACGACGCTCGTCCCGAACCTCGGCGTGGTGACGGCGGGCTCGACCGTCTACACCGTCGCCGACGTGCCCGGCCTCATCCCGGGCGCGAGCCAGGGCCGCGGCCTCGGCCTGGAGTTCCTGCGGCACGTCGAGCGGTGCAGCGTGCTCGTGCACGTACTCGACACGGCGACCCTGGAGTCCGACCGCGACCCCGTCTCCGACCTCGACGTCATCGAGGAGGAGCTGCGGCTGTACGGCGCGGGCCTGGAGAACCGTCCGCGCATCGTCGTCCTCAACAAGATCGACGTGCCCGACGGGCAGGACCTCGCCGAGATGGTCCGGCCCGACCTGGAGGCGCGCGGCTACCGCGTCTTCGAGGTGTCGGCCGTCGCCCACAAGGGCCTCAAGGAGCTGTCCTTCGGTCTGGCCGAGCTGGTCGCCGCCGCGCGTGCCGCGAAGCCCAAGGAGGAGGCGACCCGCATCGTCATCCGTCCCAAGGCCGTCGACGACTCCGGCTTCACGGTCACCCGAGAGGAGGACGGCATCTACCGCGTGCGCGGTGAGAAGCCCGAGCGCTGGATCCGTCAGACCGACTTCAACAACGACGAGGCCGTCGGCTACCTCGCGGACCGCCTCAACCGCCTCGGCGTCGAGGACCAGCTGATGAAGGCGGGCGCCCGCGCCGGCGACGGCGTCGCCATCGGCCCGGAGGAGAACGCGGTCGTCTTCGACTGGGAGCCGACGATGATGGCGGGCGCCGAGATGCTGGGCCGCCGTGGCGAGGACCACCGCCTTGAGGCGCCCCGTCCGGCCGCGCAGCGCCGCAAGGACCGTGAGGCGGAGCGGGACGACGCGCAGCGGGAGTACGACGACTTCGAGCCGTTCTAGGCGGGGGCTGGCGGGGCGCCCTGGGCGGATTCCGGGGTGCTGCCCGCTTGGGCGGTGCCCGGCGCCGGGGGCTGTGCCCACCCGTGCCGCCCTGCGGCACGATTGCCCACAGCAGCTATACGAAAGGGCCCCGGAGCTTTTGCTCCGGGGCCCTTCTGTGTGCGTCAGGGGGCTACGCGGAGACCGAGTCCTCCGCGCCGTTCGACTCCGAAGGATCCTGCGCCGTCTCCTCCGCCGCCTCTTCCGCGACGCGCTGGCCGGGGATCTCCGCGTCGATGCGGGAGGCCATGCGGGCGCGGCGGGCGTCGGCCTTGGCGCACAGGGCCAGGGCCGCGGCGTTGAAGCGGGCCAGGGACGGCGGGTCCGAGGGGCCCAGGAGGTGCTCCTTCAGCTCGGCGCGGGCCTCCGCGTGGGAGTCCAGCTCCGGGGCGCGTACGGCCTTCAGAAGGGCCGCCACGCCGTCCGCCTCGGGCGTCAGGATCGTCGCCGCGGACACCGTCGGGAAGCTCGCGCGGAACTCCGCCTCGGACATGCCCGCCGTGTTGGCGACGGCGTACGGCTTCTCGCTGCTCAGCCAGTCGGAGACGACCGAGGAGACGTCGCTGATCAGCAGGTCCGCCTGGTTGAAGCAGGAGAAGATCGCCGGGCGCGCGGACGTGATGATCTGGTGCTCCCACTCGGGGAAGGACGCCCAGAACGCCGCCTCCCACGCGGCCGTCGCCTCGGCCACCGCGGCCTGCGCGTCGCCGTCCGGAGCGCCCTGGAGCATCATCCGCTCCTGTTCGTCCGCGCTCTTGCGGAACTTGCGCGCGGTCAGCTCGTCCAGGGCGGCGGTACGGCGCTCCAGCTCGGCCGCGGCCTCGGGGCCGGGGCGGGCGCCCGAGCGCTTGGCGTTGGCCGCGAGGATCATCGCCTTGATGCGTTCGTTGGCGGCGCCCGCGCGCGGGTCCTGCGAGCCGGTCATCGGGTGCGGCTTGTAGAGCAGCCGCACGCCCGGGTCGGCGAGCAGCTCGCGGACGATGTTCTCACCGGCCAGGACCACCGAGGTGTTGCCGGGGTTGCCGTCCCAGCCCTCCCAGGTGGGGGCGTACAGAACGGTCGTGAACGGGCCCGTGGGCGCGCCCGCGAACGGCAGGATCGGGGAGAGCTGGGGGCGGCCCACCTCGACCACGTCCTTGTCGTCGACGCCGATGTCCGCGAGCTGGTAGCGGTCGCGGGCCGCGGGGCCCGCCACCCACACCTCGTCGTAGGCCTTCGCGTACGGGTTGCAGGAGGACAGCTTGTCGCTCTCGCCGTGGTTGATGAAGGCGTGCTTGATCGTCGGGATGCGCAGGACCTGCGAGGTCTTCGCGGCGTTCGCCGGGTGCAGCAGCATCTTCAGCGTCGAGGTCTCCAGGGAGAACATCGTCGCGACCTTCGGGAAGCAGATGATCGGGACGTCGGTGGCGTCGATCTTCTGCACCATGAACCGCTCGCGCAGCACGATCAGCGGCTTGCCGTCGAGCTTGGAGAGTGTGGAGAGCCACATGTTCGCCTGGTACGCGGACGTGGAGCCGCCCGAGAAGTACATGCCCACGGTCGGCTTGTAGTCGGCCAGCCACTGGTCGAGCCACTCCATGACCCGCTCGTCGTTCTTCGCCCGCTTCCTGGGCAGCAGCCAGGTGGCGAGGTAGAGGGCGCCACCGCTTATGAGCGCGAGGGAGATGCCGACGCCGATGCCGCCCCAGTACGCGTCGGTGGTCGCCGCGGTGAGCAGCAGGCCGACCGTCGTGGGCACCGAGAACGTGAGCAGGCGGTGGGCCTGGCGGCGCGAGAGGATCCGCGGCGGGGCCGCCGTCAGGTGCAGCGCGGAGGTGTCGATGTTGCGCGTGACGATCGGCAGCGCGCGGGTGCGGCGCACCATCACGGCGACGGCCTGGCAGCCGAAGTGCAGGGCGTAGAACGCGAGCAGGGTGATCGTCAGCGGCGACTGCTCGGCGAGCGGCTCTATGCCGTCGATGCGCAGCAGGCCGACCAGGACCAGCATGTCGCGCAGGAGCTGGCGGACCGTGACGTCGAAGCGGATCTTGCCAAGGAGCGACAGGAGGCCCGGCTGCTTGTACTGGAGATAGATGTCGAGCGCGAGGTTCGCGGCGGCCGCGGCGATGAACACCGGGACGTAGGGGAGCAGCGCGGTCACGAGCTGGGCCGTGAAGAGCGCGAGCATCGCGAACAGCGCTGAGAGCTGCACGATGCGTCGAGGGACGAGTCCGGCAGAGGGCACGGGCGTGGGCTCCTGGCGGGGATGAAGAGGGAATGGGGGGAAGTCGACCACTGACCGTATGACGCGCGGTGGCTCCCTAGCAATCTTCCGTGACGTCAATCACCTGATAAAGGGGCAAAGGAGACTGAACCTCGGGGGTGTTTTTCCCCTCGCGGGTCAGCGGCGGGCGCCCCGAGCCGCCGGGTCCCGCTCCGCGGAACAGGTGCGCGCGCCCTGCGCATCCTCACGTAGATTGCAGATCCGGGACATCGGGACAATGTGGGGAAGCGCGTGACAGCGGCAAGGCAGTCGGTGGCAGAGGCCCAGCGGGTCGTCGTCAAGGTCGGATCCTCGTCCCTGACCACAGCGTCGGGGGGCCTGGACGCCGACCGCGTCGACGCCCTCGTGGACGCCCTGGCCAAGAGCCGCAGCGGCGGCGAGCGCGAGATCGTGCTCGTCTCCTCCGGAGCCATCGCCGCGGGCCTCGCCCCGCTCGGCCTCGTACGGCGCCCGAAGGACCTGGCCCGCCAGCAGGCCGCCGCGAGCGTCGGCCAGGGCCTGCTCGTGGCCCGCTACACCGCGTCCTTCGCGCGCTACGGCGTACGCGTCGGCCAGGTGCTCCTCACCTCCGACGACATGGCCCGCCGCGCCCACCACCGCAACGCCTCCCGCACCCTGGACCAGCTGCTCGCGATGGGCGCGCTCCCCGTGGTGAACGAGAACGACACGGTGGCCACCGACGAGATCCGCTTCGGCGACAACGACCGGCTCGCCGCCCTCGTCGCCCACCTCGTCCACGCCGACCTGCTCGTCCTGCTCTCCGACGTCGACGGCCTGTACGACGGCGACCCGGCCAAGCCGGGCACCTCCCGGATCTCCGAGGTGACCGGGCCCGCCGACATAGAGCACGTCCAGATCGGCAGCGCGGGCAAGGCCGGCGTCGGCACCGGCGGCATGGTCACCAAGGTCGAGGCCGCCCGGATCGCCGCGGCCGCCGGGATCCCGGTCGTCCTGACCTCCGCGAGCCAGGCCGGTGACGCCCTCGCGGGCCGCGCCACGGGCACGTACTTCCACCGCACCGGCCGCCGCTCCGCCGACCGGCTGCTGTGGCTCCAGCACGCCTCCGAGCCGCGCGGAGCCCTCACGCTCGACGACGGGGCGGTGCGGGCGGTCGTCGAGGGGCGCAAATCGCTGCTGCCCGCGGGCATCGCCTCGGTCGAGGGGGACTTCGCCGCGGGCGACCCGGTCGAGCTGCGGGACGTCCGGGGGAGGCCCGTCGCGCGCGGCCTGGTGAACTTCGACGCGAAGGAGCTGCCGCAGCTCCTCGGCCGCTCCACGCGGGATCTCGCGCGAGAACTCGGACCTGCGTACGAGCGGGAGGTCGTGCACCGGGACGACCTCGTTCCGCTCCACGGATAGGCGCTCCGAAAGCCCCAGGTCGCGTCGGATCACCCGTCCCACGCGTCACACCGGCCTCGGCCGAAAAGCATCGCGATCGGCCCGGGCCGGACGGTCCGCGCGAGGTGAAACTCCCCAAAAGCGCCCCGCGGACCCCCTTGGCCTGCTCAACTTTGTTGAAGACAGTTCCGCACGACCGTTGCGTATCCGCACCGACATTGCGTAAAGGAGGCCGACGTGAGACGAGTGCGCCCTGGGGCGGCGGCCCGCGGCTCGGCTGAGCGGGCGCTGACGAGCGTCGCCGCGGGAGAGGCGTACGAGAGCGAGGCGCACGCCGGGCACGAGGGGGAGGCGCACGAGAGCGGGGAGGGCGACGCGGTGGAGGCGCCCCGTCTGTGGCACGTCACGCTGAGCGTCTCGGGCACCGAGGCCCCCTTGGGCGAGGTCAGGCGAGGACTCGAACAGCTCGCCCACGACCACCCCTTTCTCCTCACCAGCCGGTACGCCCCGGACCACGCCGAGATCCGCTACTGGGAAGAGGCCCGCGATCTGCACGACGCCGCCGCGGTCGCGCTGCGGCTGTGGGGTGAGCACCGGCAGAGCGCGCGGCTGCCGCCGTGGGAGATCGTGGGGCTTGAGGTGATCGACCGCGACACGTATCACCAGCGGATCGCGGAGGGGTACGGGCCGCTTCCGGCCACACCGGTCGGCGTACATCCGTTCTGATCGCCGTTTCGCGGCCCGGGGACCGGCGCCTGTTTTGAGCCGTCGTCCCACGGCCGCCGCCCCGCGGTCTCGGGGACTGGAATACCGGGTGGATGCCCCGCGCCCGGGGATTACCCTGCGGATATGACGTCGCTCTCTCCCGTCTCGCCCTACGACAACCTCTCGCCGGTCGCCCAGGCCGCCTACCGCGCCCGCGGCGCCGCCGCCACGCTCGCGCCGCTGCCCCGCGCGGCCAAGGACGACGCGCTCCTCGCGATCGCCGACGCCCTGGAGGTGCGGACCGCCGAGATCGTCGAGGCCAACGCCAAGGACACCGCGCGCGCCCGCGAGGCCGGGACCAGCGAGTCGATCGTGGACCGGCTCACCCTCACCCCCGAGCGGGTCCGCGCCATCGCCGCCGACGTGCGCGACGTGGCCGCCCTGCCCGACCCGGTCGGCGAGGTCGTCCGCGGCTCCACGCTCCCCAACGGCATCGACCTGCGCCAGGTCCGCGTCCCCCTCGGCGTGGTCGGCATCATCTACGAGGCCCGCCCGAACGTCACCGTGGACGCGGCCGCCCTCTGCCTGAAGTCCGGCAACGCCGTCCTGCTGCGCGGCTCGTCATCGGCGTACGAGTCGAACACCGCGCTCGTGCGCGTCCTGCGCGACGCGGTGCACGGCGCCGGCCTCCCCGCGGACGCCGTCCAGCTCGTCCCGGGCGAGAGCCGGGACTCCGTAAGGGAGTTGATGCGCGCCCGCGGACTCGTCGACGTGCTGATCCCGCGCGGCGGCGCCTCGCTGATCAAGACCGTCGTCGAGGAGTCCACCGTCCCGGTCATCGAGACCGGCACCGGCAACTGCCACGTCTACGTGGACGCCGCCGCCGATCTCGACATGGCCGTCGACATCCTGATCAACTCCAAGGCGCAGCGGCCCAGCGTCTGCAACGCCGCCGAGACGCTGCTCGTCCACAAGGACATCGCCGACGCGTTCCTGCCGCGCGCCCTCGCCGCCCTCGCCGAGGCCGGCGTCACCGTGCACGCCGACGAGCGCGTGCTCACGTACAAGGACGCCTCCAAGGCCACCGTCGTGCCCGCGACCACCGAGGACTGGGAGACCGAGTACCTCTCGTACGACATCGCGGCCGCCGTCGTCGACACCCTGGAGCAGGCCGTCGAGCACATCCGGCTGTGGACCTCGGGCCACACCGAGGCCATCGTCACCACCTCGCAGCAGGCCGCCCGCCGCTTCACGCAGCTCGTCGACTCCACCACGGTCGCCGTGAACGCCTCGACGCGCTTCACCGACGGCGGGCAGTTCGGCTTCGGTGCCGAGATCGGCATCTCCACCCAGAAGCTCCACGCGCGCGGCCCGATGGGGCTGCCCGAGCTGACCTCGACCAAGTACATCGTCACGGGCGACGGCCACATCCGCTGAATTCCCTTTCCGGCTGCCCAAATCACCCCTTCCAGGGCTACGCTGGAGGGGTGCCGGAGGACGTGGGGGGCACGCCGTCGTTCCCCGACGGCTGGGAGCCCGACGACGACCGCGACCGCGGGGGTGCGGACGAAGAGTTCGCCTCCGTGGTCTTCGACGAGGACTTCGTACGAGCCGCCGAGATCCATGAACCGACCGCGGTGGAGCGCCTGTTGGCCGCCGCCCAGGCGCGCGCCGAAGCCTCCGAGGCCGAGGCCCGCCGAGCCCGCACCCGGCGCCTCGGCCACGACGGCGGGGACGACGACTTCTACGACGACGGCTTCGGCCCCGACGGCGGCGAATTCGGCCACGACGACCTCGACGAGGCCTACGAACACGACACCCCCGAGGGGGGCTACGGCCGCCCCGGCCGCAACCTCGGCCGCGCCCGCTGGCACCGCCCCGTCGCCTGGATGCTCGCCCTCCTGATGGGCGTCGGCATGGTCGCCCTCTCCTTCACCGCCGTCTACCGCGGCACCTCATCGGGCCGCCAGGACCGCGTGCCCGCGCCCGCCTCCACCGAAGTGGGACAGAGCGGCGACAAGGCCGAGAGGGAGGCCTCCTCCCGCCCCTCGGCATCCGCGGATTTCGGCCAGTCAGCCGCCCCCGCGGTGCCGCGCACCCCATGAGGAGCCGTCAGAACTTGTCGCGTACCAGCGCGTTTACCTGACCGTCCGGAGACCTACCCTGAAGGTATGGGCGGGCCAGGAGACCCACCCGCCGGGACGCCCGAGGACGCTCCCAGCGGTGGCGACGACGAGTACCGATCCGTTGTCTTCGACGAGTCGTTCGTGCGGGCTGCGCGCCTCCAGGAGTTCTCCGCACAGGAGCGCATGAGCGACCACGCGCGCGCCGTGCGCCGCCGCCCCGCGCTCCACCGGAGCCTGTCCCGGCAGGCCCTCTTCCTCGTCGTGCTGATCGCCCTGGCCTTCGGTACGGCGATCTACATGGGCATACGGCATCCGTACCAGAGCCCCGCGGCCAAGCGCCCCGAGCCGCTGCGGATGACGGTGATACCGCTCGCCCCGCACGGCCGCGTGCCCGGCTCCGCGAGGATCACCGACCTCTACGCGCACAGCCCCGCCGCACGGTTCCGGGTGGGCGCCGCCGGTATCGGCCTGCCCGCCGCGCACCGCACCGCGCACTTCTCGGACAGCCAGGTGACGTCCGCCCTGACCACCGCCAAGGACTATCTGGTCGAGTCCTCCCTCGACCCGGACACGCTCACCGGCGGCTCGCCGCGCTCCGTGCGGCTGCTGCTCGACCCTCAGCAACTCGCCCAGTTCGACCGGAGTTTCGCGCGCCCGGCCGCCGACGGCCGGCACGCGCCCACCGGCTGGCTGGTGCGGTTCGACCCGGCGCGGACCGCGCTCGCCGACCGGCGGGTCAGGGTCGAGGGCACGCTGCGGGTCGTCGAGGCGGACAAGAACACGCTCGAAGTGACCTCGGACCATACGTTCGCGTACGCGCTGAAGCGCGTCGGCGACGAGGCGGCGGCGTCGCTGTTCACCGTCCGCCGCGAGCTGCACTTCCGCTTCGACCGCGACGACCTGCGGATGCACCGGGCCGAGCTGCTCTCCTCCGCCACCCAGGCGGGGCCGCTCACCTGCGCGGCCGACTCCGCGAACCACTTACGGCCGCTGCTCGCCGGGCAGCGGGCGGGGACGGGCGGCCCGCCCGGCACCGATCCGTACGCCACGGGGGGCGCGACGGCGCTGTGCGGGTCGCTGGCGGCCGCCGCCCAGCCTTCGCTGTGACGCGGTGACCCAGTTACTTGTCGTCCGAGGGGCGGTCGGTGTCCTGCCCCGTGAACTTCCCCCGCAGCTTGCCGCCCAGGTCGCCCGCGCCGCCAGCGATATCACTGACCAGCTTCATCAGCGGGTCCTTGCTGTTGCGTACGTCGTCCGCGTACGAGGCGGCCGACTGCCGGAAGGAGTCGGAGACCGAGGTGTCCTTGTCCTCGTCGCGGCGCGGGTAGTGGCCGTCCATGATCCGCTGGAAGTCGCGGGACTCGGCCCACTTCTTCAGCTCGGCGGCGCGCACGGTGGCGAAGGGGTGCGTACGCGGCAGCATGTTCAGGATCTTCAGGACCGAGTCGCGCAGGTCGCCCCCGGCCTCGTACTCCTCGGCCTGCTCCAGGAACGCGTCCACGTTCATCTCGTGCAGGTGGTTGCCGCCCGCGAGCTTCATCAGGCCCCGCATGGAGGCCTTGATGTCCTGGCCCACCAGGAGGCCCGCGCGGTCCGCGGACAGCTCGGACTTGCGGAACCACTCCCGCAGCGCCGTCACGATCGCCATGATCGCGACATTGCCCAGCGGGATCCACGCGACCTTCAGCGCGAGGTTGGTGAGGAACAGCAGGATCGTGCGGTAGACGGCGTGCCCGGAGAGGGCGTGGCCCACCTCGTGGCCGACGACCGCCCGCATCTCCTCCTCGTCGAGCAGTTCGACCAGGCCCGTGGTGACGACGATGATCGGCTCGTCGAGGCCGATGCACATCGCGTTCGGATTCGGGTCCTGGTTGACGTACATCGGCGGGACCTTCTCCAGGTCCAGGATGTAACAGGCGTCCCGCAGCATGGTGTTGAGGTGCGCGAACTGCGCGTCGGATACCCGTACGGAGTCCGACAGGAAAAGGAGCCTGAGGCTCCGCTCGGGCAGCAGGCCGCTGAGCGCCTTGAAGACCGTGTCGAATCCGCTGAGCCTGCGCAGGGCCACCAGAGCCGAGCGGTCCGCCGGATGCTCGTAGGCACGAGACGAGATCCCGGGGAAGCGCCTGCGCTGACGGCTGGGCACCCGCTCGTCGCCCTCGCCGCTGTGGTGGTTGCCGTCGGTCATGCCGATTCCCCCATGTGTCGTCCCCTTGTGCCCCCGAGGTGGGGTCCAGCCTAGGCGGAGATACCGTGACAGGGCAGCACACAGAAGGAGTCTTCCGTCATGGAGCACAACCCTGGGCCCGACTGGCTCACCGAAGCGGCCAAGGCCGCGCAGCAGCAGGGGCCGGGCAATCTGCTGCGGATCGTGCTGATCGTCATGGTCGTCGGGTGTGTCCTGGTGGGGTGGTTCCTGCTGCGCGGGTACCGCAGGGGCGAGGACGAGGGCGGGAGCGGGGGCGAGGACCGACAGGGCGGTGAGGGGCGGCCGGGTGGCGGTGAGGGCCACAAGAGCTGAGTCGGCGTGAGCCGAGGCCGGGCCCCCGCTTACGATGGCCCGGAAGTCCTTATGTCCATCCCACCCCCGGATAGGTCCTGCCTGAGATGAGCCTCCACAGCACCGCCGCCCAGCTGGTCACTCTCGCCTCCGAGGGCGGCGAGCACGGTGGCGACCACGAAAGCCTCAGCCCCCTCCTCACCGGCGGCGGCGCGTTCGTCGCGCTCCTGCTGCTCCTGTGGATCACCACCCGCTTCAACCGCGACCGCTGAGACGGCCGATGGCTGACGGCCGATGGCTGATGGCCGACGCCTGACGTTTTATGGCTGACGGCCGGAGCAGGGCCCCTCGACCGGGCCGGTAGGGTCTGCACGCATGGGAGAGCAGGACATGCCTACCGGTCCGGGGACCGGTCCGGTGAGCAACGGCAAGCGCCGCCTCGGCGTCATGGGCGGCACGTTCGACCCGATCCACCACGGACACCTCGTGGCGGCCAGCGAGGTCGCCGCGCAATTCCACCTCGACGAGGTGGTGTTCGTACCGACCGGGCAGCCGTGGCAGAAGAGCGACAAACAGGTGTCCGCGGCCGAGGACCGCTACCTGATGACGGTCATCGCGACCGCCGAGAACCCACAGTTCTCGGTGAGCCGCATCGACATCGACCGCGGCGGAGCGACCTACACCACGGACACGCTGCGGGACCTGCGGGCCCTCAACCCCGACACGGACCTCTTCTTCATCACGGGCGCCGACGCCCTCGGCCAGATCCTCACCTGGCGGGACACGGAGGAGCTGTTCTCCCTCGCGCACTTCATCGGGGTCACCCGGCCCGGCCACACCCTGGCCGACCCCGGACTCCCCAAGGGCGGTGTCTCCCTCGTGGAGGTCCCGGCCCTCGCCATCTCGTCCACGGACTGCCGCGCGCGGGTCGCCAAGGGTGACCCTGTCTGGTATCTGGTGCCGGACGGTGTGGTGCGTTATATCGACAAGCGCGAGCTGTACCGCGGCGAATGAGCCGAGAGGGGCACCCGGTGAACGACCGACAGTACGACCCGTATGCGGGCAGTGATCCGTATGCGGGCGAGTACGTGGGTGAGTACGCGGCCGACCCGTACGCGGCCGACCAGTACGAGGTCGTCGGGTATGACGAGTACGGGCGGCCGGTGTACCAGCAGGTGCCTCAGCAGCCGCAAGTGCCCCAGCAGCCGCACGTGTCTCAGCAGTCTCAGGGGTACGGGTACGACCCGTATGCGGGTGGGCAGCAGCAGGGCTACGACGCCTCCTACGGCACGGGCATGGGTACGGGCACAGGTACGGGTGCGGGTACGTATGACTCGTACGGCGGTACGCCCGCCACCCCGTCCCCGTCCTACGAACAGGCCTGGGTGCCCCAGCAGCAGCCTCAACCGCCTCGGCCCGAGCCCGGACCCGAACCGGAACGGGTGCCGGAGCCGCGTGCGTCCGAGCCCGAGCCGCGTGCGTCGCGGCCCGAGTACAAGACCGAGCAGTTCTCCTTCATCGAGGAGCCGGACGAGGACTCCGAAGACGTCATCGACTGGCTGAAGTTCACCGAGAGCCGCACCGAGCGGCGCGAGGAGGCCAAGCGGCGCGGACGCTCCCGCGTCGTCGCGCTCGTCGTGGTGCTCGCCCTGGTGATCGCGGGCGGCGTCGGCTACCTCTGGTTCGCGGGCGAGCTGCCGGGCCAGTCGGACGGCAAGGGCGCCGCGGCCGACGCGTCCGGACCGCAGAAGCGCGACGTGATCGTCGTCCATCTGCACAACACCAAGGGCGGCGGCACCTCCACCGCGCTCCTGGTCGACAACAGCACCACCGGGCAGGGCGCCACCGTGCTGCTGCCCAACTCCCTCGCCGTCTCCGACGACAACGGCAGCGCGACGACGCTCGGCAAGTCCGTCGACGACGACGGTTCGACGGGCACGCGCGAGTCGATCGACACCGTCCTCGGCACCGAGGTCGAGGGCACCTGGCGCCTGGACACGCCGTTCCTCAACAACCTCGTCGAACTCGTCGGCAACATCGACATCGACACGAACGCCGACGTGCCCGAGCCGAAGGCGAAAAAGGGTGAAGCGCCCCTGGTGAAGAAGGGCGAGCAGCAGACCCTCAGCGGCGAGATGGCCGTCGCCTACGCCACCTACCGCGCCCCGGGCGAGGACGAGAGCGCGCAGCTCGCCCGCTTCGGCCAGGTCATGCGGGGCATCCTGCGCAAACTGTCGTCGGACGCGCGGGGGGCCACGACCACCGTGGAGTCGCTCGGTCTGATCCTCGACCCCTCGCTCAAGGAGAAGGACCTCGGCACCTTCCTCGCCAAGCTCGCCGACCGTGCGAAGGGCGGCGACTACAGGACGACGCTGCTGCCGGTGCGGGCGGACGGCACCCTGTCCGAGAAGGCCGGCGACAGCGTGGTCAAGGACCTCCTCGGCGGCGCGGTGAAGAGCCCGGACAACGGCGCGGCCGTGCGGGTCGGCGTCAAGAACGCCTCCGGGGCGAAGAGCGCGGCCCAGGAGGCCCGGGTCTCCCTGGTCAACGGCGGCTACGCCTTCATCGACAGCGGCGCCGGCTCCGCCGCCCAGCCCACCTCGCAGGTCACCTACGCCGACGCGGCCAAGAAGGCACAGGCCACCGAGGTCGCCAAGACCCTCGGCCTGCCGACCAGCGCGGTCCGCAAGGGCAGGACCGCACCGAACGCCGATGTGTCCGTGGTCCTCGGCCAGGACTACAAGGCGGGGTGAGAGCGGGGCGAGAGGGGGCCGACGGAGGCGGTGACGTAATCGTCTGGGGTGCGGGTGGCGGTCCGTGAGACCCTTGAGGTGTCTTGACCATCTGAAGGAAAGCTCACCAGTGACCGCCACGGACCGCTCCATCGAGCTCATCAACGTCGCCGCCCAGGCGGCTGCCGACAAGCTCGCGCACGACATCATCGCGTACGACGTCAGCGACGTGCTGTCGATCACCGACGCCTTTCTGCTCGCCTCCGCGCCCAACGACCGCCAGGTCAAGTCGATCGTCGACGAGATCGAGGAGCAGCTGAACAAGCAGCTCGGCGCCAAGCCGGTCCGCCGCGAGGGCGACCGCGACGCGCGCTGGATCCTCCTCGACTACGTCGACATCGTGGTGCACGTCCAGCACAGCGAGGAGCGGGTCTTCTACGCCCTCGAGCGCCTGTGGAAGGACTGCCCCGAGATCGCGCTGCCCGAGGACGCCAAGGCGACCCGCGGCAAGGGCGCCGAGCACGCCGAGCAGCGGGCCGCGGAGGAGGCTGACCTGGACGGTGAGCTTCGGTGAGCAACCGCGGCTGCCGGATCATCCTGTGGCGGCACGGCCAGACGGCCTGGAATCTGGAGCGCCGCTTCCAGGGCTCCACGGACATCGAGCTGACCGAGACGGGCATAGCCCAGGCCAGGCGCGCCGCCCGGCTGCTGGCCTCCTTGAAGCCGGACGCGATCGTCGCCTCCGACCTCAAGCGGGCGGCGGCCACGGCGGGCGAGCTGGCCGCCGTCACTGGCCTCCCCGTCACGTACGAGCAGGGCCTTCGGGAGACGTACGCCGGTAAGTGGCAGGGCCTGACGCACGAGGAGATCATCGCGCGCTTCGGCGACCAGTACGCCGCGTGGAAGCGCGGTGAGCCGGTGCGCCGCGGCGGTGGCGAGCTGGAGACCGAGGTCGCCGACCGGGCCGCGCCCATCGTCCTGCGCCACGCCGAGAAGCTGCCCGACAACGGCACGCTGGTGGTGGTCAGCCACGGCGGCACCATCCGCACCACGATCGGTCGCCTCCTCGGTCTGGACTCCCACCACTGGGAAGGGCTCGGCGGGCTCTCCAACTGCTGCTGGTCGGTCCTCGGCCAGGGCGCGCGCGGCTGGCGCCTGCTCGAACACAACGCCGGCACGTTGCCGGAGCCGGTGCTCGGCGACGACGACTGAGCGCCCTCCGAGCCGCTCAGGTGGGCGGCCGGACCCGGATTTCACATTCCGGCTGGTCGCAGGCTAAAGTTCTTCTTGTTCGCCCCGCCGAGCGGGGCGAAACATCATGCGGCTCTCGTCGCATGGCGCAAGGGGCTATAGCTCAGTTGGTAGAGCGCCTGCATGGCATGCAGGAGGTCAGGAGTTCAATTCTCCTTAGCTCCACAGTTTGGAAATCCCGTCCCCGTCAGGGGGCGGGATTTTCTCTTTCCGCCCCTCTCCTTAGCCGTCTCTCCTCAGCCGTCTCTCCCGCAGCTCGGCCGTGTGCCGGCGGCTCTCGTCGTCGTCCGGGGTGTAGACGACGATCCGGGACTCGGGCATGCCGTTGATGCTCAGGGAGACCGACGACATACGCAGCTCGCCGATCGCCTTGTGCCGGAACGTCTTCACCCGAGGACCGGGCGGCAGCACATCGCCGCTCTTCCAGAGCTGCGCGAAGTACGGGCTCGCGGCGGACAGGGCATGGATGAAGCCCTCCCATTCGGGCTCGCCCACATGCCGTCCGTACGCGCTGCGCAGGGTCGCCACCATCACCGGCAGCTCCGCATCGCGGAAGACCAGCGGGCAGTCCCGCGCGGGCACGGTGAACAGTGACCACAGCACGTTCGCGACACCGCTCGTGGGGGGCTGTTCGATGACGAACAGATCGCGGTAGGCGGGGTTGGTGGCGAGGATGTCGTAGCGCGCGTTGTAGACCACCGCGGGGTGGGGGTCGACGGCGTCGATGATGCCCTGGATCTCCGGGTCCACCGCCCCCGCCGCCGCCTCGCGGTCCGGGGCGTACGGCACCTCGGCCAGGTGGTACAGATGCTCGCGCTCGGGCCGGTCCAGGCGCAGGGTGCGTGCCACGGCGTCCAGGACCTGGGGCGACGCGTTGATCGGACGCCCCTGTTCGAGCCAGGTGTACCAGGTGACGCCGACTCCGGAGAGCTGGGCGACCTCCTCACGGCGCAGCCCCGGAGTACGGCGGCGCAGACCCGGGGCCATGCCCACGTCGGCCGGTGTCACCCGGGCCCGGCGGCCACGCAGAAAGGCGGCCAGCTCGGGCCGGCGCCGCTGGGTGGTTGGGGGGTGTGTCTGGTCCGGCGGGCGCTGGGGCTGCGGGGCGGTTGCCTGTGTGTGGCCCGGCGAGGCCTGCGGGGCGGTTGCCTGTGTGTGGCGCGGCGGGGCCTGTGGGGCGGTTGCCTGTGTCTGTTCCGGGGGGCGCCACTGGGTGGCCGGGGGCTGTGTCTGTTCCGGCGGGGGCTGCGAAGTCGCTGCCCGTGCGTCCTCTGCTCGCCGCAGCGGGGCCGCTGTCTGCCGCGTCCGCTCCTGTGCCTGTCCCCGGATCCCGGTCGTCCCCGTCATCGTCGTCACGCCCCCATCGTCCGCGCCCGCCCCGGCCCCTGCCAGGTGCTGTCAGTACCAGCATCAGCGGGCTCTCGTTACCCGTACTCGATCGTCCGCACGCTCGACGGCATGACAACGACCACCTCACCCGCCCCCGCGGGTTCAACTCCCGCACTCAGTAAAGCCCCCGGCACTGACAATCGCCGCGGACGGTTCCTCGCGGTCGTGCTGGCCGCCCAGTTCATGGCGCTGCTCGACGTCTTCATCGTCAATGTCGCGGCCCCCACCATCCGCACCGAACTGCACGCGTCCGGCGCCGGGTTGCAGCTGGTCATCGCCGGTTACACCATCACGTACGCGGTGCTCCTGATCACCGGCGCCCGGCTCGGCGACCGCCTCGGACACCGGCGGATGTACCTCGTGGGCCTCACGGTCTTCACCGTGGCCTCGCTCGCCTGCGGACTCGCCAGGGGGGCCGGGGAGTTGACCGCCTTCCGACTGCTCCAGGGCGCGGGCTCCGCCCTCCTCATCCCCCAGGTGCTCAGCCTGATCCAGCGGAACTTCGCCGGCGAGGCGCGGGTGAAGGCGCTCGGCGCGTACTCGGCGGTCCTCGCGACCGGTGCCGCCGCCGGGCAGGTGCTCGGCGGGGTCCTCGTCAGCGCCGACCTGTTCGGCACCGGCTGGCGGCCGGTGTTCCTGGTGAACGTGCCGGTCGGCGTGGTCCTGCTCCTCCTCGCGGCGCGCGTGCTGCCGCGCGACGACGACGCGGAGCGCGCGGCGGGGCGGGCGCGCGGCCTCGATCTGCCGGGGCTGGTGCTGCTCGGCGCCGCCGTGTCGCTGTTCACCGTGCCGCTCGTCCTCGGCGAGGAGGAGGACTGGCCGCTGTGGCCCTGGCTCTCACTGACCGCCGCCGCGCTCCTCTTCGCGCTGTTCTGCGCCTACGAGTCGCGGCTCGCCCGCCGGGGCGGGGCGCCGCTGATCGCGCCGCGGGTCCTGCGGACACCGGGCATGGGCCTCGCCGTGTTCCGGGTCACCGCGGTGATGGCCGCCAACGCGGGCTTCCTTTTCGTGCTCACCCTGCACGTCCAGGGCGGCCTCGGCCACAGCGCGCTGCGCGCCGGTCTCACCTTCGCACCGACCGCCGCGGTCTTCGGCCTGGTCGGCCTGACCTGGCGCCGCTGGCCCCAGGCGGTCCAAAGGCCGCTGATTCCCGGCGGTTTCGCGCTGACCGCCGTGTCGACGGCCGCCGTGGGTCTGCTGCTGCGCGACGGCGGTGACGGCGGTCTCTGGCTGTACGTGGCCTTCGTCGGCGTCGGCGCGGGGCTCTCGCTCGGCTTCGGGCCGACGCTCACACGGGCGCTCGCCACGGTGCGCGCCGAGGACGCGGCCGACGCCAGCGGCCTCCTCGCCACGGTCACGCAGCTCGGCCAGCTGACCGGAGTCGCCTGCTTCGGAGCGCTCTTCTTGAACCGGATTGAGTCGCAGGGGGGCGCCGGGGCGTATTCATCCGGGAGCGCGCTCCTGGTGTGCTGCTACGCGCTCTCGGCGGTGGCCGTGCTCGGCGCCGTGTCCGGACTGGTACGAATGCCTCGCTGACCGGGCCGCTCGGAGCGTGGCAGAATCGGACAGCCGGAAGGTGACGCAGCCCGACGGGAGGGAGAGCGCGATGCCTGCGAGCATCCTCGAAGAGGTCGACCGCCTCTTCGACGACGCGGCGACACGAGTACGTGCCGCGCTCGGCGCCCTCCTCAACTGCCCTTCCTGCGGCTCGGCCCACGTCGCCCAGGTACTCGGTGACAACGGCGGGGTCAGTTATGTCTGCACCGCCTGCGGCCACAGCTGGAGCTGATCGATGGGTGCACACAGGCGGAAATGCGATTGGTGCGGCAGTGGCACACCCATCGTCCGCGACATGGAGCCGGTCAACAACGAATACCAGTACTGGTGCGAGGAGTGTGCGCGGGCGCTGATCATAAAAGGCGACCCCATCGAGACCTACCGCGAACTCGAAGGGGAGCCGATCTACGGCCGGCTGCTCGACGAGCACTGCACCCTCAAGCGGTTCTACTCGTTCGCCACCGCGTGACGCCGACCAGCAGGAACCCCAAAGCGGTCACTACGTAGAGGGCGGACAGCGTCATCTGGCCATAATTCTGGCCGAGTTCGAGCCGCCCCGGCCCGTGCGGCACCCACCACAGGGCGTACGAGCAGAAGACCAGGGACGCGGCTGCGGTGGCCGCCCACCGGGCCCGGCCCCCGCGGCGGGCCGCCTCGGCCCCCAGGAGCAGCACCATGGGCACGCACCACACCCAGTGGTGCGACCACGACACCGGGCTCACCAGGAGCGCCGTCGCCGCACAGCAGAGCGCGGCCCTGGCCCGCTCCCCGCGCAGCGCGGCGGCCACCGCGACCGCCAGGCCGAGCGCGCAGCACGCCGCCGCGACCGCCGCCCACCGCGCGCCGGGCTCCGGGGTGTGCAGGAGCCGGGCGAGGACACCGCGCAGGGACTGGTTCGCGGTGTCCTCCGCGAGCCCGACCCGGCCCGCGTCGAAGACCATCCGGGTCCAGAACCGCCACGAGTCGTAGGGCAGGACGGCGGCCGCGAGGAGCGTCGCGCCCGCGAACGAGACGGCCGCCACGCACGCGTGGCGCACCGCGGGTCGCCACACACCGCGCCGCAGCGCCTCGGCGCCCCCGGTCAGCACCAGGAACACCGCGAAGAGTGCGGGAGTGAGCTTGATCGCGGCGGCGACGCCGATGCCCAGGCCCGCCCAGCGGTGGCCGGGGCGCCGGGACAGGTCCCCCAGGACGAGGACGGCGAGCAGCAGGTTGACCTGTCCGTAGCGCAGGGTCGTCCACACCGGCTCGCACCAGACGGCGAGCGCGGACACCCACAGGACGTTCTCCACGCGCGCGTGCCGGGCCTCACCGACGAACCGCAGGGAGAGCGATACGAACACGACGAGGAGGAGCAGGTTCCCGAGCGTCGCGAGCGCGCGCATGTCCGGGATGTCCAGGAGCGTCAGCGGGGTGAACAGGAGCGCGGCGAACGGCGGGTAGGTCGTCGGCAGATGGGCTTCGGTGGTGCGCAGGGCGTACAGGTCGCCGCCCGCGCGCACGGTCTCGCCCTCGGCCCGGTAGACCATCAGGTCGATCATCGAGACGTCGGCGGCGCGCTGGGCCAGCCAGAAGGCCGTGAACGAGAGCAGACAGGCCCCGGCGGCCAGGGGCACGCGGCGGCGGGCGGCGGCGAACGCGATCACGGTCACGGAGGCTGACAGTACCGGCCTTATCGGGCGGTATCGGCCCAGACCGGAACCGATTTGGTGGAGCACCCGGATGACCGTGTAATGTTGGCGGAGCCGCCGGGGAAACCGGGCGGACACAGCAAGGGGCTATAGCTCAGTTGGTAGAGCGCCTGCATGGCATGCAGGAGGTCAGGAGTTCAATTCTCCTTAGCTCCACAGCACATGAGAGCGGGCCACCCGGATCGGGTGGCCCGCTCTCATTTCTTTGTCGTTCCTCTCTGGGGTCCCGCTGTCGTAGCGGACCTTCTCGTCACTCCCGACCGCTGCCCAGCGCCCTGCGGCGCCGGCCGGGCGGGAGCGCGGCGGGCCGCTCGGGACGGGCCGGTGGCGCCGCCTCCGGGTCCTCCTCGATGCGCAGGGCGAGCGCCGGGCAGCGGCGCACGGCGCGGGAGGCGCGCGCTTCGGAGTAGCGCGGTACGGCGGCCTCCGCCACGGCGGGGAAGCCGTCCGGGCCGAGCTGGATCAGCTCCGGGACGATATCCGCGCACAGGCCGTGCCCCTGGCAGAGCGTCCAGTCGACGGCCAGCTTGCGGCCACTGGGCGCCTGGGCCGGGGGAGCCTCCGCCTGGAGGGGCAGGACACCCGTCACGGGACGGCCGCAACCACTGCCCAGGACATGCGCCGCGAGGTCGTCGGTGAACGCCGCGATCGACGACTCCAGGAAGGCCGCCGAGCCGTCGGGATGCTTGCAGGCGCCGCGCCTCTTCACGGCACGGGTCACCTCGCGCAGCGCTTCGAGGGCGGTCGGGCCGCCCCCGTCCAGGACCTCCGCGAGGCCGCGCGCCGCCGCCGGGAGGCCGAGGTAGCAGGGGCCGCACTGGCCGGAGCTTTCCGCGGCGAGCCAGTGCGCGACGCGCAGCGACTCCCCGAGGGGGCAGGTGTCCTCGCCGATCGGCAGGATCGCGCCCGCGCCGAGCGCGCCTCCGCAGGCCTCCAGGGAGGCGCGGGAGACGACCGCGTCGTGCGCCGTGACGCTGTCGAGCCACTTGCCGTGGTACCCGCCCGTCAGCACGCCCTGGGGGAGCGGTGGGGCGCCGGCGAGCTGAAGGACGTACCGCAGGGGCACTCCCGTGGGCACCTCGACGACCATCGGCCGGGTGACCGCTCCGGAGAGGGTCAGCAGGACCGTGCCCGGCTCGTCGCGCAGGCCGGTGCGGCAGTAGCGGTCCGCGCCGGTCCGGGCGGCGATGGCGAGCTGCGCGAAGGTCTCCGCGTTGGAGAGCAGGGTGGGCGCGCCGCCCACTCCGGAGTCGGACGTACGCACCTTGCGGCCCGGCGGCAGCGGGGGGCCGCCGTCGGCCGAGCGCACCAGGGCGGAGGACTCCCCGGTGACCATCCGTACCGGATTGCGCTGCACACGCGCGCGGAGCGCCGATCCGCGGCGGTTGCCGAGGCCGCGCTCGGCGAGGGCGCTGCTCATCGAGGCCTCGGTGGAGTCGCGCGTCACGCCGATGACGAGGGTGCGGGCGCCGATGGCCTCCGCGGCGAGCAGGGCGCCGTCCAGGATCAGGTGCGGGGCGCGGTTGATCAGGACGGTGTCCTTGCGGCAGGCCGGTTCGTCCTCGCTGCCGTTGACGACCACTACGGGGCGCACGCCGCGGCGTATCGCCGCGTCGGCGACGGCCCGCAGCTTCCGGGCGAAGGGGAAGCCGGCGCCGCCCCGGCCGCGCAGCGCGATCTGCTCGGCGAGGCGGGCGAGCGGCTCGCCCGCCATTGGTTCCAGCGGGCCGTGCACCTTCAGATGCATGGTCAGATCCAGGCGTTCGACCAGGTCGAAGCCGGATGTGAGGAGGGGGAGACCGACGACGCGGACTTCGGGGACGTCGGGGAGCGGCGCGTTCAAGGATGGCCTCCGGTGCCGGCGTTCCAGGGCTCGCCCGAGCTGGGGGCCTGGAAGGGCCGGGGCAGCGGTTCGGTGGCGGGGCCGCTGTCGTACGCGGTGCGGTAGTCGTAGGAGAGGTCGTAGACGGGCTGGGGCATGGTGTCGTACGTGGGCTGGGGCGCCACGTACGGGGACTCGGCGGGCGGGGGCGGACAGGGGACGGGCCAGCCCTCCGCGGGCTCGGCGAGGGGCGCGTGGCGTGGCGGCTCGGCCAGTGCGCGGTAGGCCGCGGAGATGCCGACGACGGGATCGGGGGCGGCCGTGAAGTCGGGGGCCGTGCCGGGGAGCGGGCTGGAGGCGGTGTCCCGCGCGCGTGGCCGGCCGCGGGGCGGAGCCCCCCGGTCGGGTTCCAGCAGGGCCAGGATCCGGGAGGCGACCATCCGCTTGATCGGCGGCGGCGCCGCGCGCAGGGCGACGGCCCCGGCGACCGCGACCAGGCACAGGCAGTACAGGGTGATGACCCACGGCTTCGGCGGGCGGCCCGCGTACAGGCCGTGGATCAGCGCCGCGCACCAGGCGGGGTAGGCCAGCATGTGCAGCGACCGCCAGCGCGAGGCGATCCGCGCGGGGGAGGCGAAGGCGCTGCGCAGGGCGCCGGTGACGCTCGTGGCCACCATGAGCAGGCCCGCGAGCGAGCCGAGGCCGATCAGCCCGGCGGTGCCGGTGACACCGAGCCCGAAGGGCACGAGGGCGCCGAGGAGCGAGACGTGGTCCAGGGCGACCTTGACGGTGCCGTGCAGCAGCAGGAAGCCGACGGAGGCGACCGCTGTGGCCCGGTGCACGGCCTGGGCGAGCAGTCGCTGGCGCGAGCGCAGGAAGAGACGGTCGGTGGCGACCAGGCCCCAGACCACGGCGGCGGTGAGGGAGACCAGGCACAGGACGCCGGTGGTGAAGTCCAGGGCGGCCCGGAAGGCGTCGCTGCCCACGACGACGAGCAGGGGTATCAGGAGCAGGGCTCCGGTGCCGAGCAGACGGCGCTGGAGCTGCGCTCGGGTGCCGAGAGGACGGCTCTGGCGATGAGGGTGCAGAGGGTTCATGGGGCGGCTCCGAAATGGTTCGGTCCGCCGCATGCTAAGTCGCTCCATACCAGCGGGTACGGGGTTTGAGTTATTGCGTTGTTATCTAAGTGCGATGTGGTCTTGGTGTTGCCCCGATAGTGGGCGGTACGCGGAGTAACCATTGGCCAAGGGTCGGTGGGAGGGGTCTCGCCGCCGCCCGCGTGACCTCGTCGCGGGCCGCGCGGGCGCTGCGGTACCCTGACGCCATGCGTGCCGTACGCCTTCTGCTTAGCGGGCCGCGCTGATCAGTCCCGACCGCCGGTGAATCGCGGTCGGAATCGGCGCGGCGTCCCCTCCTGTGCGAGGGGCTTTTTCATTTGGCCAGCACGGTCAATTCCGTAGGCAGAGACGATCGATGGAGCTTTGAGGATCATGAGCGAGACGAATTCTGCTGCCGCCTCCGAGGTGGCCGCGCCGCACCGCTACACGGCCGCTCTGGCCGCTGAGATCGAGGCACGCTGGCAGGACTTCTGGGACGCCGAGGGCACCTACGAGGCGCCGAACCCGAGCGGTGACATGGCCGCGCGGAACGAGGCACAGGCCGCGCTGGTCGCCAAGCCCAAGAAGTTCATCATGGACATGTTCCCGTACCCCTCCGGAGCGGGCCTGCACGTCGGCCACCCCCTGGGGTACATCGCCACGGACGTCTTCGCGCGCTTCCAGCGCATGACCGGCCACAACGTCCTGCACACCCTGGGCTTCGACGCCTTCGGCCTGCCCGCCGAGCAGTACGCCGTGCAGACGGGCACGCACCCCCGGGTCTCCACCGAGGCCAACATCGAGAACATGAAGGCCCAGCTGCGCTCCCTGGGTCTGGGGCACGACAAGCGGCGTTCGTTCGCGACGATCGATCCGGACTACTACAAGTGGACCCAGTGGATCTTCGTCCAGATCTTCAACTCCTGGTACGACGCCGACGTCAAGAAGGCCCGCCCGATCGCCGACCTGGTCGCGCAGTTCGACGGCGGTGAGCGTGCGGTACCGGGCTCCACGCGCGCGTGGAGCGAGCTGCACGCCTCGGAGCGCGCCGAGGTGCTGAGCCAGTACCGCCTGGCCTACGCCTCCGACGCGCCCGTCAACTGGTGCCCGGGGCTGGGCACCGTCCTGGCCAACGAGGAGGTCACCGCCGACGGCCGCTCCGAGCGCGGCAACTTCCCCGTCTTCAAGGCCAAGCTGCGCCAGTGGAACATGCGCATCACCGCGTACGCCGACCGCCTGCTGGACGACCTGGACGCGCTGGACTGGCCCGACGCCATCAAGCTCCAGCAGCGCAACTGGATCGGCCGCTCCGAAGGCGCGCGGGTCAACTTCCCCGTGGGTACCGAGGGCGACGCGATCACCGTCTTCACCACCCGCCAGGACACCCTGTTCGGCTCGACCTACATGGTCCTGGCGCCCGAGCACGAGCTGGTCGACAAGGTCGTCCCGGCGGCCTGGCCCGAGGGCACCCACGAGGTGTGGACCGGCGGCCACGCCACGCCCGCCGAGGCCGTCGCCAAGTACCGCGCCCTCGCCGCGTCGAAGTCCGACGTCGAGCGCCAGGCCGACGCCAAGGAGAAGACCGGCGTCTTCACCGGCGTCTACGCCACCAACCCGGTCAGCGGCGAGCAGGTCCCGGTCTTCATCGCCGACTACGTCCTGATGGGCTACGGCACCGGCGCGATCATGGCCGTCCCGGCGCACGACAGCCGCGACTTCGCCTTCGCGCGCGCCTTCCACCTGCCGATGCGCTGCGTGGTCGAGCCGTCGGACGGCCGCGGCACCGACACCGCCACCTGGGACGACGCCTTCGTCTCGCACGAAGCGAAGCTGATCAACTCCGCGAACGCGGAGTTCTCCCTGGACGGCCTGGACGTCGTCGACGCCAAGGCGCGCATCACCGGCTGGCTGGCCACGCGCGGCATCGGCGAGGGCACCGTCAACTTCCGCCTGCGCGACTGGCTGTTCAGCCGCCAGCGCTACTGGGGCGAGCCCTTCCCGATCGTCTACGACGAGGACGGCGTCGCCCACTCGCTGCCCGAGTCGATGCTGCCCCTGGAGCTGCCGGAGGTCGACGACTACTCGCCGCGCACCTTCGACCCGGACGACGCGGACACCTCCCCGGAGACCCCGCTGTCCCGCAACGAGGACTGGGTCAACGTCACCCTGGACCTGGGCGACGGTCCGAAGAAGTACCGCCGCGAGACCAACACCATGCCCAACTGGGCCGGTTCGTGCTGGTACGAACTGCGCTACCTGGACCCGCGCAACGACCAGCAGCTGGTCGACCCCGCCGTCGAGCAGTACTGGATGGGCCCGCGCGCGGGACAGCCGACCGGCGGCGTCGACCTGTACGTGGGCGGCGCCGAGCACGCGGTGCTGCACCTGCTGTACGCGCGTTTCTGGTCCAAGATCCTGTTCGACCTGGGGCACATCTCGTCCGCCGAGCCGTTCCACAAGCTCTACAACCAGGGCATGATCCAGGCGTACGTCTACCGGGACAGCCGCGGTTTCCCGGTGCCGGCGACCGAGGTCGAGGAGCGCGACGGGACGTTCTTCTTCGAGGGCGAGCCGGTCAAGCGCGAGCTGGGCAAGATGGGCAAGTCCCTGAAGAACGCCGTCACGCCGGACGAGATCTGCGACGAGTACGGCGCGGACACCCTGCGCCTGTACGAGATGGCGATGGGCCCCCTGGACGTGTCCCGCCCCTGGGACACCCGCGCGGTCGTCGGCCAGTACCGCCTGTTGCAGCGCCTGTGGCGCCTGATCGTCGACGAGTCGACCGGTGAGGTCACCGTCACGGACGTCGCCGAGGCCGACATCGACGAGGCCACGCTGCGCGCCCTGCACAAGGCGATCGACGGGGTCCGCCAGGACCTGGACGGCATGCGGTTCAACACCGCCATCGCCAAGATCACCGAGCTGAACAACCACCTGACGAAGGCGGGCGGCGCGGTGCCGAGGTCGGTCGCCGAGCGCCTGGTGCTGCTGATCGCGCCGCTGGCCCCGCACGTCGCCGAGGAGCTGTGGCGCAAGCTGGGCCACACCGAATCGGTCGTCCACCAGGACTTCCCGGTCGCCGACCCGGCGTACGTCGTGGACGAGTCCGTGACCTGCGTCGTGCAGATCAAGGGCAAGGTCAAGGCACGTCTGGAGGTCCCGCCGTCGATCTCCGACGCGGAGCTGGAGAAGGTGGCCCTGGCCGATGAGAAGGTCGTGGCCGCACTGGACGGCGCGGGCATCCGCAAGGTGATCGTGCGGGCTCCGAAGCTGGTGAACATCGTTCCGGCGTAGCGGACCGGCCCCTGGCGGATCAGTGGCATAGGGGTCTTCCCTTAAGGGCAGGTTGGGGGTTCGGATGGAACCTCCGGCCTGCCTTCTCCGTTTACGGTGGAGGGGGCACCGCGGGAGCGGATCGGACCGGACTCGGAGAGGGGCGTCATGGAAGCCGTGGGCGTGATCGTGGCGCTGCTCGTCGTGCTGTTCCTGGTGCTGGGGGTGTATGCCACGGTGAAGGTCGTCAAGGCCGCCAAGCGGGGTGTGGACCGCACCATCTCGGAGGCCCGCCGCACGGTGGAGGACACCACCCTTCGCGCGAAGAGCTTCACCCAGGTCGGCGCCTCGGGTGAACTGGCCCAGCTGCGGCTGTCGTTGCGCACGTCGATGCGGGCCACGCAGGACGTCCTGAAGGCGGGCGCCGTCGAGGATGTCTCCCTGAAGGAGTCCCTCGGCCTGTTCGACCGGCTCAGCGCGCACGGGCACGAGCTGGACGGTGAGCTGCGGCGGCTGGAGCGTGACCCGGACAAGGCGGCCCTGGCCGAGCGGCTCCCCGAGCTGAGGGAGCGTACGGAACAGATCACCAAGGCGGCGGACTCGCTGCGGTGGTCGGCGCGCGACCGTGCCCACCGGTTCGCGGGCGACGACCTGGACTCGTTGAGCACGCAGATCGACATGGAGGCGGGCGCCCTGCGGCACTGGGCGACGGAGCCGCCCCCCGCGCGGGCCCCCGAAGCCTGGCCCGAGCCCGCCGCCGCGCAGCCCGGCAAGGACGCGGAGCAGACCTGGTCCGAGCCCGCACCGCAGGCGTCCCAGGAGCCCACGCGTCCGGCGATCACGCCGCCTTCGCAGACGCCCACGTATCCATGGGAGAAGAAGGCCAAGCCCGAGAGCACGACCTGAGCCGCCCATGACGCGGGGCACCTCCTCCCGGGGAAGGGGCGAGCAGGGGCCGGGCTGCCGCCCGGCGGCCCGGGCGGGTAGTGTCCAGCCCATGTCCCGCCATGTCGCGATCGTCACGGATTCCACGGCCTATCTGCCGCAGCGGACGATGGAGCGGCACGGCATCACCGCGGTGCCCCTGACCGTGGTCCTGGGAGACCAGGCGCTGGAGGAGGGCACCGAGATCTCGGCACGCTCCCTCGCCCTGGCGTTGCAGAAGCGGAAGCCGGTGACGACGTCCCGGCCCAGCCCCGAGGTCTTCGCCGAGACGTACAGGAAGGTGGCCGAGGCGGGCGCCACGGCCATCGTCTCGCTGCATCTGTCCGCCGAGTTCTCCGGTACGTACGACGCGGCGGTCCTCGCCGCGAAGGACGCTCCGGTGCCGGTGCGGGTGGTGGACACCGGCATGGTCGCGATGGCCCTCGGCTTCTGCGCCGTCGCGGCCGCGGAGGCCGCCGAGGCGGGCGATCCGGTGGAGGAGGTGGTGGCGGCCGCCGAGAAGCGCGCCGCGGGCACGTCCGCGTACTTCTACGTCGACACCCTCGACTATCTGCGCAGGGGCGGCCGTATCGGCGCCGCGCAGGCGCTGTTGGGCTCTGCGCTCGCCGTGAAGCCCCTCCTGAAGCTGGACGGCGGCCGCATCGACATGTTGGAGAAGGTGCGGACGGCGTCGAAGGCGATCGCCCGCCTGGAGGAGATCGTCGTCGAACGCGCCGGTACGGGCCGGGTTGACATCGCGGTTCATCATCTGGCGGCGCCGGACCGGGCGTCGGCCCTCGCGGACCGCCTGCGCGAGCGGCTGCCGGGGCTCGGGGAACTGCACGTCAGCGAGGTGGGCGCGGTGATCGGGGCGCACACCGGGCCGGGGTTGTTGGGGGTTGTGGTCTCGCCTCGGTGAGAACCGGCTCTGTCCCACGTGTGGGTGACGAAGTTATCCACAACTGCCGGGTAGTCCACGGGAATTGACCAAGATCAACATAATGTCGCGGCAGTGCCTAACGTCGTCGGCATGACCTCACTTCGATCACCTTCTCGGACAGTTTCCGCGACGAGCGGCCCTGGTCGCGCCCCCGCGTCCGACGGCCGCGCGCAGCGGCGTCACGCCCGCCGGGTCCGGCGCGGCCATGCCTCGGCGGAGGCGGTGCGGTTGCGCGCGGAGAGACTTTTCACCGAGCCACAACCCCCGCCTTCCTCACGCCCGTTGGACGTGGCGGCCGCGGATATGTCGCTGTTGCCGGGCAGCGGGGGCGGGGGCGGGGGTGTGGCGCGTCCGGCTCCGCCCGTGCCGGGGTGGGCCCGGCGGGAGGAGACCTGGGAAGGGGCTGCCGGGGAGGACCTGGAGGAGACGGAGGCGGCTTCGAAGGGGGCGGAGCGGGCCGGACCCTCGCGGCGGGAGCGGATGGGCCTTGCCGTACGGGAGCGGTTGCCGGTGTGGCTCCAGTCGCGGTGCGGGCTCGAACGGCGGGGCGTGGTCGCGCTCGTCGTGGTCCTCGCCGTCGCCGTGGTCTTCGCCGCGCAGCACTTCTGGGCGGGGCGGACGCGGCCCGTCGAGGCGCCGGACGTCGTGCGCTCGGCGGGCGCGGCCTCCGAGCACGGGGCGCGACCGGCTCCCTCGCCGGGGGCCCCGGCCGAGGCGGGGCGCACACCGGCGGGCGGGAGTGGTGCGGCCGGTGCGGTGACCGGTGCGGGTGGTGGCGCGATCGTCGTCGACGTCAGTGGGAAGGTCCGCCGTCCCGGCGTGCACCGGCTCCCCGCCGGGTCCCGGGTGGCCGACGCGCTGCGCGCCGCGGGCGGGGCCCGGCCCGGTACGGACATGGGCGGCCTCAACCGCGCGCGGTTCCTGATGGACGGTGAGCAGGTGGTGGTCGGAGAGCCGGCCGCGGCCACCGGTCCGGGCGGAGCCGGTGCCGCGGCGGGGTCGGGCCCGGTAGGAGCCGGGCCGGGGGCGGCCGCCACGGGCCCCGTCGGACTGAACACGGCGACCGCGGAGCAGCTCGACGAACTGCCGGGGGTCGGGCCCGTGTTGGCGCAGCACATCATCGACTACCGCACAGAGCACGGCGGTTTCCGCTCCGTCGAAGAGCTGCGCGAGGTCAACGGCATCGGCGACCGACGCTTCGCCGATCTCCAGGATCTTGTACGGCCATGACGCCGCGATCTGGGAGCGGAGGCACGCGTGCGGCGGTCCACGTCTCATCGGGCCACCGCCTCGGCGCCTCGCACCCACGGCAGGAGGGGCCGGTCGATCTCCGCCTGGTGCCACCCGCGTTAGCGGCGTGGCTGGCGGCGGCGCTCATGCTGGACGCGCCGCCACGGTGGGTGGTCGCCACGGTGGTGGTCTGTGTGGCGGTGGCGGGCGCGTTGCTGATCACGTGGACGACTGGGATCGGGGTCGGGCCCGCGCCCCCGGGCGGGACTCCGGGTGGGCGGCGGGGGTGGTCGCCGCGCGGGCGGGGCGCCGGTCGGCGGTATGCCCGGGCGCGGTTGTCGGTGGCCGCGACCCTGTTCTGCGCCGCCGCCTCCGCGGGCTCCGCGGCCTTGCACGGGGCGGATCTGCACCGGGGCCCGATCCCCGCCCTGGCGAGCGAATTCGCCGAGGTGGAGGCGGAGCTGGAGGTCACGTCCGACCCTCGGCGCGTGCGGCCCCGCGTCGCGAGCGCCCACGCGATGCCGCCCACTGTCGTCCTGGACGCCGACGTTGTCCGTGTCACGCAGGCGGACGGCACGGTGGCGGTGACACGGGCACCGGTGCTGGTCGTGGTGCGGGGAGAGGCCTCGGGGCCCGCGAAGCCGCCGTACCTGCCGGGTGGCCGGGGAGCGGAGGTGAGGGCGCCGGGCGACCGGCCGGCGGGTGTTGGTCACCCCGGCGACCCCTGGCTCACGCTGCTGCCCTCCACGCGGCTACGGGCGCAAGGGAGGTTGGCTCCGCCGTTGCCGGAGGGGAACAGGACCGCGGCCGTGTTCAGGGTGTCGGGCGAGCAGGCGCCCAGGGTGGTCGGGGCGCCGTCCGGGGCACAGCGGCTCGCCGGGGAGTTGCGGAGCGGGCTGCGCGAGGCCACGGAAGACCTGTCGGCCGACGCCCGCGCGCTGCTGCCGGGACTGGTGGTCGGGGACACCTCACGGCTGCCCACCGAGCTTGAGCAGGCGTTCAAGGACACCGACCTGACGCACTTGCTCGCCGTCAGCGGCGCGAATCTCACGATCGTCCTCGTGCTGCTCATCGGACCGCCCGGCACGGCACAGCGGGTCGAACGACGCGGCCTCGCGCCGAAGTTGGGCATCCCACTACGCACGACCGCGCTGCTGGGCGGGCTGCTCACCCTCGGCTTCGTCATCGTCTGCCGCCCGGACCCGAGCGTGCTGAGGGCCGCGGCCTGCGGACTGATCGCACTCCTCGCCATCGCCACCGGCAGACGCAGATCGCTGATCCCGGCGCTGGCCGCCGCTGTGCTGCTGCTCGTCCTGTACGACCCGTGGCTGGCCCGTAGCTACGGCTTCTTGCTCTCCGTACTCGCCACCGGAGCCCTGCTCACCCTGGCGCCACGCTGGAGTGCGGCGCTACGCCGACGCGGGATGCCGCCGCGGTGTGCCGACGCGCTGGCCGCCGCGGCCGCGGCGCAGGCGGTGTGCGCGCCCGTCGTCGCCGTCCTCGCCGCCCGGGTGAGCCTGGTAGCGGTGCCGTGCAATCTGCTCGCGGAGTTCGCGGTCGCGCCCGCCACCGTGCTCGGCTTCGCCGCGCTGGCCTCGGCGCCGGTGGCGATGCCGGTCGCCGAGGCACTGGCGTGGGGCGCGAGTTGGCCCACCGAGTGGATCGCGGAGATCGCCCGCACCGGCGCGGTGCTGCCCGGCAGCGGCATCGACTGGCCGGGCGGTTGGCGCGGCGGCCTGCTGCTCGCGCTCGCCACTGTGGTGCTCGTCCTGGCAGGCCGGGGACTCGCGCGGCGTCCGTGGCTCGCCGGGGCCTGCGCCCTGCTGCTCCTCCTGGCGATCGTCCAGCCGCCGCCCCTCACCCGGGTGATCGCGGGCTGGCCGCCGCCGGGGTGGCGCATGGTGATGTGCGACGTGGGCCAGGGCGACGCCACGGTGCTGGCGGCGGGGGAGGGCACGGGGGTGGTCGTCGACGCGGGGCCCGACCCGGTGGCGGCCGATCGGTGCCTTCGCTCGCTCGGCATCACCCGGGTGCCGCTGGTGCTGCTCACGCACTTCCACGCCGACCATGTCGCGGGGCTGCCGGGAGTGCTCCGGGGGCGCGAGGTGGGGGTGATCCAGACGACGGGGTTCCAGGAGCCACCGGAGCAGGCGGAGTTCGTGAGGGAGCAAGCGGCTGCCGAGAAGGTCCCGGTGACCCGGGCCGTGGCGGGCGAGCGGCGGCGCGCGGGAGCCCTGGACTGGCAGGTCCTGTGGCCCCCGGCGGGCCCGGCGCCGCCACCCGAGGGACCGAACGACGCGAGCGTCACGCTGCTCGTGCGCACCGCGGGACTGAGTCTGCTGCTCCTCGGGGACCTGGAGCCGCCCGGCCAGCGTGCCCTGCTGCGCAGCCCGGCCGCCGCGTCGCTCGCCTCCGTGGATGTCCTCAAAGTGGCCCATCACGGTTCGGCCCACCAGGATCCGGAGCTGCTGCGCAGGGCGGCGCCGAGGCTGGCGCTGATCTCCTGCGGCGCGGACAACTCGTACGGCCACCCCGCGCCTGTCACGGTCGCGGCCCTGCGGGCGGGAGGGGCCCAGGTGCTGCGCACGGACGTGGACGGCTCGGTCGCGGTGGTGGCTTCCGGCGCGCGGGCGTCGCCCCGGCTGGAAGCGGCCACGCGGCCGCCCTAGCCGAGGCGGGCTGATCCGAGCCATGGCGCCCCGGGCTGATCCGAACCATGGCGCCCCGGGCTGATCCGAGCTGTGGTGCCCTGCGCCGCTACCGCCGGGAACACCGTTTGACCTGGTAAAACGAGAAGGGAGGGGCTACCAATTCGGGCTACTCGCGACACTTCCAGCGCATCGTCAGCATTCCCGTGATGTACGGCCGTGTTGCATCGAATGCCGCAACGGTGATCGAATGCCTCTTCGTTGCAGTTTGCAGGTGTTGTCAAGGAACGCGGGGGTGTGTCGCGCGTGATCGGCCGTTGGCTGGGAAACCGTACGAATCGGGTGGGACGGACGGGACCCATGTCGGCGTTCACGGTTCCGCCGAACGCGGGGGTGCTCAGCTGCCGGGTGCTCGACCCCGTCAACGAGCCCGTGCGGAACGCGGAATTCGCCGTCAGTGACGCGATGGGCCGCAAGGTGGTCGGTGGCGGGACGGATCCCTACGGGTCGTTCGTCACCACCGTTCCGGCGGGGGACTACCGGCTCATGGTCTCGGCGGAAGGGTTCACTCCGTACCGGGCGAGTGCCACGGTCGGCGAGGAGGCTCATGCCTCGCTCGGCGATGTGACGCTCCAGGTCGCCCAGCCCCCGGCGCTTCCCGAGCCCGGCGACTGGGAGGTCGACCCCCTGCACTCCTCCGTGGGCTTCACCGCAAGACACATCGGTCTCGCCCGGATCCACGGCCGGTTCAACAGCTTCGCGGGCGCTATCCGGATGGGGGAGCGCATGGAGGACTCCGCGATGCACGTCGTCATCGACGCGGCCTCCATCGACACGGGGGTGCAGATGCGCGACGACCATCTGCGCTCCGGTGACTTCCTCGATGTGGGGCGGTTCCCGACGATGGAGTTCTACAGCGACCGTTTCGTGCACAAGGGCGGCAGCCGTTGGGCCATATCCGGCGGTCTGACGCTGCACGGCGTGACGCGCACGGTCACCTTGGACACCGAGTATCTCGGGGTCGGTCAGGGGCTGGAGGGCGAGACCCGCGTGGCCTGCCGCGCCACCACCGAACTGCACCGCGACGACTTCACGATCACCTGGCAGACGATGCTGGCGCGCGGTATCGCCGCTGTCGGGCACAGCATCACGATCGACCTCGACATCCAGGTCATCCCCAAGGCTTAGGGCGTCCTCGGGCCTAGGGATTCCCAAGGCCTAGGGGGCCTCCAGCCAGCCCTCGTGCTCGGCGGCCAGTTCGTCGAGCGCGGCGCGGTCCAGGCGGGACTCGGGGTCCTCGACCACGACCAGCCACTGGGCGTCCTCGGCGTCGTCCTCACCGGCCAACGCGTCCCGGACGAGCTGGGGTTCCTCGGCGACGCCGAACCGGTCGGGGAGTTCTTCGGCGACTTCCTCCGCGGCATCGCGGTCGGGCAGCACCAGGACATGTCGTACGTCGTTCACCGGTCCATTCTCCGATACCGGGACCGGCGTCCGGCAACGGCGTCCGGGACCGGCTGTCAGTGGCGCGTGGGATGCTTGACCGCGATGGCCAGGAAGACAGCTCACGACGATCCGCTCGCTCCCCTCACGCTCGCCGTGGGGCAGGAGGACCTGCTCCTCGACCGTGCCGTGCAGGAGGTGGTGGCGGCCGCCCGTGCCTCCGACGCGGACACGGATGTGCGCGACCTCACCCCCGACCAGTTGCAGCCCGGCACGCTCGCCGAGCTGACCAGCCCCTCGCTCTTCGCCGAGCGCAAGGTCGTCATCGTGCGGAACGCGCAGGATCTGCCCGCCGACACGGTCAAGGACGTGAAGGGGTATCTCGGGGCGCCCGTCGAGGAGATCACCCTCGTCCTGCTGCACGCGGGCGGCGCCAAGGGCAAGGGGCTGCTCGACGCCGCGCGCAAGGCGGGTGCGCGCGAGGTCGCCTGTCCCAAGATGACCAAGCCCGCGGACCGGCTCGCGTTCGTGCGGAGCGAGTTCCGGGTGCTGGGGCGTTCGGCGACCCCTGAGGCGTGCCAGGCCCTGGTCGACTCGATCGGCAGCGATCTGCGTGAGCTGGCCTCCGCGGTGTCGCAGCTGGTGGCGGACGTGGAGGGCACGATCGACGAGGCTGTCGTCGGGCGGTACTACACGGGCCGGGCGGAGGCCTCCAGCTTCACGGTCGCCGACCGGGCGGTGGAGGGGCGGGCCGCCGAGGCGCTGGAAGCGTTGCGCTGGTCGCTGTCGACCGGGGTCGCTCCCGTCATGATCACCAGTGCCCTCGCGCAGGGCGTGCGCGCCATTGGCAAGCTCTCCTCCGCGCGGGGTGGGCGTCCGGCCGATCTCGCTCGGGAGCTGGGTATGCCGCCCTGGAAGATCGACCGGGTGCGTCAGCAGATGCGGGGGTGGACCCCGGATGGGGTGGCTTCGGCGATTGCGGCTGTCGCGGCGGCCGATGCGGGGGTCAAGGGCGGGGGCGATGATCCCGAGTACGCCTTGGAGAAGGCGGTCGTCGCCGTTGCGCGGGCGGCTCGGGCCGGACGCCGCTGACGCCCTTGCCGGGCCGGGGGGCCTAGTCGTCTGCGGGGGGCTCCGCTCGGCTCGGGGCCGGGCGCGCTGTTCCCGGCACCCGTCCGTGCGGGTAGTCCGTGGCTTGTCGCGCAGTTCCCCGCGCCCCTGACGGGGCACTCCTCGGGCACTCCTGCCGCGCCCGCAATCCCCGCAGGCCAGCCACAGACCCCAGGTGACAGGCCCACGTGATAGAGCCCCAGACACAGCAATGCCCCCGGAGTGGGCCGGGGGCACTGTCGCAGCGTGGCGTACTGCGTGGTCTGTCCGCGATTCGAGGTAGAGGGCTCGAATTACCCTCGCGGGAGGATTGATCAGCTCCCCGGCGTACTAGCCGGGGTAAAGGCTTCAGCCCTTGAGAGACGCGGCCTTCGTCGCAAGCGCCGACTTCTTGTTGGCGGCCTGGTTCTTGTGGATGACACCCTTGGAGACGGCCTTGTCGAGCTGGCGCGTGGCCTCACGGGTCAGCTCGGCGGCCTTCTGGGCGTCACCGGCGGCAACGGCCTCGCGGGCCTTGCGGATCGCGGTCTTCAGGGAAGACTTGACCGCCTTGTTGCGCTGACGCGCCTTCTCGTTGGTCTTGATCCGCTTGATCTGGGACTTGATGTTCGCCACGAAAGAGCCTTCTCAGGTTCAGGTACAGATGAGTGTGATGACACGCGTCTCGACGCTTGAGAGGGCTACGAGACACAGCTGCCCACGGTACCAGCCACCATCGGACCGGCCCAAACCGAGCGCAGTGCGCCACCCATGGGACGATGGAAGCTACGTATAGATCCGACCCGAGGCTACAGGCGCCTCAAGAGACAGGACCCTGCGTGCCCGCGACCCCTAACAATGTGCCCGAGCCGAGCCGTACCGACCCGGCTCTGATCCGCAATTTCTGCATCATCGCGCACATCGACCACGGCAAGTCCACGCTCGCCGACCGCATGCTCCAGCTCACCGGGGTGGTGGAGCAGCGGCAGATGCGTGCTCAGTACCTCGACCGCATGGACATCGAGCGCGAGCGCGGCATCACGATCAAGTCCCAGGCGGTGCGTCTGCCCTGGGCCCCGAACGAGGGCCCGGACCAGGGCAGTACCCACATCCTCAACATGATCGACACCCCGGGCCACGTGGACTTCACGTATGAAGTCTCACGTTCGCTCGCGGCCTGCGAGGGCACGGTCCTCTTGGTCGACGCGGCCCAGGGCATCGAGGCGCAGACTCTCGCCAACCTGTACCTGGCGATGGAGAACGACCTCAAGATCATTCCGGTCCTCAACAAGATCGACCTGCCGGCGGCCCAGCCGGAGAAGTTCTCCGAGGAGCTGGCCAACCTCATCGGCTGCGACCCCGCCGACGTCCTGAAGGTCTCCGCGAAGACCGGCATGGGTGTCGAGGCGCTGCTCGACAAGGTCGTCGCCGAGATCCCGCCGCCGGTCGGCGTCGCCGACGCCCCCGCGCGCGCGATGATCTTCGACTCGGTCTACGACTCCTACCGCGGCGTCGTGACGTACGTACGAGTGGTCGACGGTCAGCTCAACAAGCGTGAGCGGATCCGGATGATGTCCACCGGGGCCACGCACGAGCTGCTGGAGATCGGTGTGTCGTCCCCCGAGATGACCCCGGCCGACGGCATCGGCGTCGGCGAGGTGGGCTACATCATCACCGGCGTGAAGGACGTCCGTCAGTCCAAGGTCGGTGACACGATCACCTCCCTGCACAAGGGCGCCACCGAGGCCCTCGGCGGTTACAAGGACCCGAAGCCGATGGTGTTCTCGGGTCTGTATCCGCTGGACGGCTCGGAGTACCCGGACCTGCGCGAGGCCCTCGACAAGCTCCAGCTCAACGACGCCGCGCTGGTGTACGAGCCGGAGACCTCGGCCGCGCTCGGCTTCGGCTTCCGCGTCGGCTTCCTCGGGCTGCTGCACCTGGACGTGATCCGGGAGCGTCTGGAACGCGAGTTCGGGCTCGACCTGATCGCCACCGCCCCCAACGTGGTCTACCGCGTGATCATGGAGGACGGCACCGAGCACACGGTCACCAACCCGAGTGAATTCCCCGAGGGGAAGATCGACGAGGTCTACGAGCCCGTCGTACGCGCCACGATCCTCGCGCCCAGCGAGTTCATCGGCTCGATCATGGAGCTGTGCCAGAACCGGCGCGGCGTCATGCTCGGCATGGACTACCTCTCCGAGGACCGCGTCGAGATCCGCTACACCCTGCCGCTCGCCGAGATCGTCTTCGACTTCTTCGACCAGCTGAAGTCGAAGACCCGCGGGTACGCCTCGCTGGACTACGAGCCCACGGGCGAGCAGTCGGCCCAGCTCGTCAAGGTCGACATCCTGCTGCACGGCGACAAGGTCGACGCCTTCTCGGCGGTCACGCACAAGGACCAGGCGTACGCGTACGGCGTGCGGCTCGTCGCCAAGCTGCGTGAGCTGATCCCGCGGCAGGCCTTCGAGGTGCCGGTGCAGGCCGCGATCGGCTCCCGGGTCATCGCCCGCGAGACCATCCGCGCCATCCGCAAGGACGTCCTCGCCAAGTGCTACGGCGGTGACATCTCCCGTAAGCGCAAGCTCCTGGAGAAGCAGAAGGAGGGCAAGAAGCGGATGAAGATGGTCGGCTCCGTCGAGGTGCCGCAGGAGGCCTTCATCGCGGTGCTCTCCAGCGACGACAGCGGTCCGGGCAAGGCGAAGAAGTAGCCCTCCGTGAAGAGGTAGCCTCCCCGGTCGCGGCTCTGCCGCTGCCACACGGGCCCGGTGCGTACGACGCGCCGGGCCCGTTCGTGTGAGCGTCCGGGGGATTTCGGTGTCCGGAGGAAGTGAGGGGTAGCTGCCCCTTACGCGCCGGGCGTCGGCGCTCTACTCTGATCTCCACCCGCAGGTTACTCGCAAGTTAAACAAGTGGCCGACAGGGCAGCAGCAGACGTAAGAAGCAGAGCCGCCGCCAGCCAGATCGCCGCACCGTCGTGGGCCCGGAGGATGTCGTGAGCGACACACAGACCTTGATCGAGAACCGTCCGCCCTCGGTGGCGCATCTCTTCCTGGAGCGCGTGGCGGCCACGCCGGACGGCGAGGCCTACCGTTACCCGGTCCCGGCCCCGTCCGGCGAGGGCCCCGACGTCTGGAAGGCGCTCAGCTGGTCGCAGGCCGCCGACCGCGTCTTCGCCATCGCCGCGGGCCTCATCGGGCTGGGGCTGCGCCCCGAGGACCGGGTGGCCCTGGCCAGCTCCACGCGCGTCGAGTGGATCCTGGCCGACCTCGGCATCATGTGCGCGGGCGCGGCCACCACGACCGTCTACCCGCAGACCAACGCCGAGGAGTCCGCGTACATCCTCGCCGACTCCGGCAGCCGGGTGCTGATCGCCGAGAACGCGGCCCAGCTCGCCAAGGCGCGCGAGAAGCGGGCCGAGCTGCCCGAGCTGCGGCACGTCGTCGTGATCGACCCCGAGGGCGTGAGCGGCGGCGAGGGCGACCCGGAGGGCTGGGTGCTCACGCTCGCCGAGCTGGAGGTCCGGGGCGCCGCCCATCTGGAGAAGAACCCCGAGGCCGTCAAGGAGCGGGTCGCGGCGATCTCCAAGGAGCAGCTCGCCACGATCATCTACACCTCCGGCACCACGGGCCGCCCCAAGGGCGTGCGTCTGCCGCAGGACAACTGGTCGTACATGGCGAAGGCCATCGCCGCGACCGGCCTCCTCGGCCCCGACGACGTGCAGTACCTGTGGCTGCCGCTCGCGCACGTCTTCGGCAAGGTGCTGACCTCCGGGCAGATCGAGCTGGGGCACGTCACCGCCGTCGACGGCCGCGTGGACAAGATCATCGAGAATCTGCCGGTGGTGCAGCCGACGTACATGGCCTCCGTGCCCCGCATCTTCGAGAAGGTCTACAACGGCGTCGCCGCCAAGGCCAGGGCCGCCGGTGGGGCCAAGTACAAGATCTTCCTGTGGGCCGCGGACGTCGCCCGCGAGTACGCGAAGGTCAGCCAGGACAACTTCCGCAGGACCGGCAACGCCTCGGTGCCCTTCGGGCTGCGGGCCAAGCACAAGGTCGCCGACTCGCTCGTCTACTCCAAGCTGCGTGAGGCCTTCGGCGGGCGGCTGCGCGCCGCCGTCTCCGGATCGGCGGCGCTCGCGCCCGACATCGGATACTTCTTCGCGGGCGCCGGCATCCACGTCCTGGAGGGGTACGGCCTCACCGAGACCTCCGCGGCCTCCTTCGTGAACCCCGGCGAGGCCTACCGCACCGGCACCGTCGGCAAGCCGCTGCCCGGCACCGAGGTGCGCATCGCCGACGACGGCGAGATCCTGCTGCGCGGCCCCGGCATCATGGAGGGCTACCACGGCCTTCCGGAGAAGACGGCCGAGGTCCTGGAGTCCGACGGGTGGTTCCACACCGGTGACATCGGCGAGCTGTCCGTCGACGGCTACCTGCGGATCACCGACCGCAAGAAGGACCTCATTAAGACCTCCGGCGGCAAGTACGTCGCGCCGGCCGAGGTCGAGGGTCAGTTCAAGGCCGTGTGTCCGTACGTCTCCAACATCCTGGTGCACGGCGCCGACAAGAACTTCTGCACCGCGCTGATCTCCCTCGACGAGCCCGCGATCCTGGCCTGGGCCGAGGAGAACGGCCTGGGCGGCAAGTCCTACGCCGAGGTCTGCGCGGCCCCCGCCACGGTCGAGCTGGTCGAGGGCTATGTGAAGCAGCTCAACGAAGGCCTCCAGCGCTGGCAGACCATCAAGAAGTTCCGCCTCCTGCCGCGCGACCTGGACGTCGAGCACGGCGAGCTGACGCCCAGCCTGAAGCTGAAGCGCCCGGTCGTCGAACGGCAGTACAAGCACCTGATCGACGAGATGTACGCGGGCTCACGCGAGGCCTGAGGCCCGCCCGTCCCGCCGGACACGCCCTGGGCGAGCCCTGGGCCGGCCCAGAGCTGGCCCAGGGCTCGCCCACAGCTAGTGGCCGCGTCCGTGGCGCATCTCCTGTACCAGCTTCTCCATGTGCGTCACATGGTGGCGCAGCTCCAGGACGTCCTTGAGGCTGCTCGCCGCCATGTGCGCCTCGATCGCGGACAGGCGCGCGGCCAGCTCGTCGAACTGGAGCTGCTCGCGGGCCAGTATCCGCTCCAGCTGGCGGTTCTTGCGGTGCAGTTCCAGGAAGACCGTGACCTTGGCGCGCAGCACCCAGGGGTCGAACGGCTTGGTGAGGAAGTCCGCGGCGCCCGTCGCATAGCCCCGGAAGGCGTATCCGGCGTCGTGGTCGGTGCCCGTCAGGAAGATGATGGGCACGTCCTTGGTCTGGTCGAGGCGTTTGATGTTCGCCGCGGTCTCGAAGCCGTCCATGCCCGGCATCCGGACATCCAGGAGGATCACGGCGAACCGCTGCCGCAGGATCGCCTTCATCGCCTCCTCTCCCGAACGAGCCCGCACCAGCGGCTCGTTCAGGGACCCGAGGACTGCTTCGAGGGCCATCAGATTGTCCTCCATGTCGTCGACAAGGAGGATGCTCGCTCGGTGGTCGGTCAGGGGCTCTGCGCTCATAGCAAGGGTGCCTCAATCGGTGGCCGGCGAAGCGGTGCTCTCTCCTGGAGAGCCGGCCTGCTCCGGGGCGAGGGTGGCCGGACCGGGGGGCACGGACTGTTCGTCGGTGGTCGCGCTCTCCGGATCCAGCAGGGTGCAGACGACACCGAGGAGCTGATCCACGTCCACGGGCTTGGGGACGTAGTCGGTGGCGCCCTGGGAGATGGCCTTCTCGCGGTCTCCCGGCATGGCCTTCGCGGTGAGGGCCACGATGGGCAGGCCCCGCCAGCGGGGACTGCGGCGGATGGCGGCCATGGTCTCGTAGCCGTCCATCTCCGGCATCATGATGTCCATCAGGACGATGTCGACGTCGGGGTTGCGCTCCAGGGTCTCGATGCCCTCGCGGCCGTTCTCCGCGTACAGGACGGGCATGCCGACGCGGCTCAGTACGTGGGTGAGCGCGAAGACGTTGCGGATGTCGTCGTCGACGATGAGCACCCGGCGGCCCGGCAGTAAGCGGCCCGCGCGGCCCTCCTTCCACTCCTCCAGCTTGGTGGGGGTGGGCCAGCTGTCGTCGGGTTCGAGGCTGGTGTGCGGCCGCTGCGCGGCGTGCTCCTGCGGCTCCGGCAGGTGCTGGATGTGGGACGCGGCGTACGCGACGGCGGCCGCGCCGTGGCCCGGGTGCACCACGGGCACGTACAGCGAGAAGGTGGAGCCCTGACCGGGGTTGCTCTCGGCGGTGATGCGGCCGCCGAGCAGGCCCGCGATCTCCCGGCTGATGGAGAGGCCGAGGCCGGTGCCGCCGTACTTGCGGTTGGTGGTGCCGTCGGCCTGCTGGAACGCCTCGAAGATCACCGGCAGTTGCTCGGCGGGGATGCCGATGCCGGTGTCGCTGACGGCGAAGCAGAGGAGGTCGTCGTTGTCGTGGAGCAGCCGGTCGCCCGCGGTGTTGGTGACGCGGCTGACCCGCAGTTCGACCCGGCCCGCCGAGGTGAACTTGACCGCGTTCGACAGGAGGTTGCGCAGGATCTGCTGGAGGCGCTGCTCGTCCGAGAACATCTCGCGCGGGACGTCCTCGCCGACCGAGACGTCGAAGGCCAGGCCCCGGTCCAGCGTGAGCGGGCGGAACGTCGCGTGGACGTAGTCGAGGACCTTGATCAACGGGAGCTTCTTCGGGCGTACGTCCATCCGGCCGGCCTCGATCTTCGACAGGTCCAGGATGTCGTTGATCAGCTGGAGGAGGTCGGAGCCCGAGCGGTGGATCGTCGTCGCGAACTGCACCTCCTGGTCGGAGAGGTGTCCGTCCGGGTTGTCGGAGAGCAGCCGGGCCAGGATCAGCAGGGAGTTGAGCGGCGTACGCAGCTCGTGCGACATGTTCGCCAGGAACTCCGACTTGTACTGGGAGCTGGTGGCGAGCAGCGCCGCCTTCTCCTCCAGTTCGGCGTTGGAGCGGCGCAGCTCGGCCTGCTGGCGCTGGAGTTCGTCCGAGCGCTCCTGGAGCTGGGTGGCCAGGCGCTGGGACTCGCCGAGGAGGGACTCCGTACGGGAGTTGGCGATGATGGTGTTGATCGCGACGCCGATGGTGTTCACGAACTGGTCGAAGAAGGCCAGGTGGACGTCGGAGAAGCGGGAGAACGTGGCCAGCTCGATCACGCCGAGCAGCTTGTCCTCGAAGAGGATCGGGATGATCACCACGGTGGCGGGGGCCGCGTCGCCGAGCCCCGAGTGGATCTTGATGTAGTCCGGCGGGACGTTCTCCACGAGGATGCGCTTCTTCTCCAGCGCCGCCTGGCGCACCAGCCCCTGCGCGGGCATCCCCCCGGTGTCGATCACCGAGTCCTGCGCCGCGCCGTACCCCGCGATGAAGGCGAGGCCCTTCGCCGTCACCTGGGTGGGCGCCGGGCTCTCCGCGGTGTCGGGGTCCGCCAGGAAGAAGGCGCCGTACTGGGCGTTCACCAGCGGGGTCAGCTCGCGCAGGATCAGATCGGCGACCTCCATCAGATCGCGGTGGCCCTGCATCAGGCCCGCGAGGCGGGCGAGGTTGGACTCCAGCCAGTCCTTGGCGCGGGTGGTCTCGCGGAGGTTGGAGACCATGAGGTTGATGTTGTCCTTGAGGTCCGTGACCTCGCCGCGCGTCTCGACGGTGATGGCACGGGTCATGTCGCCCTGGGCCACGGCGGAGGCGACCTCGGCGATCGCGCGGACCTGGGTGGTGAGGTTCAGCGCCAGCTCGTTCACGTTCGTCGTCAGGCGCTTCCAGGTGCCGTAGACCCCCTCGACCCGGGCCTGCCCGCCCAGCTGGCCCTCGGAGCCGACCTCCCGGGCCACGCGCGTGACCTCGGAGGAGAACGACGAGAGCGTGTCCACCATGGTGTTGATGGTGGTCTTCAGCTCCAGGATCTCGCCGCGCGCGTCCACGTCGATCTTCTTGGAGAGGTCGCCCTGGGCGACGGCGGTGGCGACCTGCGCGATGTTGCGGACCTGGCCCGTGAGGTTGTCCGCCATGTAGTTGACGTTGTCGGTGAGGTCCTTCCACACGCCCGAGACGCCCAGGACCTGCGCGCGGCCGCCGAGCCGCCCGTCCGTGCCGACCTCGCGGGCCACGCGCGTCACCTCGTCGGCGAAGGCGCGCAGCTGCTCCACCATCGTGTTGACGGTGTCCTTCAGCTCCAGGATCTCGCCGCGCGCGGTGACCGTGATCATCTTGGAGAGGTCGCCGTTGGCGACGGCGGTGGTGACCTGGGCGATGTTGCGGACCTGGGAGGTGAGGTTCGACGCCATGAAGTTGACGTTGTCGGTGAGGTCCTTCTGTTGATCGTCGACTTCAGCTCCAGGATCTCGCCCTTCGCCTCCACCGTGATCTTCTTGCCGAGGTCGCCCTGGGCGACGGCCGTCGACACGAGCGCGATGTTCCGCACCTGGGAGGTGAGGTTGTCGGCCATGAAGTTGACGTTGTCGGTGAGGTCCTTCCATACGCCGGACACGCCCCGCACCTGGGCCCGCCCGCCCAGATTGCCTTCCGTGCCGACCTCACGGGCGACGCGGGTGACCTCGTCGGCGAAGGCGGAGAGCTGGTCGACCATCGTGTTCACCGTCGACTTCAGCTCCAGGATCTCGCCCCGGGCGTCGACGGTGATCTTCTGGCTCAGGTCGCCGTTGGCGACGGCGGTGGTGACCTGGGCGATGTTGCGGACCTGGGAGGTGAGGTTCGACGCCATGAAGTTGACGTTGTCGGTGAGGTCCTTCGGCGGACAACTGCTCGACCATGGTGTTCACGGTCAGTTTCAGCTCCAGCAGCTCGCCGGTCGCCTCCACCGTCACCGTGCGCGTCAGGTCGCCCTGCGCCACCGCCGTGGTCACCAGGGCGATGTCCCGGACCTGGGCGGTCAGCCGGGACGCCATCGTGTTGACGGCCTCCGTCACATCACGCCAACTGCCCGAAAGGCCCCGCACCTTGGCGCGCCCGCCGAGCCGCCCCTCCGTTCCCACCTCGCGGGCGACGCGCGTGACCTCGCCGGTGAAGAGGGAGAGCTGGTCGACCATCGTATTGACGGCACGGCCCAGGCGGCGCAGATCGCCCCGCAGTTCACGGCTGCCGTCGTGCAGGTCGACGCGCTGGGTGAGGTCGCCGCCCGCCACCGCGTTGAGCACCCGCGTGGCGTTGGCGGCCGGGGCCACCAGGGAGTCGAGCAGGGAGTTGGCCTCCTGGATGCGGGCGGCCCATCTGCCCTGCCCCGGACTGGGGGTGAACCGTTCGTCCAGGCGGCCGTGCCGGATGATCTCCCGGCGGACGCGGATCAGTTCACCGTCGAAGTGGAGCGAGCGGTCGAGCATTTCGTTGAAGACCGCGTACAGCTCGGCGGTGACGCCCTCGCCGGCCGGCGCCACCTTCGTGAAGTCCCCGTCCCGCGCGGCGCGCATGGCGGCCAGCAAGGTGCGCAGATCGTGGTCGGTGGCCGGGGCGGGCCCGGCCGCCCCGGCGGAGGGCGGGGGTGGCGCCGGGGCCGGGATCCGGCCGGGTCCGAGCGCGGGCGTAGCACTGTTCTCACTCATAGCGGGCCCACTTCGGTGACTCGGCGCTTATGGGCGCGGTCAGTCTGTCACCCTGTCGGTGTCGCCTGAGGCGTATTCGCCCGAACTGCTCAGGAGCCGTACCGTGGGGTTCTTTCCCGTGCAAGGGGAGGCCGAATTCCGTGCCCCCGCCAAGGACCCGGGAGGCCCCGGGCCACCGGCGGTAGCGCGTACGTCGTTGCCCGGAAACCCCCAGGCGCCGGCCGACGCACGCCAGTTCGTGCGCGTGGCCCTCGCCGACTGGTCCGGTCTTGGCGTCCCCGTGGCGGCCGGTCTCACCGCCCGCGTCAGCGACGACGCCGTGCTGCTGGTCAGCGAGCTGGTCACCAACGCCGTCGTGCACGCGGGTACGGACGTCGAACTGCTGTGCCGCCTCGACGAGGCCGGGCCGGGCGAGGACACGGACGCCCTCGTCATCGAGGTCTCCGACCACCACCCCTCCCGCGCCGTGCGCGGCGAGCCGAAGCCGCTGCCCAGCGGCACCCCCGAGTACGGCCGGGGGCTGCAACTCGTCGCGACCCTCTCCGAGTCCTGGGGCATCACCTACCGCACGGGCACCAAGACCGTCTGGGCCCGGCTGCCCGTCGAGGGCGTCCGGGCCGGCCACGAGCCGGATCCGTACGCGAGCGAGCAGACGCTCCAGCGCGGGCTGTGTGCCGCCGAGATCCTCGCGCCGCTGCCCAAGCGGGTCACCCACGACATGGAGTGGGTCAACCGCGGCGCGCTCAGCTTCCTCGCGGAGGCGTCCGACCTGCTCGCCGGGCAGTTCGACGAGGACCTGGTGGCCGCCCTCGCCGGACAGCTGCTCGTGCCGCGGCTCGCCGACTGGTGCGCGGTCTGGCTCGACGACGCCTCCGAGGGCCCCTCCCGCACCGTCCCCGGCGCACCGGGCGCCCGGCTCGCCCGCGTCTGGCACACCAGCGAGCACCGCATGGAGGAGCTGCGCCGCGTCCTGGAGAAGGACCCGCCCCTACTGCCCGAAGCGCTGGGCTCGGGCGCCTGCCCCGTCCCCTGGCCCGGCGATACGTCGGCGGGCGGGACGTCCGGCACGGCACTCGCGTACCGCCTGACCGCGGGCGGCCGCACGCTCGGCACGCTGCTGATCGGCCGGGTCGGCCTTGTCCGCTTCCCCGACGAGGTCACCGGCCTCATCGAGGACTTCAGCCGCCGCGTCGCCCTCGCCGTCAGCACGGCCCGCCGCTACCAGCGCCAGGCCAACATCAGCCAGATCCTCCAGCGCGGGCTGCTGCCCAGCAAGGTCGCGCAGATCCCCGGCGTCCAGAGCGCTCTCGTGTACGAGCCGCGGGACAAGGGCGGGCCCGGCGGCGACTTCTACGACGTGTTCCAGGCGGGCGACGGGCGCTGGTGCTTCGCGCTCGGCGACGTCCAGGGCAAGGGGCCCGAGGCCGCCGTCGTCATCGGCCTCGCCCGGCCCTGGCTGCGGCTGCTCGCCCGCGAGGGCTACCAGGTCGCGGAGGTCCTCGACCGCCTCAACCAACTGCTCCTCGACGACGCGACCGAGGCGGCGGACGCGGCGGCCGCGGTCGTCGCCGTCGCGGGTGGCCGGGGCGTGCCGTCCGACGGGGCCACCTCCCGCTTCCTCTCCCTCCTCTACGGCGAGCTGATCCCGTACGAAGGGGGCGTGCGCTGCACCATCGCGTGCGCCGGGCATCCGCTGCCGCTGCTCCTGTCGCCGGAGGGTGAGGTGCGGGCGGCGGCGTCCCCGCAGATGCTGCTCGGGGTCGTCGACGACGAGACGTACACGAGCGAGAGCTTCGACCTGCGGACCGGCGACACGCTGCTGTGCGTCACGGACGGCGTGACCGAGCGGCGCGCGGGGCGTCTCCAGTTCGACGACGGCGAGGGCCTGGCACGCGCCTTCGCGGACTGCGCGGGGCTCGACGCGGGGCTCGTGGCGGAGCGGATCCGTCGGCTCGTACATGAGTTCTCGGAGCGGCCGCCGGATGACGATATGGCGTTGCTGGTGCTTCAGGCGGAGTAGTCGCTGGTGCTTTAGGCGGGCTGGTCGCTGGTGGTTCGGGCGGGCTGGTGGGGGGTGTTCCGTGCTGGGTCGGGTGGGGGTTGTTCCCTGCCGGCCAGGTAGCGCTTGTTCCGTGGCGGGCTGGGTGGGGCTTGTTCCGTGGCGGTTCGGGCGGGCTGGTTCCGTGGCGGCTCGGGTGGGGCGTGTCTCGTGCCGGGCTGGGTGGGGGGTGGCCCGTGGTGCGGGACAATCGACGTATGCCTTCCGCACTGCCCGATGGTGAGCCCATGCCCGAGGACGGCGCGCTGCCCGCGTCCGCCCTGGAGGGCGCGGCCTCCCGCCCCCTCGGCTTCTACCTGCACGTTCCGTACTGCGCCACGCGCTGCGGCTACTGCGACTTCAACACCTACACCGCGACCGAGCTGCGCGGCTCCGGCGGTGTGCTCGCCTCGCGCGACAACTACGCGGACACCCTCGTCGACGAGGTGCGCCTCGCCCGCAAGGTCCTCGGCGACGACCCGCGGCCCGTGCGGACCGTGTTCGTCGGGGGCGGTACGCCGACGCTGCTGGCCGCGGGCGATCTCGTACGCATGCTGGCGGCCGTCCGGGACGAGTTCGGGCTCGCGGACGACGCGGAGATCACGACCGAGGCGAACCCGGAGTCGGTCGACACGGCGTATCTGAGCGAGCTGCGCGAAGGAGGCTTCAACCGGGTCTCCTTCGGCATGCAGAGCGCGCGACAGCACGTGCTGAAGGTGCTCGAACGTACGCATACGCCGGGCCGGCCCGAGGCGTGCGTCGCCGAGGCGCGGGCGGCGGGCTTCGACCATGTCAACCTCGACCTGATCTACGGCACGCCGGGGGAGACGGACGAGGACTGGCGGGCCTCGCTGGACGCGGCGATCGGGGCCGGTCCCGACCACGTCAGCGCGTACGCCCTGATCGTGGAGGAGGGTACGCAGCTGGCGCGGCGGATCCGGCGCGGCGAGGTCCCGATGACGGACGACGACGTCCACGCGGACCGGTATCTGATCGCGGACGAGGTGCTGGGGGCCGCGGGCTTCGAGTGGTACGAGGTCTCCAACTGGGCCACCTCCGAGGCGGGCCGGTGCCTGCACAACGAGCTGTACTGGCGGGGCGCCGACTGGTGGGGGGCCGGGCCCGGGGCGCACAGCCACGCCGGGGGCGTGCGCTGGTGGAACGTGAAACACCCCGGGGCGTACGCGTCGGCCCTCGCGGCGGGGCGGTCGCCCGGGGCCGGGCGGGAGGTGCTGTCCGCGGAGGACCGCAGGGTCGAGCGGATCCTGCTGGAGCTGCGGCTGCGCGAGGGCTGCCCGCTTTCCCTCCTCAAGGAGGCGGGGCTCTCGGCTGCGCGCCGGGCGCTGGCGGAGGGGCTGCTGGAGCCCGGGCCCTACGAGGGCGGGCGTGCGGTGCTTACGTTGCGGGGGCGCTTGTTGGCGGACGGGGTGGTACGGGACCTGGTCGACTGATGCCGGCGGGGCGCCTGAGGCTGCGGCGCGGGGGCTGCGGCTTTAGCTCCGCGCCTCCACCGCCTCTGCCCGTCGGGGGCGCCCGGCGCTCGCTCTCCCACCCGCCCGCTCGGTCTCTGGGTGGGCTCTGCGGGAGTGGTTGATGCGGGGTAAACGGGCGGGTGGGAGACGTCGTGAAAGTGCCCCGAGGCCCAGGGGCCAGGTCCCGCTACGGGAGCGTGACGAAATCGATCAGTTCCTCGACGCGGCCGAGAAGCGCCGGCTCCAGGTCCTTGTAGCTGCGCACCGAGCCCAGGACCCGCTGCCACGCCGCCCCCGTGTTCGACGGCCAGCCCAGCGCCTCGCACACGCCCGTCTTCCAGTCCCGCCCCCTCGGCACCCTGGGCCACGCCTCGATGCCGACCGAGGACGGCTTCACCGCCTCCCACACGTCGATGTAGGGGTGGCCGACCACCAAGGCGTGCGCGCCGGTGACCTGGGCCGCGATGCGGGACTCCTTGGAGCCGGGGACCAGGTGGTCCACCAGGACGCCGAGGCGCGCGTCGGGGCCCGGGGAGAACTCCGCGACGATCGCGGGCAGGTCGTCGATGCCCTCCAGGTATTCGACGACCACGCCCTCGATGCGCAGGTCGTCACCCCATACTCTCTCGACCAACTCCGCGTCGTGGCGGCCCTCCACGTAGATGCGGCCGGCCCGGGCGACCCTGGCCCGCGCCCCGGGGACGGCCACCGAGCCGGACGCGGTGCGAGAAGGACGTACGGGGGAAGCCGGAGCCGTCGAGGGGCGCACGAGCGTGACCGTCCTGCCCTCCAGGAGGAAACCCCGAGGCTCCATCGGGAAGACCCGGTGCTTGCCGAAGCGGTCCTCCAGCGTCACCGTCGGGCCCTGCGCCGTCTTCTCGCAGCGGATCACCGCCCCGCAGAAACCCGTGCTCAGCTCCTCCACCACGAGGCCGGCCTCCGCCGCCACCTCCGGTACGGGCTTCGGCTTCTTCCACGGCGGCGTGAGATCAGCGGAGTACATACGGCGCTGCGGGCCCAAAGGGCCCTCGGCGGGGTGGCGGCGGGAGACGGGTGGGCGCATTCCGCCGACGATAGGAAGAAGGCGCGGACCGCCCGCTACGACACGCCGAAACGAGCCGCCAGTGTGGCGCGTTGCGCACGGACAAAAGCCGCGTCCACCACCGCGCCGTGCCCCGGCACGTACCGCGCGTCCTCCCCGCCCAGGCCGAGGAGCCGGTCCAGCGCCGCCGGCCACTGCGAGGGCACCGCGTCCGGACCGGCCTGCGGTTGACCCGACTCCTCGACCAGGTCGCCGCAGAAGACGATCTCCCGCCCGCCGTCGCCGCCGGGCACCAGGACCACCAGGTCGTGGCCCGTATGGCCGGGGCCCACGTTCGCGAGGAGGACCTGCACGCCGCCGCCGAGGTCGAGCGTCCACTCGCCGGACACCAGGTGGCGCGGGTGGATGAGGAGGTCCGCCGCCTCCGCCGCGGCCCGGGGGTCCGCGCCGTGCCGCACCGCGTCCGCCCGCAGCTCGTCGGCGCCCCTGGCGAACACCGTGTCGATGCCCACCGCGCCGTACACCTCCACCCCCGCGAAGGCCGCGGCCCCGAGGACGTGGTCGAAGTGCGGGTGCGTCAACGCGAGATGTGTCACGCGGCGGCCCCCGCCGAGGATCTCCCCGGCCCGCGTCCGCAGCGCCGCGCCCTCCGCCAGGCTCGACCCCGCCTCGATCATCAGAGCGGCGTCGTCGCCGACGACGAGCCCCGCCGTGCAGTCCCACACCGGCAGGCGGCACCGGCCCACCCGCGGCGCGAGCCGTTCCCAGCCCGCGGCTTCCCATGCCGGTTCCACATCCATACGGTGACGCTAGCCGCTGCGGTGCGCCTCGGCACGGCCGGTCGGGCGGGCCCGGACGGCTCGATGGGGTTCGGTGGCGTCCGGCCTTGCCGGGGCCGTACCCGACGGCCGTACACTGACCTTTTGACAGGCTGGCACTCACCCGCGTTGAGTGCCAGGCAGGGGACCACCGCGACGGATGACGGCTGGAGGTGTGCGCGATGCTCAGTGAACGCAGGCTCGAAGTGCTGCGCGCCATCGTCCACGACTATGTCGGGACGGAGGAGCCGGTCGGCTCCAAGGCGCTCACCGAGCGGCACAGTCTCGGCGTCTCCCCGGCCACGGTGCGCAACGACATGGCGGCGCTGGAGGAGGAGGGGTTCATCGCCCAGCCCCACACCAGCGCCGGGCGCATCCCGACGGACAAGGGCTACCGCCTCTTCGTCGACAAGCTCGCGGGCGTCAAGCCGATGACCGCGCCCGAGCGCCGCGCCATCCAGAACTTCCTCGACGGCGCCGTCGACCTCGACGACGTGGTGGGGCGCACGGTCCGGCTGCTCGCGCAGCTGACCCGGCAGGTCGCCGTCGTGCAGTACCCGTCGCTCACGCGGTCGACGGTGCGGCACGTGGAACTGCTCTCGCTCGCTCCGGCCCGGCTGATGCTCGTACTGATCACGGACACGGGCCGGGTCGAGCAGCGCATGATCGACTGTCCGGCGCCCTTCGGTGAGACGTCGCTCGCGGACCTGCGGGCGCGGCTCAACAGCAGGGTCGCGGGCCGCCGCTTCGCGGACGTGCCGCAGCTGGTGCAGGACCTGCCCGAGAGCTTCGAGACCGAGGACCGCGGTACGGTCGCGACGGTCCTCTCCACCCTCCTCGAAACACTCGTCGAGGAGACCGAGGAGCGGCTGATGATCGGCGGGACCGCCAATCTCACCCGCTTCGGACATGACTTTCCCCTCACGATCCGGCCCGTTCTCGAAGCCCTTGAGGAGCAGGTCGTGCTCCTCAAGTTGCTTGGTGAGGTGCAGGATTCGGGCATGGCCGTACGGATCGGTCATGAGAACGCCCATGAGGGCCTCAGCTCCACCTCCGTGGTCTCGGTCGGCTACGGTTCGGGGAGCGAGGCAGTCGCGAAACTAGGCGTGGTCGGACCGACCCGCATGGACTATCCGGGAACGATGGGAGCAGTACGCGCAGTGGCACGTTACGTCGGACAGATCCTGGCGGAGTCGTAAGTGGCCACGGACTACTACGCCGTACTCGGCGTGCGCCGCGACGCTTCCCAGGACGAGATCAAGAAGGCCTTCCGGAGGCTGGCGCGTGAGCTTCACCCGGATGTGAATCCGGACCCGAAGACTCAGGAGCGCTTCAAGGAGATCAACGCCGCGTACGAGGTGTTGTCGGACCCGCAGAAGAAGCAGGTCTACGACCTCGGCGGCGACCCCCTGTCCCAGGCGGGCGGCGGAGGCGCGGGCGGCTTCGGCGCCGGTGGCTTCGGCAACTTCTCCGACATCATGGACGCGTTCTTCGGGACGGCGTCGCAGCGCGGACCGCGCTCGCGCACGCGTCGCGGACAGGACGCCATGATCCGGCTGGAGATCGACCTCGACGAGGCCGCCTTCGGGACCACCAAGGACATCCAGGTCGACACCGCCGTGGTGTGTACGACCTGTAGCGGTGAGGGTGCCGCGCCGGGCACGTCCGCTCAGACGTGTGACATGTGCCGCGGCCGCGGTGAGGTGTCGCAGGTCACGCGGTCCTTCCTCGGCCAGGTCATGACCTCGCGGCCGTGCCCGCAGTGCCAGGGGTTCGGCACGGTCGTGCCGACGCCGTGCCCGGAGTGCGCCGGTGACGGCCGCGTCCGCTCGCGCCGGACGCTGACGGTGAAGATCCCCGCCGGTGTGGACAACGGCACGCGGATCCAGCTCGCGGGCGAGGGCGAGGTCGGGCCCGGTGGCGGGCCCGCCGGTGACCTCTACGTCGAGATCCACGAGCTGCCGCACGACGTCTTCCAGCGGCGCGGCGACGACCTGCACTGCACGGTCACCATCCCGATGACGGCGGCGGCGCTCGGCACGAAGGTGCCGCTGAAGACGCTCGACGGCATGGAGGAGGTCGACATCCGCCCCGGCACCCAGTCCGGGCAGTCGATCCCGCTGCACGGGCGTGGCATCACGCATCTGCGGGGCGGTGGGCGCGGTGACCTCATCGTGCACGTCGAGGTGCTCACGCCGACGAAGCTCGATCCCGAGCAGGAGCGGGTGCTGCGGGAGCTTGCGCAGCTGCGGGGCGAGGAGCGGCCTACGGGGCAGTTTCAGCCGGGGCAGCAGGGGCTTTTCTCTCGGCTGAAGGATGCGTTTAACGGGCGGTAGCGCCTTGGGCGGTGTCGCTCTGCCCCCGGTGGCGGGATTCTTCCCGTGCCGGGGGCGCTTTGTTGGCCTTCTGCGGGGGCGTTGTGGTTGCTCGCGCAGTTCCCCGCGCCCCTTACGGGGCTGCTCGCGCCCCGCGGCGGAGCCGCTTGTGTCACAGCCCCGCGCCCCTTACGGGGCCTCCCGTGCGCCCCTTGCGGGGCTTCCCCTGCGGCCCTTACGGGCTTCCCCCGTGCCCCTTGTGGGGGGTGGTTCGGTTGGGGGGTGGGGGCGTGGCACGATGCCGTTATGTCCTCCGTGTTGACCGAGCTGTGTCGCCTTCCGATCGTGCAGGCCCCCATGGCGGGCGGTGCCTCCTGTCCGCAGTTGGTCGCGGCCGTTTCCGAGGCCGGTGGGCTGGGGTTCCTCGCCGCCGGGTACAAGACCGCCGACGGGATGTACCAGGAGGTCAAGCAGGTGCGGGGCCTGACCTCGCGGCCCTTCGGCGTCAATCTCTTCATGCCGCAGCCCGAGTACGCGGACGCCGCGGCCGTCGAGGTGTACCGCAGCCAGCTCGCCGGTGAGGCCACCTGGTACGAGACGCAGCTCGGCGACCCGGACAGCGGGCGCGACGACGGGTACGACGCCAAGCTCGCGATCCTGCTCGACGACCCGGTGCCGGTCGTCTCCTTCACCTTCGGCTGCCCGACCCGCGACGTCCTCGACTCGTTCGCGCGCGTCGGCACCGTCACCGTCGTCACCGTCACCACGCCCGAGGAGGCCCAGGCCGCCCAGTGGGCCGGTGCCGACGCCGTCTGCGTGCAGGGCATAGAGGCGGGCGGGCACCAGGGCACCCACAAGGACAACCCCGAGGCCGACGGCGCCGGGATCGGGCTGCTCTCCCTCATCACGCAGGTCCGCGAGACCGCGCAGATTCCCATCGTCGCCACGGGCGGCCTGATGCGCGGCGCGCAGATCGCCGCGGTGCTCGCGGCCGGCGCGGACGCCGCTCAGCTCGGCACGGCGTTCCTGGTCACCCCGGAGTCGGGCGCCAACCACCTGCACAAGCAGGCCATGACCAATCCGATGTTCCTGCGGACCGAGCTGACCCGGGCGTTCTCCGGGCGGCCCGCGCGCGGCCTCGTCAACCGCTTCATGCGCGAGCACGGCCCGTACGCGCCCGCCGCCTACCCCCAGGTGCACCACCTCACCAGCGGCCTGCGCAAGGCCGCCGCGAAGGCCGGTGACGCGCAGGGCATGGCGCTCTGGGCCGGGCAGGGCCACCGGCTCGCCAGGGAACTGCCCGCCGGACAGCTCGTGGAGGTCCTCGCGGCCGAACTGGCCGAGGCCCAGGGCGCGTCGACGCGGGACGGTGCGGCGTGACCGCCCCCGTGTTTGTCGTCGAGCGGTTCGACGCGCATGTGCGCGGCGGCGGACGGTACGTACTCGATGGGCCCGAGGGGCGGCACGCCGTCTCCGTGAAGCGGCTGCGCGCCGGTGAGGACGTCGTCCTGACCGACGGCGCCGGACGGTGGGCGCAGTGCGTGGTCCTGGAGACGGAGGGCAAGGACCGGCTCGTGGTGACGATGGGCTCCGTGGCCGAGGAGCCCGAGGCGCAGCCGCGGATCACCGTCGTCCAGGCGCTGCCCAAGGGCGACCGCGGTGAACTCGCCGTCGAGACCATGACGGAGACCGGCGTCGACGCGGTCGTGCCGTGGACCGCGTCGCGCTGCATCACGCAGTGGAAGGGCGAGCGCGGCCTCAAGGCGCTGGCCAAGTGGCGGGCCACCGCGCGCGAGGCGGGCAAGCAGTCGCGCCGCGTGCGCTTCCCGGAGGTGGCGGACGCGGCGTCCACCAAGCAGGTCGCCGCCCTCCTCGCGGACGCCGACTTCGCGGCCGTCCTGCACGAGGAGGGCAGCGAGCCGCTGGCCACCGCGGAACTGCCGGCGAGCGGGCGGATCGTTCTCGTCGTCGGGCCCGAAGGGGGCGTCTCCCCGGACGAGTTGGCGGCCTTCGCCGAGGCGGGCGCCAAGCCGTACCGCCTCGGGCGCAGCGTGCTGCGTACGTCGACCGCAGGGACCGCGGCGACCGCGCTGCTCCTCGGACGCACCGGCCGCTGGTCCTGACACCCGCCCGGCGGGCGCGGGTCGACAGATGGCCGCAAGCGGTCTACCGCACCGGCGCACGGGGTGGCACCCTGCCGCCTATGGGGGCATTGAGGCGGTTACAGCAGCGGAACGTATGGAAACGGCGAAGGCCCATCCTGGGCGCCGTCGGGCTCGTCGGCGCCGCCGCGCTGGGGGCCGGCGCGTGTGAGCCCGTAGGCGGGGGGTTGAACACCTCCGCGGTCGCGCTCACCGTCGACGAGATGGGCACAAAGGCGCTGGAGCGACAGCGTCTCGACGTGGCGTGGCTCAGCTGCACGGCCCGCTACCAGGACCGGGTGACGCCCAAGAGCGGCGCTCCGACGCCCGAGTCCGTCGTCGAGGTGGACTGCCAGGGCGAGTCCGAGGGCGGCAAGGACATCACCATCACGGGCAAGGTGCGCGCCGTCGTCGACGGCAAGTGCGTACGCGGCAACCTCACCGCCAAGGTCGAGGGCAAGGAGTGGTTCCAGGTCGACGTCCTCGGCAACTGCGGGGCGGACGACGGCGACGGCGACGGCAAGCCCTCCCCGCCGTCCGGTTCCCCGCCGCCCTCCCACGACGAGCCGGAGCCCGGCCCCACCACCACCGTCACGGTGACCGTCACCCCGCCGCCGCCCGCGACCTGCGACTGCGCCCCGGGGAAGTGACCGGCGGGCACCGGCGGGCGGCCGGGGACGAAGTGATCCAAACCGCTGCCGGGCCGCCCGCTGCCTGCCTAGGCTGGGTGGTGTGACTCAGACTGCGTACCTCCGGTATCCGCACATCCACGGCGAGTTGACCGCCTTCACGGCTGAGGACGACGTCTGGGTCGCCCCCCTCGACGGGGGCCGCGCCTGGCGGGTGAGCGCCGACAACATGCCCGTGAACCACCCCCGCTTCTCCCCGGACGGCACGACCGTCGCCTGGACGTCCACCCGCGACGGGGCACCCGAGGTGCACATCGCGCCCGTCGACGGCGGCCCCGCCAAGAGGCTGACGTACTGGGGCACATGGAAGACGGGCGTGCGCGGCTGGACCCCGGACGGGCAGGTCCTCGCCGTCAGCGCGGCGGGCCAGGCCTCCCTGCGCCGCAGCTGGGCGCGGGCCGTGCCGCTGGACGGCGGCCCCGCGGCCACCCTGCCCTACGGCCTGGTCGGCGACGCCGCGCACGGCCCCGACGGGCAGGTCCTGCTGCTCTCCGCCCCCATGGGCCGCGAGGCCGCCTGGTGGAAGCGGTACCGCGGCGGCACCGCGGGCAAGCTGTGGATCCGCGAGGCGGCGGACGCCGAATTCGTACGCCTGCACGCGGACCTCGACGGGAACATCGAGTACCCGCTGTGGGTGGGGGACCGCATCGCCTTCCTCTCCGACCACGAAGACGTCGGCGCCCTGTACTCCTCGCTGCCCGACGGCTCCGACCTGCGCCGCCACACGCCCATCGACGATTTCTACGCCCGGCACGCCGCCACCGACGGCACCCGCGTGATCTATACGAGCGCCGGTCGGCTCTGGCTCCTCAACGACCTGTCCGGCGCCGAGCCGCGCCGCCTCGACATCCGCCTCGGCGGCCAGCGCGCCGACCTCCAGCCGCACCCCGTGTCCGCCGCCCGCTGGTTCGGGGCCGCCGCGCCCGACCACACCGGCCGCGGCAGCGCCGTATCCGTGCGCGGCTCCGTGCACTGGATCACCCACCGCGAGGGGCCCGCCCGCGCGCTCGCCGCCACGCCGGGGGTGCGCGCCCGGCTGCCCCGCACCTTCCGCGTGGCCGGTGAGGAGCACGTGGTGTGGGTGACCGACGCCGAGGGCGACGAGGCGCTGGAATTCGCCCCCGCCACCGGCCCCGCGCCCGGCGCGACCCCCCGCAGGCTCGCCGCGGGACAGCTCGGCCGGGTCCTCTCGCTCGCCATGTCACCGGACGGCGGCCGCGCCGCCGTCGCCTCGCACGACGGGCGCGTCCTGCTCGTCGAGCGGGAGAGCGGCGAGGTCCGCGAGGTCGACCGCAGCGCGGACGGCGAGGTCACCGGGCTCGTCTTCTCACCCGACTCCGCCTGGCTCGCCTGGTCCCACCCCGGCCCGCGCCCGCTGCGCCAGCTCAGACTCGCCAACACCGCCGACCTGTCGGTGTCCGAGGCGACCCCATTGCGCTTCCGTGACTACGCGCCCGCGTTCACCCTCGACGGCAAGCACCTCGCGTTCCTGTCGGCCCGCGCCTTCGACCCGGTCTACGACGAGCACGTGTTCGATCTCGCCTTCGTCGGGGGCTCACGGCCCTACCTGATCACCCTCGCCGCGGCCACCCCCTCCCCCTTCGGGCCGCAGCGGCACGGCAGGCCCTTCGAGGGGCAGGACAGCCCCGGCGCCGAGACACCCGACAGCGAGGGCGCGCCCGTCACCCGCATCGACTTCGACGGGCTCGCCGACCGCATCGTCCCCTTCCCCGTCGAGGCCGCCCGCTACACCACGCTGCGCGCCGCCAAGGACGGCCTGCTCTGGCTGCGCCACCCGGTGCGCGGCGTGCTCGGCGCCTCCCGGGCCACCCCCGCCGACCCGGAGCCGCACAGCGAGCTGGAGCGCTACGACCTCGCCCAGCGCCACGTGGAGGAACTGGCCGCCGACGCCGACCACTTCGCGGTGAGCGGCGACGGCAAGCGGGTCCTGCTGTGGACGGACGGCAAGCTGAAGGTGGTGCCCAGCGACCGGCGGGCCTCCGGCGACGAGGACAGCGAGTCGAACATCACCGTCGACCTCTCCCGGATCCGCCACACCGTCGACCCGGCCGCCGAGTGGCGCCAGATGTACGAGGAGGCGGGCCGCCTCATGCGGGACAACTTCTGGCGGCCCGACATGGGCGGCGTCGACTGGGACGCCGTACTGGAGCGCTACCGCCCGGTGCTCGACCGCGTCGCCACCCACGACGACCTCGTCGACCTGCTCTGGGAGGTCCAGGGCGAACTGGGCACCTCGCACGCGTACGTCACCCCCGGCGGGGGCGGCGGCTCCGTCCACCGCCAGGGCCTCCTCGGCGCCGACCTCTCGCGCGGCGCCGACGGCCAGTGGCGCATCGACCACATCCTCCCCTCGGAGACCTCCGACCCCGCCGCGCAGTCGCCGCTCGCGGCCCCCGGCGTCGCGGTCCGCCCGGGGGACGCGGTGATCGAGGTCAACGGCCGGCCCGTCGACCCCGTCACGGGCCCCGGGCCGCTCCTCGTCGGCACCGCGGGCAAGCCCGTCGAACTGACCGTCTCGCCGTCGGGCGGCGGAGACCCGCGGCACGCCGTGGTGGTCCCCGTCGACGACGAGGAGCCCCTGCGCTATCACGCCTGGGTCGCCGACCGGCGGCGCCATGTCCACGAGCGCTCGGGCGGCCGCCTCGGCTACCTCCACGTCCCCGACATGCAGGCGCCCGGCTGGGCCCAGATCCACCGCGACCTGCGCGTCGAGGTCGCCCGCGAGGGCCTGGTCGTGGACGTCCGCGAGAACGGCGGCGGGCACACCTCGCAGCTCGTCGTGGAGAAGCTGGCACGCCGCGTCGTCGGCTGGGACCTGCCCCGCGGCTCACGGCCCCTCAGCTACCCCCTGGACGCGCCGCGCGGCCCCGTCGTCGCCGTCGCCAACGAGTTCTCCGGGTCCGACGGCGACATCGTCAACGCCGCGATCAGGGCGCTCGGCATCGGCCCCGTCGTCGGCACCCGCACCTGGGGCGGCGTCGTCGGCATCGACAGCCGCTACCACCTGGTCGACGGGACGCTGGTGACCCAGCCGAAGTACGCGTTCTGGATGGAGGGCCCCGGATGGGGCGTCGAGAACCACGGCGTCGCCCCCGACGTCGAGGTCGTGACCACCCCGGACGACTACGCGGCGGGCCGCGACCCGCAGTTGGACGAGGCCGTGCGGATCGCGCTCGCCGTCCTCGCGGAGAACCCCGCCAAGACGGCGCCGGACCTCCCCGGGGCGCCATAGGCCCCGCGCCGCGGCGAGGGATAGCATTCCGTGCGTACCGATCACTGTTCACGAGGAGGCCGGACCCATGGCGGGCGAAGCGCGAAGCGACTGCTTGTTCTGCAAGATCGCCGTGGGTGAGGTGCCGGCGACCGTGGTGCGGGAGACCGAGACGACCATCGCCTTCCGCGACATCAACCCCCAGGCACCGACCCACGTCCTGGTGATCCCCAAGGCGCACCACCCCGACGCCGCCGCGCTGGCCGCCGCCGAGCCGCAGATCGCCGCGGACGTGCTGCGGGAGGCCCAGGCGGTCGCCGCCGAGGAGGGCGCGGAGAGCTACCGCATCGTCTTCAACACCGGTGCGGGCGCCGGTCAGACCGTCTTCCACGCGCACGCGCACGTCCTGGGCGGCCGCGGCCTCCAGTGGCCTCCCGGATAGCGGGGCCACCACCTCTTGTCCGCACGTGAACTGGTGGTGCTCGGCACCGCCAGCCAGGTCCCGACCCGGCATCGCAACCACAACGGCTACGTCCTGCTCTGGGACGGCCAGGGCATCCTCTTCGACCCCGGCGAGGGCACGCAGCGGCAGATGCTGCGCGCCGGGGTCGCCGCCCACGACCTGCACCGCATCTGCGTGACGCACTTCCACGGCGACCACTCCCTCGGCCTCGCCGGGGTGATCCAGCGCATCAACCTCGACCGGGTCCCGCACCCGGTCACCGCCCACTTCCCGGCCTCGGGGCAGCGCTTCTTCGACCGGCTGCGGTACGCCACGGCCTACCGCGAGACCGTGGCGCTCACCGAGGCCCCGGTCGCCGCCGACGGGCCGCTGGCCGCCGCCCCCTCGTACACCCTCGACGCGATGAAGCTCTCCCACCCCGTCGAGTCGTACGGCTACCGCCTGACCGAACCGGACGGACGCCGCATGCTGCCCCGGCTGCTCGCCGAGCGCGGCATCAGGGGACCCGACGTCGGGCGGCTCCAGAAGGAGGGCGTCCTCGGCGGCGTCACACTGGAAGAGGTCAGCGAGGTGCGGCGCGGCCAGCGGTTCGCCTTTGTGATGGACACCCGGCTCTGCGACGGCGTGTACGCGCTCGCCGAGGGCTGCGACATGCTCGTCATCGAGTCGACGTTCCTCGACGAGGACGAGCGACTGGCCATCGACCACGGCCACTTGACGGCCGGTCAGGCGGCGCGCGTCGCCGTCGACGCGGGGGTGCGGCATCTCGTACTGACGCATTTCAGCCAGCGCTACTCCGATCCCGGGTGCTACGAACAGCAGGCCCGCGCCGCCGGGTTCGACGGCGAACTGACCATCGCGCGCGACCTGTTGCGCGTCCCGCTGCCCAAGCGGACCTGAACCCCCCACCCGAACGACCCGAGCGAGACCGCACCATGCCGATCCCCAAGGCCGAACTCCACCTCCACATCGAAGGCACCCTCGAACCCGAACTCGCCTTCGAACTCGCCGCGCGCAACGGCGTCGAACTGCCCTACGCCGACACCGAGGAGCTGCGCAAGGCCTACCTCTTCGACGACCTCCAGTCCTTCCTCGACCTCTACTACGGCCTGATGGCCGTGCTGCGCACCGAGGCCGACTTCGAGGACCTCGCCGACGCCTACCTCGCGCGCGCCGCCGCCCAGGGCGTACGGCACGCGGAGATCTTCTTCGACCCCCAGGCGCACATCGCGCGCGGCGTGCCCCTCGCCACCGTCATCGAGGGCCTGGCCCGCGCGCTGGACCGGAGCGAGGAGCGGCACGGCGTCTCCACCCGGCTCATCATGTGCTTCCTGCGCGACCAGTCCGCCGAGTCCGCGATGGAGACCCTGCGGGCCGCCGAGCCGTACCTCGACCGGATCATCGGCGTCGGCCTCGACTCGGCGGAGGTCGGCCACCCGCCGGCCAAGTTCAAGGAGGTGTACGAGGCCGCCGCCGCGCTGGGCCTGCGGCTCGTCGCCCACGCCGGCGAGGAGGGCCCGCCCGCCTACATCACCGACTCCCTGGACCTGCTGCGCGTCGAGCGCATCGACCACGGGCTGCGCTGCATGGAGGACCCGGAGCTGGTCGAGCGCCTGGTCCGCGAGCGGGTGCCGCTCACCCTGTGCCCGCTGTCGAACGTCCGGCTGCGCGCCATCGACGTACTTGAGGAGCACCCGCTGGCGCGGATGATGGACGCCGGACTGATGTGCACGGTCAACTCCGACGACCCCGCCTACTTCGGCGGGTACGTCGACGACACCTTCCACGCCGTCCGCGAGGCGCTCGGCATCGACCAGGAGCGGCTGCGCACCCTGGCGCGGAACTCCTTCGAGGCGGCCTTCCTCGACCGGGACGCCGCCGACGAGGCGCTGCGGGCGCGCTACCTCGCCGAGGTCGAGGCTTATTCGTTCGACTGACCGACGGGCCCGGGGCTACGGTCCCGGCATGGACACCATCGCGCAGATCTACGGCTGACACGGCCTCCCGTGGCCCCGCCCGCCCTTCGGGGCCGAGGCGGCGGCCCGCCGTGTCCGCATCCGTAGCTTTCTGTCGCCGAAGGATCCCTCATGCCATCCCGTGGCCCCGCCCGCCGCCGTGCCCATATCGCCATGATCGGCGTCCCGATGGTCAGCCATGTGCTGCCCAGCCTGGAGATCGTCCGTGAGCTGGCCGCACGCGGCCACCGCGTCACGTACGCCAACGACCCGGCCGCCGCCCACCTGATCGAGCCCACCGGCGCCGAACTCGTCCCGTACGACTCGACGCTCCCGCACCGCGACAACATCTGGCCCGACGACCCCATCGAGGTCGGCGCGCTCTTCCTCGACGACGCGATGGCGGTGCTCCCGCGGCTGCGCGCGGCGTACGACGACGACCCCGCGGACCTCTACCTCTACGACGTCGGCGCGTACGTCGCCCGTGCGCTCGCCGAGGCCCAGGGGCGGCCGCTCGTGCAGCTGTCGCCGACCTATGTGGCCTGGGGCGGCTACCAGGAGGACATCGGCGCGGCCCTCGCGCGGCTGCCGGGGGCCGCTGCCCTGGAGGCCCGCTTCAAGGACTGGCTCGCCGGGTGCGGGGCCACCACGCTCGACGTCGGCCGGTTCTCCGGCGTACCGCCGCGGGCGCTGGCCACGATCCCGCGGGCCATGCAGCCGCACGCCGAGACGGTCGGCCCGCACGTCGACTTCGTCGGGCCCTGCCTCGGGGACCGGCTCGCGCGGCAGGGGAGCTGGACGCGTCCGGCGGGCGCCGAGAAGGTGCTGCTGGTCTCGCTCGGCTCGGCGTACACCGACCAACCCGCGTTCTACCGGCGGTGCGTGGCCGCCTTCGGGGGGCTCGCGGGTTGGCATGTCGTCCTCCAGGTCGGCAGGCACGTGGACCCGGTCGAGCTGGGAGACATCCCCGCCAACATCGAAGTGCGTTCCTGGGTACCGCAGTTGGCCGTCCTGGAGCAGGCCGACGCGTTCGTCACCCACGCGGGCATGGGGAGCAGCTCCGAGGGGCTCTTCTGCGGGGTCCCGATGATCGCCGTGCCACAGGGGGCCGAGCAGCCGCTGAACGCGGACCGGCTGGTGCAACTGGGCGTCGCCCGCAGGATCGACACCGCGGACGCCACGGCGGACGCGCTACGGGCGGCGCTCCTGGAGCTGACCTCGGATCCCGAAGTCGCGGAGCGCTGCGCGCGGCTGAGGGCGGAGGTGCGGGGCGAGGGAGGTGCCTCGCGGGCGGCGGACCTGATCGAGGCCGAGCTTTAGCGCCGCGCTGCTCGGGGAGACGGGGCGCTGACGCGGCGGCACGCCGGTAAGCCCGGCCCCCGGTGGGGATCGTCCGTTACGTTGCCTGCATGGTCGTACCCGTACAGCCCACCGTCGACCCGCTGAAGGCGGCCCGCAGAGCCGGCGACCCGGACTGCGATGTCTACCTCACCGGCACGGTCTTCCTCGACATCATCTTCACCGGCCTGGACTCCGCGCCGGTGCGCGGGACCGAGTCCTGGGCGCGCGGCATGGGGTCCAGTCCTGGCGGCGTCGCCAACATGGCGACCGCGCTCGCCCGGCTCGGCCTGCACACCTCACTGGCCGCCGCCTTCGGCGACGACCACTACGGGGAGTACTGCTGGGACACCCTCGAAGGGGGCGAGGGCATCGACCTCACCTCGTCGAGGACCGTGCCCGGCTGGCACACCCCGGTGACCGTCTCCATGGCGTACGAGGGCGAGCGGACCATGGTCAGCCACGGCCACGAGCCGCCGCCGGACGCCGACGCGCCGGACGGCGGCGCCCCCTCCTGCCCGCCACGCGCGCGTGCCGCCATCGCCTCGCTGACGCCCGGCACGCACGCGCCCTGGATCGCGCGGGCCGCCCGCAGCGGTACGCGGATCTTCGCCGACGTGGGCTGGGACGACACCGGCCGCTGGGACCTCGCGGCACTGCCCGACCTGGCGCACTGCGAGGCGTTCCTGCCGAACGCGGAAGAGGCGATGCGCTACACCCGTACGTCGTGCCCGCGGGCGGCCGCGCGGGCGCTGACCGAGCATGTGCCGCTCGCCGTGGTGACCCTCGGTGCGGACGGTGCGTACGCGGTGGACGGGCGGACCGGGGAGACCGCGGAGGTGCCCGCGATCGAGGTGGAGGCGCTGGATCCCACCGGGGCCGGGGACGTCTTCGTGGCGGGCTTCGTCACCGGGACGCTGGCGGACTGGCCGCTGGCCGACCGGCTGGCGTTCGCCGGACTCACCGCGGCGCTCTCCGTACAGGAGTTCGGCGGATCCCTGTCCGCGCCCGGGTGGGCCGAGGTGGGGGCGTGGTGGCGGCGCGTACGGGAGTTCGACGAGCAGGATCCGGCGGCGCTGCGGCGGTACAGCTTCCTGGAGGCCCTGCTCCCGGCGGCGAGCCGCCCCTGGCCCCTGCGCAGGGCGGTACCGACGATCGGCTTCCGATCCGCGTAGCCCAGGATGGCGCCGCGTAGCCCGGACGGCAGAGAAAAGCCCTACGGCTCTGTCAGTGCCGCGTCGTACCCTTGGCAGTGCAAGGTTCACGCGGCCCCCCAGCCCCGTACGAGGAGGATGAGCAGGCCTTCAGAGCCGGCCCATGACTCAGACACCGACAACTCACACCGCCGCACAGGACCAGGCGCGCGCCCACTTCGCCGTTCCGGCGAAGCACCCGATGGTGACCGTCCTCGGTTCGGGCGACGCCCTGCTGCGGGTGATCGAGAAGGCCTTCCCGGGGGCCGACATCCACGTCCGGGGCAACGAGATCAGCGCCGTGGGCGCGGCCCACGAAGTCGCCCTCATCCAGCGCCTGTTCGACCAGATGATGCTGGTGCTCCGCACCGGTCAGCCGATGACGGAGGACGCAGTGGAACGCTCGATCGCCATGCTGAGGGCGGACGAGAGCGGCAGCGGCGCGGAGGAGACCCCCGCCGAGGTCCTCACGCAGAACATCCTCTCCTCCCGCGGCCGCACCATCCGCCCCAAGACGCTGAACCAGAAGCGGTACGTCGACGCGATCGACAAGCACACCATCGTCTTCGGAATCGGCCCCGCGGGCACGGGCAAGACGTACCTGGCCATGGCCAAGGCCGTCCAGGCCCTCCAGTCCAAGCAGGTCAACCGCATCATCCTGACCCGGCCCGCGGTCGAGGCGGGCGAGCGCCTCGGCTTCCTGCCCGGCACCCTGTACGAGAAGATCGACCCCTACCTCCGCCCGCTCTACGACGCGCTGCACGACATGCTCGACCCGGACTCGATCCCGCGCCTGATGGCGGCGGGCACGATCGAGGTCGCCCCGCTCGCGTACATGCGCGGCCGCACGCTGAACGACGCGTTCATCATCCTCGACGAGGCGCAGAACACCAGCGCCGAGCAGATGAAGATGTTCCTCACCCGCCTCGGCTTCGACTCCAAGATCGTCATCACCGGTGACGTCACCCAGGTCGACCTGCCGGGCGGCACCAAGAGCGGCCTGCGCGAGGTCCAGCAGATCCTGGAGGGCGTGGAGGACATCCACTTCTCCCGGCTCACGTCCCACGATGTCGTACGGCACAAGCTGGTCGGCCGTATCGTCGACGCGTACGAGCAGCACGACAGCCGCGACGGGAAGTAGACCAGCACCACCATGTCGATCGACGTCAACAACGAATCCGGAACCGAGGTCGACGAGCAGGCGATCCTCGACATCGCCCGCTACGCCCTCGCGCGGATGCGCATCCACCCGCTCTCCGAGCTGTCGGTGATCGTCGTGGACGCCGGCGCCATGGAGCAGCTGCACATCCAGTGGATGGACCTGCCCGGACCCACGGACGTCATGTCCTTCCCCATGGACGAGCTGCGCCCGCCCATGAAGGACGACGACGAGCCCCCGCAGGGCCTCCTCGGCGACATCGTGCTCTGCCCCGAGGTCGCCACCCAGCAGGGCAAGGACGCCCCGACGCAGCACTCCATGGACGAGGAGCTGCAACTGCTCACCGTCCACGGCGTGCTGCACCTGCTCGGCTACGACCACGAGGAGCCCGACGAGAAGGCCGAGATGTTCGGTCTCCAGGCGGCCATCGTCGACGGCTGGCGCGCGGAGAAGGGCCTGACCGGCCCCTCCCCGGCGCCCACCGTCTCCTAGCGCCATGAGCTTCCAGCTGATCGCCGGGGCCGTCGCCCTGGTCGTCGTGGCCTGGCTCGCGGCCTGCGCCGAGGCGGGCATCGCCCGCGTCTCCAGCTTCCGTGCCGACGAGGCGGTCCGGTCGGGGCGGCGCGGCAGCGCGAAGCTCGCCCAGGTCGCCGCCGACCCGACCCGCTATCTCAACGTGGCGCTGCTCGTCCGCGTGGCGTGCGAGATGGCCGCGTCGGCCCTGGTCACGTACGCCTGCCTGAAGGAGTTCGACAAGACCTGGGAGGCCCTCGCGATCGCCATCGGCGTGATGGTCCTCGTCAGCTACGTCGCCGTCGGCGTCTCGCCGCGCACCATCGGCCGCCAGCACCCGCTGAACACCGCGACCGCCGCGGCGTACGTCCTGCTGCCGCTGGCCCGTGTGATGGGCCCGATCCCGCCCCTGCTGATCCTCATCGGCAACGCCCTCACGCCCGGCAAGGGCTTCAGGCGCGGCCCGTTCGCCTCCGAGGCCGAGCTGCGCGCGATGGTCGACCTCGCCGAGAAGGAGTCCCTGATCGAGGACGAGGAGCGCCGCATGGTGCACTCCGTCTTCGAGCTGGGCGACACCCTGGTGCGCGAGGTGATGGTGCCCCGCACCGACCTCGTCGCCATCGAACGCTTCAAGACGATCCGCCAGGCCCTCACCCTCGCCCTGCGCTCCGGCTTCTCGCGCATACCGGTCACGGGCGAGAGCGAGGACGACGTCGTCGGCATGGTCTATCTGAAGGACCTGGCCCGCAAGACGCACATCAACCGCGACGCCGAGTCCGAGCTGGTGTCGACGGCGATGCGCCCGGCGACCTTCGTGCCCGACACGAAGAACGCGGGCGACCTGCTCCGCGAGATGCAGCAGGAGCGCAACCACGTCGCCGTGGTCATCGACGAGTACGGCGGCACGGCCGGCATCGTGACCATCGAGGACATCCTGGAGGAGATCGTCGGGGAGATCACCGACGAGTACGACCGTGAGCTGCCGCCCGTGGAGGAGCTGGCCGACGGCTGCTACCGCGTGACGGCCCGGCTCGACATCGGCGACCTCGGGGAACTGTTCGGCCTCGACGAGTTCGACGACGAGGACGTCGAGACGGTCGGCGGGCTGCTCGCCAAGCGGCTGGGCCGCGTCCCGATCGCGGGCGCCTCGGCGGTCGTACCGCTGCCGGACGGCCGCGAGCTGGCGCTCACCGCGGAGTCCGCCGCGGGCCGCCGGAACAAGATCGTGACGGTGCTCGTGGAGCCGGTCGAGCCCGCGGGCTCGACCGAGGAGGGGCAGGCCGGATGAGCCCCGAGGAGCTGCGGGCGTTCTGCCTGTCCTTCAACGACGTGGTGGAGGACTTCCCGTTCAATCCGGAGACCTCGGTCTTCAAGGTGGCGGGGAAGATGTTCGCGCTCTCGGCGCTGGGCGCGCGCCCCCTCACCGTCAACCTCAAGTGCGATCCGGACCTGGCGGTCCAACTGCGGGCCGCGCACCCGGAGATCGTGCCGGGCTACCACATGAACAAGCGCCACTGGAATACCGTCACGGCCGACGGTGACCTCCCCGAGGCGCAGCTCAGGGAACTCATCGAGGACTCGTACGACCTGGTGGTCGCGGGGCTGCCGCGGGCGCTGCGGCTGCGGCTCGATCGGCCCTGAGGGGGCGGGTGGCGTCACCTTCGGGGGCGAGTGCGGGGTGACTCCGGAGGCAGGTGCGGGGCTCTTTATGCTCGTGCCATGACTCAGAGCACCGACCTCGGTCCCGAGGACCGCAAGATCGTCACCCTCGCCCGTTCGGCCCGCGCCCGCAACGGCGTGCCCGAGGGGGCGGCCGTGCGGGACGAGACAGGACGTACGTACGTGGCGGGGACCGTGGCTCTGGAGTCCCTCCAGCTCTCCGCGCTCAGGACCGCGGTGGCGATGGCGGTCGCCTCCGGGGCCGAGTCGCTGGAGGCCGCCGCGGTCGTCTCCGGGGCGCAGGCGCTCCCCGCGGAGGATCTGGCCGCCGTGCGGGACCTCGGCGGGGCCGGTACGCCGGTGTTTCTGGCGGGCTCCGACGGTCAGGTACGGGAGCGGCTCGCGGCGGGCTGAGGCCGTTTTCGACGGCCCCGCCGCCCTCGCGGTACGGCGGGGCTCGCGGGATCAGGGACAATGGGCGCCATGAGCGTTCGTACCCCGTCATCAGCCGAGCCGTCCGAGGCCGTCCACCGCGCCGGTTTCGCCTGCTTCGTCGGCCGCCCCAACGCGGGCAAGTCCACCCTCACGAACGCTCTGGTCGGCAAGAAGGTCGCGATCACCGCGGACCAGCCGCAGACCACGCGGCACACGGTGCGCGGCATCGTGCACCGGCCCGACGCCCAGATGATCCTGGTGGACACCCCCGGGCTCCACAAGCCGCGCACGCTGCTCGGCGAGCGGCTGAACGACGTCGTACGCACCACCTGGGCCGAGGTCGACGTCATCGGCTTCTGTCTGCCCGCGAACGAGAAGCTCGGCCCCGGCGACCGGTTCATCGCCAAGGAACTGGCGTCCATCAAGAAGACGCCGAAGATCGCGATCGTCACCAAGACCGACCTCGTCGACAGCAAGACGCTCGCCGAGCAGCTCATCGCCATCGACCAGCTCGGCAAGGAGCTGGGCTTCGAGTGGGCCGAGATCGTGCCGGTCTCGGCCGTGGGCGACCAGCAGGTCGGCCTGCTCGCCGATCTGATCGTGCCGCTGCTTCCCGAGGGCCCGCCGCTCTACCCCGAGGGCGACCTCACGGACGAGCCCGAGCAGGTCATGGTGGCCGAGCTGATCCGCGAGGCCGCGCTCGAAGGCGTACGGGACGAGCTGCCGCACTCGATCGCGGTGGTGGTCGAGGAGATGCTGCCGCGCGAGGACCGGCCCGCGGACAAGCCGCTGCTCGACATCCACGCGTTCGTCTACATCGAGCGGCCCAGCCAGAAGGGGATCATCATCGGTCCCAAGGGCAAGCGGCTCAAGGACGTCGGCATCAAGTCCCGCAAGCAGATCGAGGCACTTCTCGGTACGCCCGTCTTCCTCGACCTGCACGTGAAGGTCGCCAAGGACTGGCAGCGGGATCCTCGGCAGCTGCGGAAACTCGGCTTCTAGCTCAGCGCACCCCCTTGATCCGCGTCACCAGCACCGCCCCCGCCAGGCCGAGCACCGCCGCCGTCAGGTACAGGGCCCGGTAGCCGCCCAGGTGGGTGACCAGTGGGGCCGCCAGTGCCGGCGCCGCCACCTGGGGGAGGGAGTTGGCGATGTTGATGACGCCGAGGTCCTTGCCGCGGTCCGCCGCCCTGGGCAGGACGTCCGTCATCAGGGCGAAGTCCACCGAGGTGAAGACGCCGAAGCCGACGCCGAGGAGCGCCGCCGCGACGAGCGCCCCCGGCCAGGTCTGCCAGAGGGCGAGCAGCCCCGTCGCCGCCGCCATCAGCGTGCCCGACCAGATCACGAACGGCTTGCGGCGGCCCACCCGGTCCGACCAGGCGCCGCCCGCCACGACGGTCGCGAGCATCGTCACGCCGTTCACCGCGGTCAGGACCAGCACGCCTGCCTCCGGGTCCGCGTGGTGCAGGCGGTCCCGGAGGAAGTAGAGGAGATACAGCAGCACCAGGGAGTTGCTGACGTTGATCAGGAAGCGGGTCAGCCAGGCCCAGCCCAGGTCCGGATGGCGGCGGGGGCTCAGCCAGAAGCCCGCGAGGAAGCTACGCCCGTTCCACGGGGGCCGGTCGGCGGCGGCCAGGCGCAGATCGCGGTGGCGTACGACGTAGGGCAGCACGCCCGCCACCGTGAAGAGCGCGCACGCCGCGTATCCCGCGACGGTGCCGCCCGCCAGGGTCGCGAGGCCCGTCCCCACGACCACGCCGAGCAGTTGCGCCGCCCCCAGCCAGCCGCCCACCGAGCCGCGCTGGCCGCGCGGCACACGGTCCGGGACGGCCGCCGTGACCGCGGCGAACGCGGCGTTCAGGGTGAGCTGCACCAGGCACCAGCCCGCCGCCATCGCCCCCACGGAGCCCGCCGCCGAGAGCAGCAGGAGGGAGGCGGCGCCGCCCGCCGTGCCCGCCACGATCCACGGGGTGCGCCGGCCCCAGCGCGCGGTGGTGCGGTCGGACACCGCGCCGAACAGGGGGTTCGCGGCGAGCGAGACGACCGCGCCGACGCCGGTGACCCAGGCGAGCACCGTCTCCTTCGAGGTGCCCGCCGGGGCCAGCTCCTCGGCCTGCACGGCGAGCAGGATCTGGAGCGGGCCGTACCAGCCCACCCAGATCGCGCCGTTGGCCAGCGCCAGGGCACCCGTCCAGCCCCCGCCGACCCGCTCGGTGGGCTCCCGCAGGGCGCTGGCGGCCGTCTGCCCCGCGGTCATGCGCGCTGCGCCCGCAGCACCTCGCGCAGCCAGTGGTAGGACGCCTTCGGGGTGCGCTCCAGCGTGGCGTAGTCGATGTGGACGAGCCCGAAGCGCCGTCGGTACCCCTCCGCCCACTCGAAGTTGTCCATCAGCGACCAGACGAAGTAGCCGCGTACGTCCACACCCGCCTGAAGCGCCCGGTGCAGGGCCCGTAGATGGCCGTCCAGGTAGGCGATCCGCTCCTGGTCGTCGAGACCCTCGTACGAGCAGCCGTTCTCGGTGATGACGAGCGGCGGGAGGCGGTCGCCGTAGCGGTCGCGGAAGGCGGTGAGGAGTTCCGGGAGGGCGTCGGGGACGACGGGCCAGCCGAAGTCCGTGACGGGGTAGCCCTCGATCGGCCGTGGCGCGAAGGGGAGTTCGGGCGGGAGCGTGAGGCCGGAGTACTCGGTGGTGTGCGGGAGCGGGGCGCCCACCTTCGTCGGCTGGTAGAAGTTGATCCCGTACCAGTCCAGGGGCTCCGAGATGACGCCGAGGTCCGCCGTGAGGTCGTCCGACGGCATCAACTCCCCGAAGCCGTCCGGGTATCGGCCCAGGAGCAGGGGGTCGGCGAAGAGGCGGTTGAGGAGTACGTCGTAGAGGCCGGCCGCCTCGGTGTCCTCGTCGGTGGCCGACGCGGGCCAGGTCGGGCCGTGCGAGTTGGCGATCCCGATGTCCCGCGCGCCCGCCGCGCGCAGCGCCCGTACCGCGAGGCCGTGCGCGAGCAGCTGGTGGTGGGCGGCCGGCAGCGCGTCGAACAGGAGCCGCCGGCCGGGTGCGTGCTCGCCCAGGGCGTGGCCGAGCAGGGTGTGTTCCGCGGGTTCGTTGAGGGTGATCCACTTCGTGACGCGGTCGCCGATGCGGGCCGCGACCACGGCCGCGTACGCGGCGAAGCGCTCGGCGGTGTCACGGCTCAGCCAGCCGCCCGCCTCCTGCACGGCCAGCGGGGTGTCCCAGTGGAAGAGGGTGGGGACGGGGCGTACGCCCGCCGCGCACAGCTCGTCGACGAGGCGGTCGTAGAAGTCCAGGCCCACCGCGTTCACCCGGCCCGCGCCCGTGGGCAGGACGCGCGGCCAGGAGACGGAGAAGCGGTAGGCGTCCACGCCGAGGCCGCGGACGAGCGCCACGTCCTCGCGGTAGCGGTGGTAGTGGTCGCATGCCACGGCGGCGGTCGTGCCGTCCTTCACGTTCCCCGGCACGGCTGTGAAGGCGTCCCAGACGCAGGCGCCGCGCTCGGCGGCGGCGCCCTCGATCTGGTGGGCCGAGGTGGCCACGCCCCACAGGAAGTCGCGGGGGAAGGGGGGTATCGGGCTCGCCGCGGTCGCTGCCATGGGCGGGATCCTCCGTACCGCCGGGTACGGAAGTCAATGGGCGTGCGGCGAGAAGATGAACAAAGCTCAGGTTTCCCGCCGGGTCCGCTGTGTGCCCCGCTCCGTGCCCCGCGGGGTCGCTACGTGCCCTCCTTCAGGACCCGCGAGATCAGCTTCCGCTGCGGCTCGGTCAGCCGCGGGTCCGCGCAGTACACCGTGCGTCCGTCCACCGTCAGCTGGTAGTTGAAGCCGTCCGGCACCCCCAGGGGTGGCGTGCCGCGGCCGTCGGCCAAGGCCTGTTCGGCCAGCGCGTGCCATTCGGGGGCATCGGCCAGCGTCGAGGTGTCCACCTCGGCGTGCCGGTCGATGCCCGCGAAACCTCCTGTGCGCTTCACCTGGATACGCATGGGTCCTGTCTACTCCACCGCGCGGGCTCCCGGTAGCGCGCCGTCAGCCGTTGGCGGCGGCCTTGGGCACCGGCACCTTGACGGTGGCCCACGCGTCGACGACGGCCTTCAGCTCCTCGCCGTCGCCGTACTTCTGGCGGGCCGTGGCCACCGTCAGCTTCGCGAAGTCCTCGAACGACGCGTCCTGCGCCAGCTCGCCGCCGGTCAGCACCGCGTACCAGATGTGTCCCGCCCGCTCCCACGAGTGGCCGCCGAGCGCGTCGGCCACCAGGTAGAAGGCGCGGTTGGGGATGCCGGAGTTGATGTGCACACCGCCGTTGTCGCGGCCCGTGCGGACGTAGTGGTCCATGTCGGCGGGCTGCGGGTCCTTGCCGAGCACGTCGTCGTCGTACGCCGTGCCGGGCTCCTTCATGGAGCGCAGCGCCTTGCCGGTGACGCGCGGGGCGAGCAGGCCCGCGCCGATCAGCCAGTCGGCCTCGTGCGCGGTCTGGCCGAGCGTGTACTGCTTGATCATCGAGCCGAAGACGTCCGCCATCGACTCGTTCAGGGCGCCGGGCTGGCCGAAGTACGTGAGGTTCGCTGTGTACTGCACGACGCCGTGGGTCAGTTCGTGGCCGATGACGTCCACGGGGATCGTGAAGTCCAGGAAGATCTCCTTGTCGCCGTCGCCGAAGACCATCTGCTCGCCGTTCCAGAAGGCGTTTCCGTAGTCCTCGCCGTAGTGCACGGTCGCGACCAGCGGCAGGCCGTTGCCGTCGATGGAGTTGCGCTCGTACGACTTCTGGAACAGTTCGAACGTCGCGCCCAGCCCCGCGTAGGCGCGGTTGACGGTGGCGTCCTTGCCGGGCTTCTCGCCCTCGGCGCGCACCTTGCGGCCGGGCAGCTCCGTGCGGTGCTTGGCGTCGTGGATGGTGCGGTGCGGCTTGTCCGCCGCGGCGTCCTTCGGCGCGGCGACGCCGGGCGCGCCGATGACGGTCGTCAGCCGGCGGCGGGTGCGCTCGGCGGCGTCCCGCTCCAGGGTGCGGCGGGCGGGGACGGCGAGTGCGGGATCCTGGCTGCGGGCGAGCTGGTCCAGGACGTGGGGCGGCACGATGGTGCAGAAGACGGGCTCGAAGCCCGACGGTTTGGCGGTCATGGCGGCAATGTGGCACTGGGTCATGCCGCTGTCACTACCTGCCACCATGATTGCTGAAATAGAGGGATAGATCACCACCAGGCGTTTAATCCGGCGCGGTCCCGCATACTGATACGGGCCCGCGCACAGAGCGCGGCTCGGCTAGGCTGCGGCACATCATGCGATTCGGGCTGCTTCTCCTTAGCTGCCGCGGCGAGGGCCTGTAGTCGAGGCCGACCCCCTCCCCGCGGAGTTCGGCGTTGCGCTAAGACCGTCGGCCGTCCTTCAGGACACTTCCGAGGAGCCCCGCAGATGCCGAACTTCCAGCGCCCCACCTCCCTGCCGATCCACAAGTACGGCCGGTACGAGCAGGTCGCCATCCCCGACCGCACCTGGCCGGACAACCGCATCACGGTCGCACCCCGCTGGCTCTCCACGGACCTGCGCGACGGCAACCAAGCGCTGATCGACCCGATGTCCCCGGCCCGCAAGCGCGCCATGTTCGACCTGCTGGTACGCATGGGCTACAAGGAGATCGAGGTCGGCTTCCCCTCCTCGGGCCAGACCGACTTCGATTTCGTACGCTCGATCGTCGAGGACGAGGACGCGATCCCCGAGGACGTGACGATCTCCGTCCTGACGCAGGCGCGTGAAGAGCTGATCGAACGCACGGTGGAGTCCCTGAAGGGCGCCCGCCGCGCCACCGTCCACCTGTACAACGCGACCGCGCCCGTCTGGCGCGACGTCGTCTTCCGCGGCTCGCGCGACGCCGTCAAGCAGATCGCCGTCGACGGCACGCGGCTGGTCATGGAGTACGCGGACAAGCTGCTGGACGACCGTACGATGTTCGGATACCAGTACAGCCCCGAGATCTTCACCGACACCGAGCTGGACTTCGCCCTGGAGGTCTGCGAGGGCGTCATGGACGTCTGGCAGCCCGACGCCGAGCGCGAGATCATCCTGAACCTGCCCGCCACGGTCGAGCGGTCCACGCCCTCCACCCACGCGGACCGCTTCGAGTGGATGTCCCGCAACCTCTCCCGGCGCGAGTTCGTCTGCCTGTCCATCCACCCGCACAACGACCGCGGCACCGCCGTCGCCGCCGCCGAGCTGGCCGTCATGGCGGGCGGCGACCGCGTCGAGGGCTGCCTGTTCGGGCAGGGCGAGCGCACCGGCAACGTCGACCTGGTCACCCTGGGCATGAACCTCTTCAGCCAGGGCGTCGACCCGCAGATCGACTTCTCGGACATCGACGAGGTGCGGCGCGTGTACGAGTACTGCACGCAGATGGAGGTCCACCCCCGCCACCCCTACGCGGGCGACCTCGTCTACACCGCCTTCTCCGGCTCCCACCAGGACGCCATCAAGAAGGGCTTCGACGCGCTGGAGAAGCGCGCGGCGAGCCAGGGCAAGACCGTCGACGACATCGAGTGGGCCGTGCCCTACCTGCCCATCGACCCCAAGGACGTCGGCCGCTCCTACGAGGCCGTCATCCGCGTCAACTCGCAGTCCGGCAAGGGCGGCGTCGCGTACGTCCTGAAGAACGACCACAAGCTGGACCTGCCGCGCCGCATGCAGATCGAGTTCTCCAGGATCATCCAGGTGAAGACCGACACCGAGGGCGGCGAGGTCACCCCGGGCGCGATCTGGAGCGTCTTCCAGGACGAGTACCTGCCCAACCCCGAGAATCCCTGGGGTCGGATTCAGGTCAAGAACGGTCAGACGACGACCGACACGGACGGCGTCGACACCCTCACCGTCGAGGCCACGCTGGACGGCGCGGACACCGTGCTGACCGGGTCCGGCAACGGCCCGATCTCCGCGTTCTTCGACGCGCTCCAGGGCATCGGCATCGACGTACGCCTGCTGGACTACCAGGAGCACACGATGAGCGAGGGCGCGTCCGCGCAGGCCGCCTCGTACATCGAGTGCGCGATCGGCGACAAGGTGCTGTGGGGCATCGGCATCGACGCCAACACCACACGCGCCTCCCTGAAGGCCGTCGTCTCCGCCGTCAACCGCGCGGCACGCTAGTCCGCACCCCGGCGCTCCACCGGCCCCGTCCGCCTGTTCGGCGGGCGGGGCCGCGTCGTCTCCCGGCCACCTCCGGCTCGCTCTCCTGTACGAGGGTGCTGACGCCACATCATCGATGTGGCTAACATCACGCCAACACGGCAATGCAGCCGGGGAGTTACGGAGGTGCGTGGTGCTGCCAGATCATGGACGAGAAGGCCGACAAGCCCGCATCTCGGCCAAACCGGTATCCCGCGGGCGGGCCCTGTGCAGGCGGGTGATCGGCATGAACACCGCCTGGGACGCCGTCGGCGACGGCGAGTTCTTCTGCCCCGCCTGCGGCGGCGACCGCAACTACCAGCGGCTCACCGGCCGACGCCGCTTCGTCCTGCTCGGCCTGCCCCTGGTGCCGCGCGGCGCCGCGGGCCCCGTCGTCCAGTGCGCCGCCTGCCAGGACCTCTTCGATCCCGACGTCCTGGACCACCCCACCACCACGCGGCTCTCCGCGATGCTCCGCGACGCCGTCCACACCGTCGTCGTCGCCGTCCTCTCCACGGGCGGCACCACCTCGCGCTCCACCCTCGACACGGCCGTCGGCACCCTGCGTGCCGCGGGCCACGACGACTGCACCGGCGAGCAGCTCGTCGCCCTCGTCGACGCGCTCGCCGCCGACACCGGCCGCGCCACCGAGCCCGACTGCGGACCCGGCCTCGCCATAGAACTCCACGAGGCGCTCGGCCCCCTGGCCCCGCACCTCGCCCCCGCGGGACGTGAGGCGCTGCTCCTCCAGGGCGCGCGGATCGCCCTGGCCGACGGCCCCTACACCCCCGCTGAGCGCGATGTCCTCGCCACCGCGGGCTGCGCGCTGACGATCTGCGCGGAGGACGTGACGCGCCTGCTGGTGGCGGCGCGCACACCGTCCTGACGCCGCGCACACCGTCCTGACACCCGGGCGCCACAGTCCGCGCGTACTCCGCCGGGAGTAGTCGCCGCCCCCGGCCTCCCCGTGGCGTAGCCGCCACCTCGGCCCCGCGCCCGACGGCACGGGGGCCGCTCCCCGGAAGGGTTGACCCCGACACGTCACCCCTTGCCGAAGGAGGCCCGTCATGGGGGCCGCACCGTCCATCACCACGTCGCATCGGCGGCGACGAGCCGTCCCCTGGGTGTTCCTGGGGCTGTGGATCGTCGTCCTCGCGCTCGCCTCGCCCTTCGCCGCCAAGCTCTCCGACGTCCAGAAGGACCGGCCCGTCGACTATCTCCCGGCGAGCGCGGACTCGACCGAAGTCGCCAGGATCCAGGACCAGTTGCCGGGCGGCGAGGCCACCGAACTGGTCCTCGTCTATCACCGGGACAGTGGGCTGACCCCCGCCGACCGCGAAACCGCGGCGAAGCAGGTCGCCGAGATAGCGGGGGCCCACAAGCTCGTCGCCGAGCCCAGGGGCGTGCCCTCCAAGGACGGCACCACACTGATGTACCCCGTCGCCTCCACCGAGCCGGGACAGGACGAGGAGAAGCGGGACGCCCTCGTCAACGACGTACGGGACATCGCCAGGGACGACGGCGGGCTGAGCGTCGACGTCGGCGGCGGCGGTGCCTTCGACACCGACGCGAGCGAGGTCTACAACGCGCTCGGCGGCCCCCTGCTCTACACCACCGCGGGCGTCGTCGCGCTGCTGCTCGTCCTCATCTACCGCAGCCCGTTCCTGTGGCTCGTACCGCTCGCCGTCGCCGGCGTCGCGGACTACTTCGCGATGGCCGCCGCCTACGGACTCAACCAGGCCTTCGGGACCTCCGTCAGCGGGCAGAGCAGCGGCATCATGACCATCCTCGTCTTCGGCGCGGGCACCGACTACGCCCTGCTCCTCGTCGCCCGCTACCGCGAGGAACTCCGCAGGATCGAACAGCCCTACGACGCCATGGTCGCAGCCCTGCGCGGCTGCGGACCCGCCGTGCTCGCCTCCTCCGGGACCGTCGCCGCCGGGCTGCTCTGCCTGCTCGCCGCCGACCTCAACAGCAGCCGGGGCATGGGCCCGCTCGGCACCGTCGGCGTGCTGAGCGCGCTCGTGGCCATGCTGACACTGCTGCCGGCCGTCCTGGTGCTCCTCGGCCGACGCGTGTTCTGGCCGCTGATCCCCGCCTTCGGCAGCGCGCCCAAGCAGCGGCGCTCGCTCTTCGCCGCCATGGGCAGCTCGGCCGGACGCAGGCCCTACGCGGTCCTCGCCTCGGGAGCCGTCCTGCTCGGCGCGCTCGCCCTCGGCGCCTTCAACCTGCCGGGCTCCCTCAAGCAGGAGGACTCCTTCACCAAGACCCCCGACTCGGTGGCGGCCATGGAGACCCTCGCCGCCGCCTACCCCGAACGCGGCAGCCAGCCCATCACCGTCATGACCCCGGCGCGGGACGCCCCCGGCGCCCTCGCCGAGATCCGCGGCACCAAGGGCGTCGACAGCGCGCAGAAGGGACGTACCGCCAAGGGCTGGACCGAGATCTCCGTGATCGCCTCCGCCGCGCCCGAGACCCCGGGGGAGACCGCCACCATCAAGGCGCTGCGGGACGGACTCGACGGGTCGTACGTCGGTGGATCCAGCGCCCAGCAACTCGACCTGAAGGACACCAACTCCCGCGACCGCGCCCTCGTCGTGCCGCTCGTCCTCGCGGCCGTGCTGCTGATCCTCGTAGCCCTGCTGCGCAGCCTCGTCGCCCCCCTGCTGCTGCTCGCCGCGGTCGTCGCCGTATGGGGCGCCTCGCTGGGCATCGCGGGCCTTGTCTTCGAACCGATTTTCGGGTTCGAGGGCACCGACCCGGGGCTCGGCCTGCTGTCCTTCGTCTTCCTCGTCGCCCTCGGCGTCGACTACGGCATCTTCCTGATGCACCGGATGAGGGAGGAGAGCCTGAAGGGCGCCGAGCCGGGCGCGGCCGCGCTCACCGCCCTGCGCACCACCGGCGGCGTCATCGCCTCCGCGGGCCTCGTCCTCGCCGCGACGTTCGCCGTGCTCACCAACATGCCGCTCGTCCAACTCGTCGAACTGGGCTTCGTCATCGCGGTCGGCGTACTCCTCGACACCTTCCTGGTGCGTACGTACCTGGTGACGAGCGCGAGCGTGGCGCTCGGCCGCAAGGTGTGGTGGCCCGGCCCGCTGTCCCGGCCCCGCCCCGCGGCCCCCGCCGCACCCGGGGCCGACCGCGTTCGGGTCCCCTCGCCTTGATCCGGCCCCTGCTGAGGGCGCCCCTCCTCTCCCGGAGGGGCGCCCGCGTACCCGAAGATGGGCCGGTGGACTCACCCGACCCTGGCCAGGACAGCGCGCAGGACCCCGCTCGCCGCAACCTCATCGAGCGCGTCCTCGGCCCCGCCGCCCCCGGCGAACGGCTGCGCACCGACGTCCTGTTCGCGCTGGCCATGGCCGCGAGCGCCGTCGTCGTCGTGCGGGTCGTGCGGGACAACGGCGACCCGCCCGGCCCGCTCGGCTGGGCGCTGCTGCTCGCCGCGCACATCACCATCGTGTGGCGCCGGCGCGCCCCGATACGCGTCATGTTCGTCCTGATGGCGATCCTGCTGACCTACCACTCGCTCGACGCCAACCACACCGCTCCCATGGCCGTCTCGATGGCCGGCCTGTTCACCGTGGCCTCCCGCACCCGGCCCCGCAACGCCGTCCTCATCGGGGCCGGGGTCATCGGCATCATGCTGAGCGTCAAGTTCTCCGAGGGCATGGCCGAGGGCGCCGAGTCCCTGCGCATCACCGGCTGGATCGTCTCCTTCCTGCTGCTCGGCGTTTACGTCCGCATCCACCGCCAGTACGTCGCCTCCGTCGTCGAACGCGCCGAGCGGGCCGAGCGCACGCGGGAGGAGGAGGCACGCCGCCGGGTCGCCGAGGAACGGCTGCGGGTCGCCCGCGACCTGCACGACCTGCTGGCGCACAGCATCACCCTCGTCGGCGTCCAGACGTCCGTCGCCGCGCACGTCCTGGCCGCCGACCCGGACCGCCTGGACCGCGCGGCCGTCGCCAAGGCGCTGGACGACGTCGCCGAGACCTGCCGCACCGCCCGCGGTGAACTCCGCGCCACCCTGGAGGTGTTGCGGTCCGGCACCGACGAAGGAGACGAAGACGAGGCCAGGGGCCCGCTGCCCGGCCTCGGCTCCCTGCCCGACCTCGCCGACGCGGCCCGCACCGCGGGGGCCCGCGTCGAGCTGACCGTGGCCGAGTGCCAGGCGCCGCCCGCCGTGGGCGCCGCCGCCTACCGCATCGTGCAGGAGGCGCTGACCAACGCCGTGCGGCACGCGGGCCCCGACCTCACCGTCCGGGTGGACATACGCGCGGCGGACGCGGCGCTGAGCGTGACGGTCGCCGACGACGGCGTCGGCGCCGAGGAGCCCGCGGGCACCCCCGGTTACGGGCTCGTCGGGATGCGGGAGCGGGCCCGTACCGTAGGCGGGACCCTGGAGGCGGGGCCGCGGCCCGGGGGCGGTTTCCTGGTGTCCGCGGTGCTGCCCCTCGCGCCCGCGTCCCTGGGAGGCCTGACATGACCATCCGCGTGTTGCTCGCCGACGACCAGACGCTGGTGCGCGCGGCGTTCGCGATGCTCGTCGACTCGGCGCCCGACATGGAGGTCGTGGGGCAGGCGGGCACGGGGCGCTCGGCGGTCGACCTGGCCCGCTCCGCACGGGCCGACCTCGTCGTCATGGACATCCGCATGCCCGACCTCGACGGGATCGAGGCGACGCGGCTGCTCGCGGCGGACGAGGACCTGGCGGGCGTGAAAGTGCTGATGCTGACGACGTACGACACGGACGAGCACGTGGTCGACGCATTGCGGGCGGGCGCGTCCGGGTTCCTGGTCAAGGACACCAGGCCCGCCGAACTCCTGGAGGCCATCCGCACGGTCGCCGCCGGGGAGTCCCTGCTCTCGCCAGGGCCCACCTCGCGGCTGATCGCCCGGGTGCTGCGGTCGCCGGACACCCCCGGACTGAGGGCGACCGGCGGCCCCGACGGCCTCTCGGACCGCGAACGGCAGGTCCTCGCGCTGGTGGCGCGGGGCCTGAACAACACGGAGATCGCCGAGACGCTGGGCCTGAGTCCGCTCACCGCGAAGACGCATGTGAGCCGCATCATGGGCAAGCTGGCCGCCCGCGACCGGGCGCAACTGGTCATCGTGGCCTATGAGTCGGGGCTGGTCTCACCGGGGGCGTGAGGGCGCCTCCGCTACGACGAGACGCGGACCCCGGAGCCGGGGTCAGAGCAGCCCCGCCGCTGCCAAGTGCTTGCCCACCTTTTCCGTCTCCCTCGGTGACAGCGGGATCTGCGGTTCCGCCGTCGCCGGGCAGGCGATCACGCCGCGCAGGTGCAGCGCCGCCTTGAAGGCGCCCAGCGCCGACGAGCTGCCGCCCATCCGGCCCGGGTCGCCCGCCGTCACCATCCCGAACAGGCCGCACAACCGCTCCTGTTCGGCCCGCGCCCGCTCCCAGTCGCCCTCGCGGCAGGCGGCGTAGAGACGTACGTACCCGGCGGGGTCGACATTGCCGAGCCCCGGCACGACACCGTCCGCGCCCATCGCGAGCGCCGCGTCGACCGTCACCTCCGAACCGGTCAGCACACTGAAGGGGACCGGCACGGCCCGCCTGCCGAGAAGCACGCTGCGAAAGGCGCCCTCGGCACCGCTGGAGTCCTTCAGGCCCGCGAGCACGCCGTCCGCGGCCAGTTCGAGGACCAGTTCCGCGCTCAGCTTCGTGTGCACCGAGACCGGCAGGTCGTACGCGAGGACCGGCACCGCGGAGGCGCTCGCGACCAGCCGGAAGTGGCGGGCGATCTCGGCCGGGTGGGTACGCGTGTAGAAGGGCGCGGTGACGACGGCCGCGTCCGCGCCCGCCTCGGTGAGCGCCCGCACGTGATCGAGGACGCGGGGCGTGGTCATGTCGATCGCGCCCGCGAGGACGGGGAGGCGGCCGCCCACATGGCGTACGACCGTGTCGACGACGAGGGCCCGCTGCCGGTCCGTCAGGTACGCGACCTCCGAGGTGGAGCCGAGGACGAAGAGACCGTCGACGCCGCCTTCGATCAAGTGGTCGACGAGCCGGACGAGGGAGGCGGTGTCCACCTCGCGGTCCGGTGTCAGCGGGGTGCAGACGGGCGGGACGACACCGGTCAGCGGGGTGGGCAGGGTCATGGGCGCTCCCTTGGATCCTTGGCCGTGTCGGCGGGGCCGTGAGCCGTGGCGGCGGCCTGCGTGGCGAGTTCGTGGGTCGACTGTCCTTCGTCCACCGGGTGATGGCAACGGAACAGGTGCCCGACGCCCGCCCGCTCCGGGTCCGGCATCACCTCGGCGCACACGCCGTCCGCCTTCCAGCAGCGCGTACGGAACGGGCAGCCGCTCGGCGGCCGGGTCGCCGACGGCACCGGCCCGGCCAGCGGGATCGGGTCGATGGGGTCGAGCAGGCCCGGCGTGGCCGAGAACAGGGCGCGCGTGTACGGGTGCCGGGCGCGGTCCAGGATCTCGGCGGCGGGGGCCTCCTCCACGATCCGCCCCAGGTACATGGTGATGACACGGTCGCTCATCCTGCGCACGGTCTGGATGTCGTGCGAGACGAACACCAGGGCGAGCCCGAGGCGTTCCTTCAAATCCAGGAGGAGGTTGAGGATCTGGGCGCGCACGGACACGTCGAGCGCGCTGGTCGGTTCGTCGGCGACGACCAGCTCCGGTTCGAGGGCCAGCGCGCGGGCGATCGCGACGCGTTGGCGTTGTCCGCCGGACAGTTGGCCCGGGAGGCCGTCGGCGAGGGCCTTGGGCAGGCCGACCAGATCCATCAACTCGCGCACGCGGGCGTCGCGTTCGGTCGGAGTACCGCGTTTGTGTATGTCCAGGGGGTCGCGGAGGATCTGCCTGATCGACAGTCTGCGGTTCAGGGCGGTCGACGGGTCCTGGAAGATCATGCCGGTACGGGTGCCGATCTCCGTCCGCCTCTTGGCGGGGGGCATCGTCCAGAGGTCCCTGCCTCTGAAAGTCACCGTTCCGCTTGTGGGGTGCTGTACGCCGAGTAGGACCTTTGCCAGGGTGGACTTGCCGCAGCCTGATTCGCCGACCACGCCGAGGGTCTCGCCGGGGGCGATTTTCAGGTCTGCCCCTGTGAGGGCGTGGACCTGGCCCCGGGAGAACAGCCCTCCGGAGCGGGCCCGGTGTGTGACGTGCACGTCGTTCAAGCAGAGCAGGGGGGTGGTCACGTGTGCTCCCCGGGTGCGGGCTCGTGGGGGCTGGGCGCGCAGTTCCCCGCGCCCCTTCGGGGCGCTCCAGTTCGGGGCGCTCCACTGCGGGGCGCCGGATGGTGGCATGCCGTCTCGTGGGTCGCCGGGCCCACCAGCGCCGGAGCCTCCTGCTGGCACACCTGCGATGCCAACGGGCAGCGGTCCGTGAAGCGGCAGCCCGGGGGGAAGTCGGCGGGGGAGGGGACCACGCCCTTGATCTGCGTGAGCCGTTGCGCCGCCGACTCCAGGGAGAGCACCGAGCCGAGCAGGCCCCGCGTGTAGTGGTGCGAGGGGGCGCCCACCAGGTCGGCGGTCACGCCCGTCTCCACGATCTGACCGCCGTACATCACCACCACCCGATCGGTGACATCGGCGACGAGGGCCAGGTCGTGCGAGACGAGGATCAGTGCGAAGCCCAGCTCCTCGCGGAGCCTCAGCAGCAGCTCGATGATCTGCGCCTGCACGGTGACGTCGAGTGCCGTCGTCGGCTCGTCGGCGATGATCAGTTTCGGCTCGCGGGAGAGGGCCATGGCGATCAGTACGCGCTGGCGCTGGCCGCCGGACAGCTCGTGCGGGTAGCTGCGCAGCGTCCGTTCCGGGTCCAGGCCGACCAGTTCCAGGAGGGCGGCGGGCGTGCGGCGGCCACCTCTCCGTACGACCTGCTTGAGCTGGGAACGGACCGTCATCGCGGGATTCAGCGAGGACAGGGCGTCCTGGTAGATCATCGCCATGTGGTGGCCGAGCAGGCGGCGCCGGGCCCGCGCCGGCAGGCCGGTCAGCTCCTGGCCGTCGAAGGTGACGCCGCCCCGGACGCGGGCGCCCCTGGGTTCCAGGCCCATCACGGTCAGGGCCGTCAGCGACTTGCCGCAGCCCGACTCGCCGACCAGGCCGAGGACCTCACCGGGGCGCACGTCGAAGGAGATGCCGTCCACGATGTCCACGCCGTCGTGCCGCCCGGGGAAGGCGATGCGCAGGTCGCGTACGTCGAGGACCGGCGCCCCGGACGGCAGGGGCCGGGCCCGCGCCCGCAACCGGTCCGAGGCCTCGGCGAGGCCGGGGAGTTCGAGGACCTCGCCCGTGCCCGGTTCGGGGGCTTCGAGGGGGTCCTCCTCGTGGGCCGTGCCCGGCACGTCGCGGGTGGAGGGTGCCGCCCACGCGTCCGAGACGCCCTCGGAGAGGATGTTCAGGGCGAGCACCGTGAGCAGCATGAGGAGGCCGGGGAAGACGGTCGCCCACCAGCCGCCGATCAGCACCATGTTCTTGCCGTCGGCGATGACGCTGCCCCACGACGGGTCGGGCGGCCGGACGCCCGCGCCGATGAAGGAGAGCGACGCCTCGAAGACGATGGCCTCGGCGACCTGCACGGTGCAGAAGACCAGGATGGGCGCCGCGCAGTTCACGGCGACGTGCCGGATCAGGATGTGCGGGGTGCGGGCGCCGACGACGCGTTCGGCGGTGACGTAGTCCTCGCCGTACTGGTCGAGGACGTTGGCCCGGACGACCCGGGCGATCGGCGGGGTGAACAGGAAGGCGATCGCGCAGATCAGTACGGTGATGCCGCCGCCGAAGACCGCGACGAGCACGGCGGCGAGCGCGATGCCGGGGAACGCCATGACGACGTCCAGGCAGCGCATCAGCGTCTCGTCGACCGCCTTGCGGGAGGTCGCGGCGACCGCGCCGATCAGCGCGCCGGCGATCAGGGCGAGCAGCGTCGCGCCGAGCCCGATGGCCAGCGACCAGCGTGCCCCGTACATCAGCCGGCTGAGGATGTCGCGGCCGAGGCTGTCCTGGCCCATCCAGTGGCGGGCGGAGGGGTGTCCGGTGCCGTCGGCCTGGGGCTGCTGGTCCAGTGGGTCGTGCGGGGCGATGAGCGGGGCGAGGAGCGCGACCAGGACGACGACGCCGATGACGCCGACCGCGACCCGGGACAGGACGGGCAGCTTGCGCAGGGAGCGCAGGCGGATGCCGGGGACCGAGAGCCGGTCCGCGAGCCTCTTGTGCGACATGAGCATCAACTCGTCCCCCTCAGGCGCGGGTTGACCAGGAGGTGCAGGATGTCGATGACGAGGTTGACGACGACGAAGCCGACGGCCGTGGTGATGACGACGCCCTGGACGACGGCCGGGTCGCCGTTCTTCACGGCGTCGATCATCAGCTTGCCCATCCCCGGCAGCGAGAAGATCGTCTCGATGACGACGGCGCCGCCCAGCAGATAGCCGACGCGCAGGCCGAGCACGGTGAGCGGGTTGATGAGGGCGTTGCGCAGGACGTTCCGGCCGACGACCACCACCGGGGGCAGGCCGCTGCCGATGGCCGTACGGACGTAGTCCTTGTCCAGCTCCTCGACGACGGCCGTGCGGATGACGCGGGTGAGCCCGGCCGCCACCGGCAGGGAGAGCGCGAGGGCGGGCAGGGTCATGGTCCTGAGCCAGCCGGTGAGGGAGTCGGCGGGGTTGATGTAACCGCCGGTCGGGAACCAGCCGAGGTCCACCGCGAGGTACTGGATCATCAGCAGCGCCAGCCAGAAGCCGGGCGCCGCGACGCCGGTCAGGGAGACCACGCGGATGAGCTGGTCCGGCAGCCGGTCGCGGTGGATCGCGGCGGTCACGCCGAGGGTGAGGGAGAGGACGACCGCGATGCCGAGCCCGAGGAACGTCAGCTGCATGGTGAGCGGCAGGGCGGTGGTGACCTGGTCGAGGACGGGGGAGCGGTTGAGGACGCTGATCCCCATGTCGCCCTGGAGCAGGTCCCCCACGAAGGCGAGATAGCGCACGGGCAGCGGATCGAGGAGCCCGTTCTCCTCGCGGAAAGCGTGCAGTTGCTCGGGGGTCGGGTTGGCGCCCTGGAAGAACGCGGAGGCCGGGTCGACGTCCGAGAACCGCATCACGAGGAAGACGAAGAGCACGATGCCGAGCAGCAGCGGGACGAGCAGGGCGATACGGCGGGCGAGGATTCTGAGGACTGCGGTCACGGCGTGCGCCTCCCGAACCGGTGCTGCTTCAGGCCCACTTGGCCTGGAGGAGGTTGATCCCCGGGTACGGCTGGGCCCGGACGCCGGTGATCTTCTTGGGGTCCCAGGCCGTCATGAGTTCGTTGTGTACGACGGGATAGAGCACCGCCTGCTCGGCGATCACGTCGATGTACTCCTGGATCATGGCCTTCTTGCGGCCCGCCTCGGGTTCGCGGGTGGCCTGCGCCATGTCCTTGAAGAGCTTCTTGGCGGTGGGGTTCTGGGCCCAGCGGGCGTAGCCCATCCACAGGTTCTCGGGGCCGTAGTTGTAGTGCATGATCAGGTCGGCGTCGAGCCCGAACTGGTTGGGGTTCGAGGCGGCCGCGACCACCTGGAAGTCCTTCTTCTGGTCGAGCTTGGTGAAGACGGCGGTGGTCTCCTGCGGGTCGAGGGTGACCTCGACGCCGATCTTCTCCCAGCCGTCCTGGATGGTGGGCAGGCAGTCGACGATCCAACTCACGTTCACGGCCATGAGGTTGACCTTCAGCTCGCCGACCCCGGCCTGCTTGAGGAGTTTGCGCGCCTTCAGCACGTCGTACGCGTAGACGGTTCTCGCGGGCCGGTAGGAGGGGTTGGCCTCGTTGAGGAACGAGGTCGCCGCCTTGCCGTGGCCCCTCAGCGCGGCCTCGATCATCTTGTCGCGGTCGATGGCGTAGTGCAGCGCCTGGCGTACGCGTACGTCGTCGAACGGCTTGTGCGCGGTGTTGAAGAGCAGGAAGAGGTTGTTCATCCCGGCGCCGCCCTCGACGCTCATGCCGCTCTTCTTGAGCTGCCCGATGTTGGCGTACGGGATGTTGTCGGCGATCTCCGCGTCCGCGCCGGCCCCGGAGATCTTCGCGACGCGCGGCGCGGCGTCCACGATCGTCAGCCAGTTCATCTTCTTGAAGGCGGCCTTGCGCGGGCCGTTGTAGTCCTCGAAGGCCTCGAAGGTGGTGTTCGACTTCGGGTGGTGCGCGGTCTGCCGGTACGGCCCGGAGCCCACCGCCTTGCCCCTCGTCGCGTCCTCCCAGGCCCCGGGCTTGGAGAAGACGTGCTTCGGCATGATCTTCGCGAGGGAGAGGCGGGCGGCGCCGTCGGGGAAGGGGAACTTCAGGATCAGCTCCACGTTCGTCGCGTCGACCTTCCTGACCTCCTTCAGCCAGCTCGCGAAGAACCCCTTGGCCAGGGTCTGCGTCCTCGGGTCCAGGATCCGGTCGAAGACGAACACCACGTCGTCGGCGGTGACGGGCTTGCCGTCGTGCCACCGGGCGCCCGGCCGCAGGGCGAACGCCCACGTGGTCGCCTTGAGGTCGGCCGGGATCTCGGTGGCGAGCGCGGCATAGGGCTCACGGGTGATCGGGTCGGTGCCGAGCAGACCTTCGTAGATGTGTTCGTTGCCCGCCATGGCGAAGGCGGAGGCGGTCTGGGTGGGGTCCCAGCTGCCGTCGTTGCCGTAGCCGATGACGGCCGTGAGCGTGGAGTCGCCGCCCGTGCCGCCTTCTCCGGACTCGTTGGTGGACTCGGGCCCCGAGGAACAGGCGGAGAGCGTGGTGGTGACGGCGGTGGCCGCGCCGAGCGCGGCGGCGTATCCGAGGACGGACCGGCGGTCCGGCCCGGGGTCGTGCCGCGCGGCGGTTCGAGGGATCAGGTCGCTCACGGTGTCTCCCTTGTCTCCCTTGAGAGATCCCACGTCCTACGTCGTGGGTGGCGTGGCGACCATAGGAGGGGCGCGGAGGCCGGTCAAGGCCCCGCACACGGCATTTCACCCCCATTGATGAGCGGGGCCGTCCGGCGGGGACAAGGCCCACCGCGGGTCTTGTTCGGGCCGGGTCGCCGGTCTCGTGGAGCGGGCGTCCGGGGCACGGCGAGGCACCGGTTTGTATTCTCGGCAGGCGCGACGGAGCGACCGCACCGAAACGCCCCCCCCGAGCCGTACCTGCGAGAGGCAACACCATGACCACCGAGCTGAGCCCCGACGCCCCGGCCCTGGACGGGCTTCTGGAGCGGGCCCGGAAGGACTACGAGGACCTCGCCGCGCGCGGGCTCTCCCTCGACCTCACCCGTGGCAAGCCCGCGCCGGAGCAGCTCGACCTCAGCGAGGACCTGCTGAGCCTGCCCGGCGGGCGGCACACCGCCGCCGACGGTACCGACGTACGCAACTACGGCGGCCTCCAGGGCCTGCCCGAGCTGCGCGAGATCTTCGCCGAGCTGCTCCAGGTCCCCGCCGGGCAGCTCCTCGCGCTCGGCAACTCCAGCCTGGAGCTGATGCACGACTGCCTCGTGCACGCCCTGCTCGGGAAGCTGCCCGGCGCCGAGTCCCGCTGGGTGGACCAGGAGCCCATCGCGTTCCTGTGCCCCGTGCCCGGCTACGACCGGCACTTCTCGCTCTGCGAGCGGTTCGGCATCGACATGATCCCCGTGCCGATGACGGCCGACGGGCCCGACATGGACGAGGTCGAGCGGCTCGCCGCCGGGAACCCCGCGGTCAAGGGCATCTGGTGCGTGCCCAAGTACAGCAACCCGGACGGCGTCTCCTACAGCGACGAGACCGTCGCCCGGCTCGCCCGCATGGAGACCGCCGCCCCCGACTTCCGGATCTTCTGGGACAACGCCTACGCCGTCCACCACCTCACCGACGAGCCCACCGAGATCGCCGACCTCCTCGGCGCCTGCGCCGAGGCCGGGAACCCGGACCGCGCGTTCGTCTTCGGCTCCACCTCCAAGATCACCGCCGCGGGCGCGGGCGTCGCCTTCTTCGGCTCCTCGCCCGCCAACGTGAAGTGGCTCCTCGCCAACAACCAGAAGCGCTCGATCGGCCCCGACAAGATCAACCAGCTGCGGCACGTGATGTTCCTGCGCGGCGCCGACGGTGTGCGGGCCCACATGGAGCGCCAGCGCGCGCTGCTCCAGCCCAAGTTCGAGGCGGTCGCGCGGATCCTCGACGCGGAACTCGGCGGCACCGGCCTCGCGACCTGGACCTCGCCCCTGGGCGGCTACTTCGTGACCCTCCAGGTCCCCGACGGCTGCGCCAAGGACGTCGTGCGCCGCGCCGCGGAGGCCGGCATCGTACTGACCCCGGCCGGTGCCACGCACCCCTACGGCGACGACCCGCGCGACACCGTCATCCGCATCGCCCCCAGCTACCCGGGCCTCGCGGAACTGGAGCAGGCCATCCACGGCCTGACCGTCTGCGTCCGCCTCGCCGGATACGAGCAGCGGGCCCGCCGGGCCGCGTGACCGGCCGCGCCGACCGCGAGGCGCGGCAGCCGCCGTCGGTACGGCCGTTCGGGTAGGCCGTGGTGACGCCCGCCCTCGGAACCGCGTTGCGCAGGTGGCAGAACGCTCGCACCACACGCGCCGGCACGAGGGACACACTCCATGGAAGCAACGACATCCCGTTCGCCGTCGAAGCGCCGGGGTGCGCGGGCGGGCCGGCGTCGCGGCCGCATCAGATGGCGGCGCTTCACCCTCGTCTTCGGTGCGGCGCTGACGCTGGGAGCCGGGACCGTCGTCACGACGACCGCGGCCGAGATCCCGGTCTCCTTCGCTGTCGCGGGCAGCCCGTTCACCGTTACGGCCGAGCGGCTGGAGGCTACCGGTGCCACCCAGTTCGCCTCCTTCCGCGCCGACGGAGAAGGCACCCGCCACCCGGTGGCGGTCGTCGGCATCCGCAGCGCGCGGATCAGCGGCCTGTGTCAGTCGGCGGTGACACGCTCCCCGTTCGGCACCGCCACTCTGGTCATCCGCTCCGGCGCGCCCGAGCCGGTGCGCGCCGAGCACCTGGCGCTCGACCTGACCCGCCTGACCGGGGACATGACGTACAAATCAGTCGAGATGGGCCGAGATGCCGCCACGCTGAACGGCTCGGGGGTCACCGGCCCGGCGGGCACGTACGGGCAACAGGCCCGCAAGCTGTCCATCGAGAACATGCGCCTGAAGGCCTGGTCGCTGACGGCGGGGATGTTCTCCCTCGCGGGCGCCGACATGTCCGTCCGCCGGGGGGAGCAGCCATGCACGTGAGCGCGGCTTCCACCCCGCCTCGTCGCCCGCGCCCCGTGGCCGCCTGCCTCGTGCTCGCCCTGGCCGCCGCCGAACTGGGGTCCTTCCCGCTCGCCCGCCCCAGCCTGCTGGGCCTTCAGGGGATCAGCGGCGCCGGCGCGGTCCTCCTGGCCGCCGCCCTGCTGGCCTGCGCCGCACACCTATGGGTACGCCCCGCCAACGCCACCACGAGCGGTGCGGCCGCCCTCGTCCTCGGACTGCTGTCCTACCCGCTCGCCAACCTCGGCGGCTTCCTGATCGGCATGTTTCTCGCTCTGCTCGGCGGCTCGCTCGCCCTGGCGTGGAGAAAGGACGAGGGCGGATCCGAGGCGGCACCGGTATCGGTCGACGAGGCCGTCGACGCCGCGTGGTGAGTGGACGAGTGAGACGACGGCGCGCGGCGCTGCTCCTCTGCGCCACCTGCGTACTCGGTCTCCTCCCCGTCTCCGCCGGTGCCGATCCCGCCGTACCGCCCGTGCCGCCCGTGCGCAGGGCCCCCGCGACGGCAGCCGCGCCCGTGGACTCGTGTACGGCAGCGGATCTCCCTGCCGCCGCTCCCGCGAGAGCGGCGCGAGCGAGAGCCGCACGAGCCGTTCTGGCATGCTTCAAGGCCGCTGTGCCGGGCGGCCGGTCCCCGCGCGGGGCGACGCTGCGTGCCACCGGCCTCACCGTCACCGCCATGTACTGCCCCCTGGGGAGCGACGTGTGCCGCGCCGCGAGTGTCACCCTGGACAACGCCCGTATCGGCTACCAGGGTTCGGGCCGCGCGCCCGGCTCCTGCACGGCGGCCCGTCGCATCACCCTCTCCGGTGACGTGCGGTTCGCCGCGACGTGGCTCAGGGGCCGCGTCTTCGGCCTGCTGCCCATGGCCCTCTCCACGGCCGCACTGCCTCCCTTGCCCTTGCCCTACCTCTACTTGAGCGATGTTCACGCGACGGGTCTGTGGGCCCGTGCCGATCACGCCACCACCGACGGCACGACCATCGGCCCCGGTCAGGAGTGCGCGCCCGGTCCGCCCCAGGCCGGGGTGGGCGACGACGCCCGGTTGAATCCGATCCGGGACGCGGGCAGCCCCGCGAACTGAGGAACCAGCTGCGCGGCACGCGTGCGGGTGAAGACGCTGAGGTGGGTACCGGTGTGACGGGCGAGCGCCAGCGCCCCGGACCAGCGGGTGAAGGTGGTGACGATCGCGACCGGGCCGGCCGGAGGGAGTTCGGGGAGCCTCTGGTACCAGGCACTGTCGTCGAGGAGGGCGACCGGCTCCGGGACGGGTGGCGTCGTACCGTCGGTATAACTGTTCGGCAGTAGAGGCAGAGCACCGGATGCCGCGACGGTGGCGGACCAATCGCGCATGAGGGTGAGTTGTCCCCGGCCGGGGAGCGTGGTTTCCGGGGTGAACCGGGCCGCCCGGTCGATGAGTTGTCGCAGGAACTCGGCTCGTCGATCGGCGTGCACCGCGATGAGCGGGGTGGTCGAGCACATCCGGCCGGCACGCGAGAAGCAGGCGTCGACCGCTGCCTGGGCGGCCGCACGGGAGCATCCGTCGTGCCGCAGCACGAGAAGACCCGGAGCCCGCGTCCCCGCGTTCCCTGACCCCGAGGTGCCGCGCAGACAGCATTGCGGGGCGACGTCGTCCGCGTGTTCGTCCAGTACCGCTCGCAGATCCCCCGCGGTAGCCCGCTCGGAGCCCTGGTTCGGCAGCAACTGCCAGACGTGCCGGGGCAGACCGGCCCCCCGCGCCAGGAGTCTCACCGCGAGCGCGGGCACGGCGCTGCGGACGTCCACCTCGGTGACGACGGCGCTGCCACCCACAAGGGCGGGCAGGGCGCCTTCGAGGAGGGAGGCCAGGGGCCGCCCCTCATGCACGCGCGAGGAGATCACGGCCGGTCTGTGCGGGCCGCCGTACGGGCCCGGGGCCGGGCGGGGCCGTACGGCGTGCAGGGCCTGCCGCAGGCCCGACGACGCCCGCAGGACCTTGACCGCATGGAGCAACACCTTGTCCGCCTGGCGGAGTTCGGCGACGCAATCGCGCGGCCCGAGCCCGCCGGCGTGCTGGACGACGGACCCCAGCCAGGCGCTGTGGGCCCTGAGGTCCGCGCGCAGACGCATGAGCCACCGCGTGCGCTCAGCGGCCGGTGTCGGCCCCCACGCCTCCTGGGCGCAACGGGCCCGGTCGACGGTGGGACGGACGTCCGCCGCGCAGGAGAGGGGAAGGCAGAGCATGGGAAGGCCCGAGAAGGCGCTTGTCACGGTGACGCGATCACGGTCACCGTCCGGCGTGACGATGCTGGCCTCCAAAGGCTTCTTCCCGGCGGGGCGGAGGTGCGGCGGGCAGGGCGATACGTCGGCACACCGCGGCCAGCGCGCCGCGGGGATGCAGGACGGCGACGGCGAGAGCGGTCCACGCCGCACCGCCGAGGAGTGCGCCGAACACCGTGACGGCCAGGCATGCCGAGACGGCGAGCGCGAGGCACGGGCCCAGGATGACCATCGTCGCCCGCAGGACCATGCCCGTGCCCCCCGTTCGAAGCCGGACGTTCACCGCCAGGAGGGCCGGGATCAGCACGAGACCCATCCAGAACAGCGTCTCGGCGATGGGGGACCGCAGCCACTGGATGAGTTCGGCCGTGGTCGGCGTCGGGGAGGTGAAGGCGGCGGGCGCGGTGGCGAGGAAGCGGCGCAGACCGGTGCCGTCCCAGCCATGGATGAGCGTGCAGAAGACGGCGACGTAGGCCAGGACGAATTGCAGGCAGGCGCTCCACAGCTTGCCTCGGACCAGCAGCCCGTGAGTGAGCAGGTAGCCCGCTGCGGCGCAGACCACGAGGCCCGCGCTGAAGGCCGCCAGTGCCCACGGCGGGACGGCGTGCCAGGCGTACATGGTCTCCCAGTCGGGGAACCGCGTGGCCAGCCACATGCCCATGGGGATGAACAGCATCCCCATGAAGAGCAGGGTGGCCAGCAGCCCCCGGTCCCGGATGGCCTCTTGGCGCGTGCCGTCACCATGGGCGGCACGCAGCCCGGTGGCGGTGGCCAGTGCACAGCCCGCCCCGATCCCGTAGGACCAGAACGGGTCGATTTGCAGCATGGGAGCGAAAGAGCCCTTCTTCAGCTCGTGACGAGTGAGGGGAGCGCCGTCCCTTGGGGTCGGAGGGAGGCGCCCGCGGGCGGTACCGCACCGGGGGCGGGGTAGGTGCCGCACAGAGAAGGCAGGCCGACACCCGCGAAGCGCAGCTGGGCGAGGCGGCTGTGGTAGGCCGCGCCGGACAGCAGCGCCCGGGCGATGTCCGGGGCGTGCCGATGGTCGGGGCCCTGCCAGAGCGTGCCACGGACCCAGGCGTTGAACGCGCTCATCGCCGGGCCGCACCAGATCTGGTAGTCGCCGCCACGGTCCGGGGCGCCTTGAGCGGCCCAGCGTGAGGAGAGTCCCAGATACCAGCGGAAGAGCAGGGCCATACGGAGCTTGGGCGTGTGCGCGGCGAGTGCCGCCTGGTCGGGCCGGTGCTGTGCGAGGTAGGCGGCCACGTCCGACCACGCCTGGCCCACGGGGCGGCGCAGGATCTGTTCCTCCAGCCGCTTGAGGTCGCTCGCGGGCAGGTCCTCAAGGCTCGCGTGCTCGCGGTAGAGCCGGTAGAGCCACGCGGCCCGGCCAGGGAACAGGGTCCCCCGTTTGAGGACCTGTACATCGACTCCCATTTCGAACATGTCGGCGGCGGGGGCCATCGCGTAGTCGCCGGGCCCGGCTTCGGCGAGCATGGTCTTTACCGCGGGCGAGGTGCCCGCTTCGGCGCATGCCTGGTTGATGGAGCCGGTGACGATGTAGTCCGCCCCCATGGCGAAGGCACCGAACGCGGCCTGGGGAGTGCCGATGCCACCGGCCGCGCCGACGCCGACGACCCCGCCGGGACGCCCGGCCGCCGCCTCGCGGTCCCGCAGGGCGATGATCAGGGGCAGTTGGGTGACCAGCGGGCGCCGGTCGGTGTGCCCGGCGGAATCGGCTTCCACGGTGATGTCGTCGGCCAGCGCCACCCGCGCGGCCAGTTCTGCCTGCTCGGCGGTGATACGCCCCTGGTGGGCGAGTTCGGTCAGGAGTTCGGCGGGGGGTGGCCGCAGGAAGAACTCGGCGGTGCTGGGCTGCGAGACCTTCGCGATGACGCGGTTGCCGGTGTGCACGGCTCCGTCCGGTGCCCAGCGCAGTCCCGCCGCGCGGTAACGGACCAGCTCCGCCGTCGGCTGGAGGAAGGCGGACGCCTCGACGCACGCCACCTGGTGGTGCAGGCAGAGGTCCACCGTCCGGCGTTCCGACGCCGGGTCGGCCGGGTCGTGGATGAGGTTGCAGGCCCAGGGAAGATCCGGGAGGTCCCGGCGCAGCCGTCGCAGCGCCTGCTCGACACGGCCGGTGGGGAGACCGGCCGCGCCGAAGGACGCCAGGTGGCCGGAGCGGGCAAGGGCGACCACCAGTTCCTCGGACGAGATGCCGCCCGCCATCGACCCCGCCATGTAGGGCTGCCGCACTCCGTGCCGCGCGAGGAAACGCGGGGCACCCAGCGCGCGGGTGCTGACCGGTGAGGCCGCGGCCAGGACCTGTGTCCCGGAACCGGCGCCGGGACGTTCGGCGACGACCCCGATCCGTCCCTCCTGGCGGACGACGAAACACGGCTGATCCAGCTCGCACAGGAGCGCACGGACATCGACGGGGTCGAAGCGTACGCCGGGGTGGTCCGACGCCATCATGGGTGACCCACCTGCTCTCCGGAACTGTCGCCCACCTGGAGGACGATGTTGTCGACCGCGTAGATGCGCAGGCCGTCGCGCCAGACGCTGCCGTCGGCCCAGGCCGTAAGGCCCTCGCCGGCCCGGTGGATCCGGCGCAGATGGATCTCCGCCTGCACCTCGTGGTGCCGCGGCAGGATCTGCCCCCGGTAGGTCCACCGGAGTTCCGCACCGGGCGGTGTGCGCAGGGCGTGCAGCTCCTTCTCGTCGACGGCGCCGGTGCACAGCAGGTAGCCCTTCACCATCTGGATCAGCAGCTCGACCCCGCAAGAGCCGGGCATGACGGGGTCGTTGAGGAAGTGGTGGGCGAAGTACCAGTCGTCCGCACGCACCGGTTTGGTGCACAGCAGGTATCCCCGGCCGTGGGTGCCGCCGTCGCGCACCAGCTCGCTCTCGGTCCCCGACAGGAAGGCGAAACGCCCCTGTCCCACGGGAAGTGCCGACAGGTCGGGCCGGACCGTGTGCACGGCGTCCGGCGCCTGGCGTCTCAGCCACGGAGGGACGATGCGGCCCCCGTCCATGCCCTGCTGACTGGCAAGGGCGCTCTCGGTGAAGAAGCCGTGGACGCTCTCCCCTCGGTAGAACACCTCGTCGTCCACGCTGAGTTCGTACGCGTACCGCTGAAGTACCGCGCCGGGCAACGGAGTACGAGCGAGGATCCTGGTGCGCTGACGTACGGTGCGCCCGAGCAGATCGGCCTGGCGCACCATGTGGTCCTGGCCCTCAAGATTGCGGACGGTGACGTTCTCGCCGGGGAACTCAAGGCTGGCACCCAGCGCGCCCCCGACGAAGGCCGCGGCTTGGAGCGAGGACTCCAGGTACATGAGGTGGGGGACCGTGCCCCCGTTCTCCCGGACGTACCAGGGGGCCGCCGGCACGTCGTACTCGGTGACGTATACGGATTCCGGCGAGCCCTCGCCATCGGCGGGGGGAGCGGTGAGCAGCCGGTCCAGCATGAGCAGGTCGCCCCGGGGCAGGCGGGGGCGGATCTTCGGCTGTGCCGCGTCGACGGGGGAGCCGTAGGCGACGTGCAGGTCTCCTTCGGCGGCATGCGCCATGTGCAGCTCGTTGGCAATCGGGGGTGTCTCATCCCCTGAACCCTGTCGTGCGGCGGCTCCGGGCCCCACCGGGGTGCCCGGCCTCTCCCGCAGGATCACGGCCACGTTGTGCAGCCGGGCGAGGAGGCCCCGAGCGGTGTGGACGCGCATGTCGGCGACCACATGGGGGCGGGGGACAAGGCCGATCGCCGCGATGTCCGCCTCCAGCGTGAGCGAGCCGGTGAGTTGTGCCGTGTCCAGGACTTCGATCTCCGTGTTCTTGCCCGCCCAGGGCAGCAGAGCGGGTCGGACCAGGCAGGTGTGCAGCCCCTGGTGCAGTGCGTGGAGGTGCAGCGCCTGCCAGGCGGCGTCGAGCAGCGCCGGCCAGCCCCCACTTGAACCGCCGGGGCCGAGGTCGACGGTGGCCGTCAGACGACCCAGGTGGAACCGGCCCGTCTCGGCGCCGGAGTGGGTGGCCTCCGTCACGCGGCACAGGCTCCCCGGGCGCTCGGCGGACATCATCTTCACGTCCGCCGGGCCGAGGTGGTCGCGTGTGGCGCGGGCCAGGGCACGGAACTGGCGGCTCTCGCCGGGCACCGGCCGGACCGGCCAGGCCGCTGCCTGCCTCGCGCCTTCACCCGCCAGGCCGTGTGCCTCGGCCAGGAGCGCCGCGCCGTGGTGCACGGTCCAACCCCAGGATCCCGCGCCCTCTGTGGCGGGCGTGGTGTCGGCACGCAGTACGGCGGCGGACGGCAGCTCGCCGTCGTGCCGATAGGTGACGCTCGCCCGCAGGAAGCCACCGGCCTCCCGAGCGGGCGTACGCCGCGCCGCCTCCCCGGCTTCGATGACGGCTGCCGGCAGCACTGGGGTGACCGGTGCCGGCGCCCCCGGGGTGACCGCTGCCGACGCCCCCGGGGTTGCCCGGGCGGCGCCTGCGAGCGCCCACTCCTCAAGTGCTTGATGGGCCCGCAGGGCCGTCTCATGGGCGGTATGGACAAGGCCCGCGAGTTCCCGCGCCACGCTCACCGGGGCCCCGGGGCAGGACCGGGCGGCCGGTACAGGAGCGGGCGAGGCGCATGCCGGGGCGACCGGATTCCCGGCACTCTCTTCCGGCCACCAGGGGACTACGACAGGGGGTCCGTGAAACTGGAGATCGTCCATGGTCTCTTCGCTCGGAGTGGGGGCGTTCGCCGTCAGAGATCGGCGGGCGCGGGCACGGGCCACGCCGCGCGGGTGGCGAGTTCCGGCACGGCCACGATTCCTTTGAGGCCCTTCCAGCGCTGAAGGACGTCACCCCGCGGAGTGCACGCGGAGACCGTGCAGGTGAGTTCCAGGGGGTCCTGAGCCACAAACTCGACGACGATGACGAACGGTTCGTCATCGGGCAACGAGTCGAACAGGTCCACCTGTTCGACGGAGACCGGCAGGCAGCGGTGGCCGCACAACCGTCTGCCCAGAAGGGCCGCCGCCTGGAGGAGCAGATCGGCCGACGCCGGGCTGTACAGGGCGCCGGAGTACGCCCCACGGGCCAGCGAGGGGTCCTGGAGCCTCGCCGCGACGACCAGGCGGGTGTCGTCCTCACTCAGTACGCGGCCGAGCCCTCGCAACAGCGGCCCGTGGAAAAGGAATCCGTCCGCGTACGCGGGGTGGTGGGAGTCGTCCTCGGCCCCCAGGTGTTCCAGGTGTTCCAGGTCCTCGGGGAGCCGCATACGGGGTGGGGCGGCGCCGTCCGCCGTCATGGCGAAGGCGCCTTCGTAGCGGAGCCGTCGGCTGGGGCCGTCGTCATGGACCGCGACCGAGACGCCGTCGGTACGGCTGTCTGCGCCGAGCATGGTCACGCGTGCGCGTGGCGGCTCGGAGCCGTCGAGGACAAGCCCCTTGCGGACGTAGAAGTCACGGATCCGCGTCACCGGCCTGTCGGCGTACGCGCGTTCGACCAGGTTGATGCCCCATCCGACGGCCGCGGTCATGGGCAGCACCGGCCGCCCGTCGATGCTGTGATCACGGAGTACGGGCTCGGCGGCGAGGCCGGACAGCTCCCGCACCACTTCCATCTGCCGGGGTGGCGCAGAGGGCCGGAAGAACGAGGCCAATGGGCCGATGACCGTCACCATGTCATCGCCGCGTGCGGGAGCCATCTGCTGGACGAAGTGGGCACAGCCCTCCTCGCGGCTCAGGAGAGGCACACCGAGCTGGGTGAAGAGTTCCTGGGCCCGTCCCGAAGCCATGCCGCCGCGCCAGGGCCCCCAGGCCATCGCCGCCACGCGGGTGGTGGGATGTCCCTTCTTCCAGGCGCAGGCGAACCGGTTGAGGGCTTCGTTGGCCATCGCGTAGTCCGTCTGGCGCCCGTTGCCGTAGATCCCGGACACCGAGGTGAAGACGACCAGGTGGCGCAGGTTCTCCGGCTCCAGGGCGGCCAGGACGTTGGCGAGGCCCGCGAGCTTGGTCCCCACCACTCGCGCGATGTCCTGCGGCTTCTTCTCCGCCAGCGGCTGGTCGGCCAGGATTCCGGCGCCGTGGAGCACACCGGTGACACGACCGGCGTACGGGGCGAGCGCGGCCCGGACCGCCTCCGCGTCACCGACGTCCGCCGCGAGGTAGGTGACATCGGCGCCTGCCGCGCGCAGGGCGGCGAGCGTGGCGTGCATCTCCCGTTGCTGGTCCAGATCCCCGGCCTCCGCGTCGAGCGGCTCGCGGGTTCCCGGTTCTTCGGGAAGCTCCTCCAGGCGGGTGCGGCCCAGCAGGATCAATCCGCACGGCTGCTGGGTGGCGAGCGCCTCCAGGCACCAGGCGGTGATGCCCCGCGCTCCTCCTGTCACCACCAGAAGGTCGTCCGCTGCCACGCCGTGCGATGCCGCGCCCAGGGGCAGCAGGTCGCTGGGGCCCGTGGTCAGCGTCGGCGTGCGCCGCACCGCGCCGTCCCAGCCGATCTCCGTCAGGGCGGCGGCATCGGTCATCTCGCCGAGGAACCGCGCGGCCACCTCCTTCGGATGGAGATGGGGAGCGCAGTCAAGGACGCGGAAGTACAGACTCGGCTCCTCCACCGCGAGTGCCTTGATCAGGCCGCCCAGACCGCCGAACAACGCCTCGTGCCCCAGTCCGTCCGAACCCGCGAGCCCCAGCGCCCCGTCCAACTGCGTGACGGCCATGAAAGCGGCCCGGTGGCCCGCGGCGGCCGTCTGCTTGAGAGCGGGCACCACGTGCTTGGCGACCAGCACGGCATGGCTCAGCCGGGCGAGTGCGGCGTCGGTGTCGGCACTCCGCCCCCGGGCGACCGGCAGCACGCACAGTCCCAGCCCCTGCGCGGAGGCGGTGGCCTTGGCGAGCTGTTCGCGCAGTGTGTCCTCAGTCCAGTCGGCGAGTTCGCAGTGGCCGTCGCCGGGCGCGCCCGCCCCCGGCAGTACGAGCCGGCGGACGTCCCACCCACGGGCTGACAGCGCGTCGGCGAGGGCGTCGGCCAGGGCGCTTCGGTCATCGAGGAGGAGTGCGGCGGGGTGTGGCCCGTAAGCGTCGGCGAGGACGTCCGCTGCGGGCAGGGGATCAAGTGTCCAGCAGGCCCGGCCGACAGGCAGCGGCGCGGCAGGCTCCCCGGTGTGTGTGTCGGGGGCGGCCAGGACATCCGCCGAGGCGGCGGCGACCTCGATGAGGACGGCCGACAGCTCACGGACCGTGCGGGCCTGCGCGAAGCGGTAGATCTCGTCGCGCGGCAGGGAGGGGTAGCGGCGCCACGCCTCCGACGCGATCTCCACCTGCTTCAGTGAGTCGATGCCCAGCTCGTTCTGGATGTCCAGGGTGGGGTCGACCATCTCGAAGGTGTAGCCGGTCTTCTCCGCGACCAGCTCCCGCAGCGTCCGTTCCACCTCGATCTGCTCCAGCGGCTCCTCGGGAGCGGCGGGCGCGGGAGGTTCCGGGGCGGGTGGGGCGGACCTCGGCTGGGGCAGGGCTTCGGCAGTCTGCTCCTCCGCTTCTCCTCGTGCCTGGGCGGGTACGGCCTCGGGCGCGGAGGGTACGAAGTTGTCCGGCTCCTCGGCACCAGTGGCGGGGGGCGGCGGTGAGGGTTCCTGGGCGGTCCCGAGGCCCAGGCGGGCGAAGTCGAGGAGCACTTCCTGCGCGCGGATGTGAGCCCGGCTCAGTGCCACGCCGTGGTCGCGGACGGCCTCCACCTCGCGCAGCAGCGACCTGCCGGAGTTCTCGGCCCGCCCGCCTTCCAGTAGACCGGTCAGGCTGCGGGCCGTGTGCAACTGGCCCTCCACGTACTGCGTATGCAGCTCCAGGTGCCTGGTGGCCGCCTCCACCAGGACGTGCTCCCCCGCGGCAGGTGCCGAGCGCGGCGCCGCCACGGCGGGTGCGGGCATGGCAGGTGCGGGTGTGGCGGGTGCGGGCGTGGCGGGGGTGCGCTCGAAAGGCTCGTTCAGCGCGGCGTCGTACCGGTCACGGCAGGCTGTCACCGCGAACGACGGCCCCTCCAGCAGCCTGGCCACGGGAGAGGCGGCAGCGGCACGGGGCGCGGCGGCAGGCGCGTCGTAACGGTTGATGTCGCGGATGTCCATGCCGAGGACCGCCAGCCGTAGCGCGGCGCACTTCAAGGAGGCCGCGCTGTCGCCTCCCGGCCCGGCGTCGGTGGCGACGACCTCCACGTCGGCCCCGTCCAGGGTCCGCTGGACCAGGCGCGTCAGCACCTGCTTGGGCCCGCACTCCACGAAGACGCGGAAGCCCTCCGCGTACAGCTCCCGCACCCGGCCGGCGAAGTCCACGGGCCGCACCATCTGCTCGACGAGCGTGCGGTTGTTGGCCGGGAGGTCGTCGCCGTAACGGGCGCCCGGCGTGTTCGCCAGGACGGGGACCTGCGGCCGGGCGACGCCCACACGCTCCACGGCCCGGCTGAAGCCGTCGACGGCGTGCTCGACCAGGGGAGTGTGGAACGCGGCGGCGACCGGGAGCCGGTGGGAGGCGATGTCCACGGTCGCGCAGAAGTCGGTGAACGCCCGGACCGCGTCCGTCGGGCCTCCGACCACGATCTCGTCCACGGCGTTGATGTTGCAGAGGGTCAGGCCGGGATGGTCTGCGGCCATGTCCTCCCAGCGCTCCAAGGACATACGTGCCGCGGCCATCGCCCCCGGGTCGTCCCCGGAGCCCACCGGCGGTTCCATGGCCCGGCCACGCTCACGCGTCAGGGCGAGGCACCCCTCGTCGGTGAGGCTGTCGGCGGCCCACAGCGCGGTCAGCTCGCCGCAGCTGTGGCCGAGCAGCCCCTGGGGAAGGAGGCCCACCTCGCGCAGATACCGGAACTGCCCCATCGCCAGGGCCACGACCGCGCACTGCGCGTACGAGGTGCGTTGCAGCGTGGCAGGGACCGCACGCTGCCCCGGGGGCGGGTAGACCGCCTGCGCGAGGGTCTCCTCCTCGTCCTGCCACCGCATGTTGGCCTCGTCGAAGGCGCGCCGCACGGGAGGAATGCCGACGAGCGCTTCCAGGCCCATGTTCTCGTACTGGCTGCCCTGGCCGGAGAAGAGCGCGGCCACCTTGGAACCCGTCGGCATCGCTGCACGGCGGTAGTAGGCCTTGCCGGGCAGGCTCCAGTCGTCGCGGCCCGGGGCGGACTCGATGGCCTCGGCGCTCCGCGCGATCAGGGCGGCCAGTTCCGCCTCGTCGGCGGCGAGAATTCCCAGGCGTACGTGGTGGGCGGGGATGGGCCCGCCGGATTCCGCTTCCGTGCCTTCGCGCAACTGGCGCAGCAGGGCTTCCGTGTCAGGGGCGTGCCACAGCCGCGCCCGCGGAACGCTGTGCAACGTCAGCGCCTCCTGGTCCGCGGTGCGGTGCTCCTCCAGGACGGCGTGGAAATTGACGCCCCCGAACCCGAAGGCCGATACGGCCCCGCGGCGCACGGGGCGGTGTGGGTCGAGCACCCATGGCCGGGTCCGCGTGTTGACGTACAGCGCGCCGTCGGCCGCGTCATTGACGGTGTCCACGTTGATGGTCGGCGGCAGGACCTTGTGGTGCAGCGCGAGTGCGGCCTTGATGAGACCCACGGCCCCGGCCGCCGCCTTGGTGTGGCCGACCTGGGACTTCACACTCCCGATCGCGACGCTGCGGGTCCGGGCGGAGTCCCCCAAAAGCGTTTGCAGGGCCGTGAGTTCGACGGAATCCCCCACGGCTGTGCCGGTTCCGTGTGCCTCGATCAGTTCCACGCAGTCCGCACTGAATTCAGCATCGGCATAGGCGCGGCGAAGCGCCCGCAATTGTCCTTGGCCGGAGGGCGCGTACATACTGTTCGTCCGCCCGTCGCTGGACCCCCCGAGGCCACGAAGAACGGCGTAGACGCGGTTACCGTCACGCTCGGCGTCCGCAAGCCGCTTGAGTGCCAGCATGCCGATTCCCTCGCCGATCAGCGTCCCGTCCGCCGAGGCGTCGAAAGGCTTGATGTGTCCGCTCGGGGACAGTGCGGGCGTCTTGCTGAAGCACATGAACGCCGTGAGTGAATTGTCGGCGTCACAGCCGCCGGTGATCATCAAATCGGCCCGGTGCTCGACGAGTTCACTCGCGGCCATACGCAGGGCCGCCAGGGAGCTGGCGCACGCCGCGTCGACGGTGCAGTTCGCGGCGCCCAGGTTGAAGCGGTTCGCGATGCGGCCGGAGACCACGTTCGGCAGGATTCCGGGAAAGCTGTCCTCGGTCCATGCGGGAGACGCCGCCTTGAACCGCCTCTCGATTTCGAGGGCTTCCCGCTCCGACAGGCCGACACTGAGGGCCGCCTCACGCACGACCGGACCGTAGAGGCGTGAGCCGAGCGGGAACATCGTGGTGTTCTGCCCGCATACGCCGAGCATGACGCCGGTGCGCGAAGGGTCGTACCAGGGCGCCTCCTCGCAACCGGCGTCCCGCAGTACTTCCTTCGCCACCTCCAGGCTCAGGAGCTGGACCAGGCCGATGGAGTCAAGTGCAGCCGGTGGAATCGCGTGTTCGGCCGGATCGAAGACGGCGGCGGGCAGGAATCCACCACGGCGGGCGTATGTCTTGTCCTCCGCGAACATGTCGGGATCGTAGTGCTCGTCGATTCGCCAATGACTTTCGGGGACTTCGGTGATGCAGTCCCGCCCCGCCAGCACATTGCTCCAGAATTCGCGGACATCGCGTGCCTCTGGAAACATCCCGGCGATACCGACAACGGCAAGGGGATTCCTGGACATTCGGAAGTCAACTGAGTCTGTCATTCGACCCTCATGTATGAAGATAATGGCACCGAGATGGCCTGGTCGGATGTCCGCATTCGGGAACCTTCGGACCAGACTAGTCGAAATGCCGTCGCGCCTCGTAACTCCCCGGCGCGCCCATCGAAAACCGTCACCCCTGAATTAAATAGAAGGGATCAGATGGGATTATTGACCGCACAAGCACGGCCAGTTCCTCGCGGGCCAGTTGAACTCGCTGTCCGCGTAGAGGCGTTGGACGCAGGGCCAGGCGGCGTCGGCTACTGAGCCGGTTACGGCGCCGGTCGCCGGGGTGCGCCCGTACGGTCGGGCCATGACACTTCGCTACGAGCACTTCCGCGACCTGCACCGCTCGCCCGGTGCGCCCCTCCTGCTCCCCAACGCCTGGGACCACGCGTCGGCCGCCGCCCTGGCCGCCGCCGGCTTCCGGGCGGTCGGGACGACCAGTCTCGGGGTGGCCGCCGCGGCGGGGCTGCCCGACGGGAACGGGTCGGGCGCCGCCCGCGAGGAGACCCTCCGGCTCGCCCGCGGTCTCGCCCGCCTCGACGTCCTGGTCAGCGTCGACATCGAGGGCGGCTTCAGCGACCGCCCCGAGGAAGTCGCCGCGCTCGCGGTGGAGTTGGCGGACGCGGGGATCGTGGGCGTGAACATCGAGGACGGCCGCGGAGACGGCACGCTCGCCGACCTCGAACGGCAGTGCGCGGTGCTCCGGGCCGTGAAGGGGGCCACGGACGGCCGCCTCTTCATCAACGCTCGCACGGATACGTACTGGCTGCCGGGGGACCATGCGGCGCAGACCGAGGACCGGCTCGCCGCGTACGAACAGGCGGGCTCGGACGGCCTGTTCGTGCCGGGCCTGCGGGACGTGCGGGTCATCACCCGGCTGGCCTCGAAGTTCGCCGCACCTCTCAACATCCTGCACTCGCCCGAGGGGCCGTCCCTCCCCGAACTCGCCGCGGCCGGTGTGCGGCGCGTCAGTTGCGGCTCGCTGCTGTTCCGCGCGGCGCTGCGGGGCGCTGTCGCGGCGGCCGAGTCGGTGCGGGACGGCGCCGCCCTCCCGGCGGGCCTCCCGTCCTACGCCGACACGCAGGCGCTGTCCGACCGCTTCTCCTGACAGCTGCGGCGTGTCAGGGACCTGTTCGGGGGCAGCGTGGATTCCACCGGGCTGTGCGAGCCCGAAGGAGCCGGAGAGGGGTCCCCTTCATGGTTGTGGCGTTCCTGTGCGTGTTCATCGTCGTGGCGGCAGTCCAGGTGGCGAAGCCGCGGCTCCTGTGGAGGGTGAACCGCCCTCTCCAGAAGCCGTTCGTGAAGGACTACGACGCCACGGAGCCCAATCGCGCCGGCTACAGGCTGGAGCGGGCGGTGGGTGTGGTGGTGCTGGCCGGGGCGGTGATCATGCTGGTCGTGGAACTGACCTGAGCGTGCCGCTGACGAATGCCTGCCAGGCGGGGGCGCCGATGATCAGGGCGGGGCCCTCGGGGGCCTTGCTGTCCCGTACCGGGACAACGCCGGGGACTCCGTCGGCGACCTCGACGCATTCACCGCTGTCTCCGCCGCTGTAACTGCTCTTGCGCCAGCGGGCGGCGCTCAGGTCGTACTCACGCATTGTCTGTAGTCCTCCGCCGCCGAACCGATCAGGGCCAGGGACGCCTCCGGTGACAGCGCAGCGGCCCTGAGTTGATCGTATGCCGCCTGTACCTGCTTCACCACGGCCGGATCATCCAGCAGGTTCCCCGAAAGCACGCCCTCTGTATAGGCGGTAGGCGGGGCGTCCGGGAACTCCATGAGCTTCAGCATCTTGCCCATGCTCGGGTAGGCCCCGGCAGAGAATGGCAGCACCTGCACCATCGCCCGGCGCTCACGCACCGTGGCGGCGATGTGCTCCAACTGCTGGACCATGGCCGCCGGGCCCCCGACAGGGGTGCGCAGAGCGGTTTCGTGCAGGATCACCCAATACACGGGCCGTGTAGCGCCCTTGAGGATGTGCGCACGGTCTATGCGGGCCTTGACTCTCTCCTCGACGTAGTCGTCCGTGGCGAACGGGTGGCTCGCCAGGAACACTGCGCGTGCGTACTCCGGCGTTTGGAGAAGCCCCGGAACCACAGCCGGCGCGAAGTCGCAGATCTCCGTGGCAAGCCGCTCCAGTTCCGCCACGTGCGCGAAGTACTCCGCATAAGGAGTCTCTTTGATCAGCTTCCGGCACATTCGCTCGAAAAAGCCGTCGGTTTGCAGGACCTCGTCGATCCGCTCCGCCACATCCAGCTGCGGCTTACGAATAGCCTGTTCGAATTGGCCGATGTAACCGCCGGAGACGAAAACCAGCGCACCCAGTGCCGACTGGGTCATCCCGGCCTCCTCGCGCCGCCGCTTCAGCTCCGCGCCGAAGAACTCCCACGCCGCCTGTCGTGAACCATTGGCCACGGCCAACCGCCTTCCACTGCCCCGCAGTTGTAGCGGGCAGACCCCTGCCGAGTGTAGGCGCAGGGCGTCACCGTAGGGGTGCGAAGAGTGAAATCCGGAAGCGAAGGGGAGTCAGGTGACGGCGGAATCGAAGCGCCACGCAGTGGCATGCGTCGAACAGGCGGAGGAAACATTGAGGGAATTGCGCGCCGCACTCGCGCGAGCGGAAATTACCTTGCCGTCCCTGCGGATCGATCCCGCGACGATCGCCAGGGAGGCACCCTGTCCGCTCATTGAATTGGGCGGATGTTCCCTCGACGTGGCGGCACGCCTCGCCGCCGCGCTGAGGAGTGCGCCGTGAACCTTCCCGCGAACCTCCCCGTCGGCTCGTACGTCGTCGACACCCGTAACGGGCGCGTCGGCAGGGTGATGGGCCACGAGGGTCCGTACGTCCAGCTGCGCCCCTACGGAGGGGGCCGCGAATGGGACTGCGACCCGGAGGCCGTCCGCACGGCGACCGCCGCGGAGCGCCTGCGCGCGGCGACGGCGTACGCGAACGCCCGTAGCCGGGGGGAGGTGCCCTGACCGCCCCGACGCACCCGGCATCCCCCGCCGTACGCGAGAATGGCCCCATGAGTCTGTTCCGCGACGACGGCATCGTGCTGCGCACCCAGAAGCTGGGTGAGGCGGACCGGATCATCACGTTGCTCACGCGCGGTCACGGGCGGGTACGCGCGGTGGCGCGCGGGGTGCGGCGCACCAAGTCCAAGTTCGGGGCCCGGCTCGAACCCTTCTCCCACGTCGACGTGCAGTTCTTCGCGCGCGGCAGCGAACTCGTCGGACGCGGGCTGCCCCTCTGTACGCAGAGTGAGACCATCGCGCCGTACGGCAGCGGGATCGCCTCCGACTACGCCCGCTACACCGCCGGCACGGCCATGCTGGAGACGGCGGAACGGTTCACCGACAACGAGGGCGAGCCCGCCGTGCAGCAGTATCTGCTGCTGGTGGGCGGGCTGCGCGTGCTCGCCCGCGGTGAGCACGCGCCGCACCTCGTCCTCGACGCCTTCCTGCTGCGCTCCCTCGCCGTGAACGGCTACGCGCCCAGCTTCAACGACTGCGCGAAGTGCGGCATGCCGGGCCCCAACCGCTTCTTCTCGGTCGCGGCGGGCGGCTCGGTCTGCGTCGACTGCCGGGTGCCCGGCAGCGTCGTACCGTCCGCGGAGACCCTCACCCTGCTCGGCGCGCTGCTCACCGGCGACTGGGAGACCGCGGACGCGTGCGAGGCGCGGCACGCGCGCGAGGGCAGCGGGCTGGTTTCGGCCTATCTGCACTGGCATCTGGAGCGCGGGTTGCGCTCCCTGCGGTACGTGGAGAAAAGCTGAGCAGTACCAGTACCACCCCGCACCACCCTCAAGTCACGTAGGAGAGAGAGCCCCATGGCACGACGCGGAATCCTCGGCCGGTCCCGCCGCGAGTACAAGACCCCGGAGCCGCACCCCACGGGCGTACGGCCGCCGAAGATCCCCGGTGAGCTGGTGCCGAAGCACGTCGCCATCGTCATGGACGGCAACGGACGGTGGGCCAAGGAGCGCGGGCTGCCGCGTACCGAGGGGCACAAGGTGGGCGCCGAGCGCGTCCTCGACGTCCTCCAGGGCGGCATCGAGATGGGCGTCGGCGCGATCTCGCTCTACGCCTTCTCCACCGAGAACTGGAAGCGCTCCCCGGACGAGGTGAAGTTCCTGATGAACTTCAACCGCGACTTCATCCGCAAGACCCGCGACCAGCTCGACGATCTCGGCATCCGCGTGCGCTGGGTGGGCCGCATGCCCAAGCTGTGGAAGTCGGTCGCCAAGGAGCTGGAGATCTCCCAGGAGCAGACCAAGGACAACGACAAGCTCACCCTGTACTTCTGCATGAACTACGGCGGCCGCGCCGAGATCGCGGACGCCGCCCAGGCCCTCGCGGAAGACGTGCGGGCGGGCCGGCTCGACCCCGCCAAGGTCAGCGAGAAGACCTTCGCGAAGTACCTGTACTACCCGGACATGCCGGACGTCGACCTGTTCCTGCGGCCCAGCGGCGAGCAGCGCACCTCCAACTACCTGCTCTGGCAGAGCGCGTACGCGGAGATGGTCTTCCAGGACGTGCTGTGGCCGGACTTCGACCGCCGCGACCTGTGGCGCGCTTGTCTCGAATACGCCTCACGCGACCGCCGCTTCGGCGGGGCGATCCCGAACGAGCAGCAGATCGCCGAGAGCTAGTCGGGCATACGTGAGTGAGGGGGCCCGCGCTGTCACAGCGCGGGCCCCCCATCCACGTACGTATGCCTACTTGCTCGCGCACTCCGCGCACGTACCGAAGATCTCGACCGTGTGCGCCACGTTCACGAAGCCGTGCTCGGCGGCGATCGTGTCGGCCCACTTCTCCACCGCGGGGCCCTCCACCTCGACGGCCTTGCCGCAGACGCGGCAGACCAGGTGGTGGTGGTGCTCTCCCGTCGAGCAGCGGCGGTAGACCGTCTCGCCCTCGCTGGTGCGCAGCGCGTCCACCTCGCCGGCGTCGGCCAGCGACTGGAGCGTGCGGTAGACCGTGGTCAGACCGACCGAGTCGCCCTTGTGCTTGAGCATGTCGTGCAGCTCCTGCGCACTGCGGAACTCGTCCACGTCGTCGAGTGCCGCGGCCACTGCCGCGCGCTGGCGGGTGGACCTGCCTCGAACCGGGGCTCCCACGGTTGTCTCCTCGCGTCTGCGCTCTGGTCTGGGCCTGCCGGGCCATTGTGCCAGGTCGGCCACGGGCCAGGTCAGGTCCTGGCCACCGGCTGGGCCGGAACCGAGCACTCCGCCGGGTCGCCCGCCGCCTCCGCCGCGGCCTTGGCCCGCGCCCTGCGCCTGGCCAGTGGCGTCGCGAGGACCGTCAGGGCGATGAAGACGCCGATGGTGAGCAGCACGATGGTCGCGCCGGGCGGGACGTCCTGGTAGTACGAGGTCGCCGTGCCGCCGATCGTCACCGCGATGCCGATCGCCACCGAGATCGCGAAGGTCGCCGCGAAGCTGCGGGTGAGCTGCTGGGCGGCCGCCACCGGCACCACCATCAGCGCGGAGACCAGGAGCAGGCCCACGACGCGCATGGCGACGGTCACCGTGACCGCCGCGGTGACGGCGGTGAGGAGGTTCAGGGCGCGCACCGGGAGGCCCGTCACGCGCGCGAACTCCTCGTCCTGGCTGACCGCGAAGAGCTGGCGGCGCAGGCCGACCGTGACGAGGACCACAAACGCGGCGAGCAGGCAGATCGCCGATACGTCCTCCTCGGAGACGGTCGAGAGGGATCCGAAGAGGTACGACTGGAGGTTCGCGTTCGACCCGCCGGGGGCGAGGTTGATGAACATGACGCCGCCCGCCATACCGCCGTAGAACAGCATCGCGAGGGCGATGTCGCCGCGCGTCTTGCCGTACCAGCGGATCAGCTCCATCACGACGGCGCCGACGATCGCGACCGCCGTCGCCATCCACACGGGCGAGGCCGAGAGCAGGAAGCCGAGGCCCACGCCCGTCATCGCCACGTGGCCGATGCCGTCGCCCATCAGGGCCTGGCGGCGCTGGACGAGGTAGATGCCGACGGCGGGCGCGGTGATGCCGACCAGGACGGCGGCGAGCAGGGCCCGCTGCATGAAGGCGTACTCGAGGATTTCCATCGTTCTTGCTCGCCCTCGGTCAGGTCAGCAGGCCGGTGCGGACCGGCTCGGCGTCGGCGTCGTGCGGGTGGACGTGGTCGTGGCCGGGCAGCGCGTGCTGGCCGACCGCGCGCGGGGGCGGCCCGTCGTGCAGGACGCAGCCGTCGCGCAGCACCACGGCACGGTCGATCAGCGGCTCCAGGGGCCCCAGTTCATGGAGGACGAGCAGCACCGAGGTGCCCTTGGCGACCTGCTGGCGCAGGGTGGCCGCGAGGACCTCCTGGCTGGCCAGGTCGACGCCCGCCATCGGCTCGTCCATGATCAGCAGTTCCGGCTCGGAGGCCAGCGCGCGGGCGATCAGGACGCGCTGGTGCTGGCCGCCCGAGAGGGCGTTCACGGAGTCCTTGGCGCGGTCGGCGAGGCCCACCAGGTCGATGGCGCGGGCCACGGCCTCGCGGTCGGCCTTGCGGAGCAGGCCGAAGCGGGCGCGGGAGAGGCGGCCGGAGGTGACGACCTCGTTGATCGTGGCGGGGACGCCGCCCGCGGCGGTGGTGCGCTGCGGGACGTAACCGACGCGGGCCCAGTCGCGGAAGCGGCGGCGGGCGGTGCCGAAGATCTCCACGTCGCCGCCGGTGACGGGGACCTGGCCGATGATCGTGCGGACCGCCGTGGACTTGCCCGAGCCGTTGGCGCCGAGCAGGGCGACGACCTCGCCGCGTCCGACGGTGAGGTCGATGCCGCGCAGCACGGGGCGCGAGCCCAGCTCGGCCGTCACCTTGCGCAGGGATATCACGGCTTCCGTGTCACCGGATGCGGATGTGGATGCGGATGCGGTGTGCTTGCTCATGGCTCGTGCCTCCGTAGCCACAGGGGGTGGGGTCACTTGGCGCCCAGGGCCTTCTGGAGGGCCTTGAGGTTGGAGTCCATGACCTGGATGTAGTCCTCGCCCCTGGACTTCTTGGTGATGCCCTCGATCGGGTCGAGTACGTCGGTCTTGAGCTGGGCGTCCTTCGCCAGGGTCCTGGCCGTCTCGTCGCTGACGAGCGTCTCGTAGAAGACGGTGGTCACGCCGTCCTCCTTCGCCATCTTCTGGAGGTCCTTGACGCGCTTGGCGCTCGGCTCGCCCTCGGGGTCCAGGCCGCTGATGGCCTCCTCGGTGAGGCCGTAGCGCTCGGCGAGGTAGCCGAAGGCGGCGTGGGTGGTGATGAAGACCCGGGAGTCCGCCTTGGTGTTCTTCAGGCCGTCTTCGAAGCGCTTGTTCAAGCCATCGAGGTTCTTCACGAGCTTCGCGGTGTTCTTCTTGTACGTCGCCGCGTGGTCCGGGTCGGCCTTCTCCAGCGCCTTGCCGACGCCCTTGGCGACCTCGGCGTACTTCACCGGGTCGAGCCAGATGTGGGGGTCGGAGCCCTCGTGGTCGTGGCCGTGGTCGTGGCCCTCGTGGCCCTCTTCCTCGTGGCCGCCGACCTCGGTGCCGTGCTTCTCCATGCTGGTGAGGGAGGCGGCGTCGACCTTGGTCCTGATGCCGGACTGGTCGATCGCGTCGTCGACGGCGGGCTGGAGGCCCTTGAGGTACAGGGCGACGTCGGACTCCTCGAGTTCCCCGCGCTGCTTGGCGGAGACGTCGAGGTCGTGGGGCTCCTGGCCGGGCTCGGTGAGCGTGGTGACGGAGACGTGGCCGCCGCCGATCTGCTCCGCGAGGTACTGCATGGGGTAGAACGACGCCACCACGTCGAGCTTGCCGTCCTTGCCGTCCGCGGTGGAGGAGCAGGCGGTCAGGGCCGTGAGACCGAGGACCGTCGCGGAGGCGAGGGCGGCGGTGGGTATGAGGCGTCGTCGTACGTTCATGACACTCATTTTCAACAAATGTGGAAACGATTGTCAACAAGAGGTGCGGAGAGGGGCCCGGTCGGGGTCCCGACGAGAGCCTCGGCGGAGGGGCTGGGACCGCTTATGGGGAACCGATTTGATTAGGGGGGTCAGGCCGCCGGTAACCTGAGGCATTCGCCTCGCCCACCGTCTTATGAAGAGAGCACCGTGGCCGCCGACAAGATCGACACCATCGTCAGCCTGAGCAAGCGCCGTGGCTTCGTTTTCCCGTGCAGTGAGATCTACGGCGGCCAGCGCGCCGCCTGGGACTACGGACCGCTGGGCGTCGAGCTGAAGGAGAACCTCAAGCGCCAGTGGTGGCGCTACATGGTCACCTCGCGCGAAGATGTCGTCGGCATCGACTCGTCCGTGATCCTGGCGAGCGAGGTCTGGCAGGCCTCCGGCCATGTCGCGACCTTCTCCGACCCGCTCACCGAGTGCACCTCCTGCCACAAGCGCTTCCGCGCGGACCACCTGGAGGAGTCGTACGAGGAGAAGAAGGGCCGCGCCCCGGAGAGCCTCGCGGACATCAACTGCCCCAACTGCGGCACCAAGGGCCAGTTCACCGAGCCCAAGCAGTTCTCCGGCCTGCTCTCCACCCACCTCGGCCCCACCCAGGACAGCGGCTCCGTCGCCTACCTGCGCCCCGAGACCGCGCAGGGCATCTTCACCAACTTCGCCCAGGTCCAGCAGACCTCGCGCCGCAAGCCGCCGTTCGGCATCGCGCAGATGGGCAAGTCCTTCCGCAACGAGATCACGCCCGGCAACTTCATCTTCCGCACCCGTGAGTTCGAGCAGATGGAGATGGAGTTCTTCGTCAAGCCGGGCGAGGACGAGCAGTGGCAGGAATACTGGATGGAGCAGCGCTGGAACTGGTACACCGGCCTCGGCCTGCGCGAGGAGAACATGCGGTGGTACGAGCACCCGAAGGAGAAGCTCTCCCACTACTCCAAGCGCACCGCTGACATCGAGTACCGCTTCCAGTTCGGCGGCAGCGAGTGGGGCGAGCTGGAAGGCGTCGCCAACCGCACCGACTACGACCTGTCCGCGCACTCCAAGGCGTCCGGCCAGGACCTGTCCTACTTCGACCAGGAGGCCGGCGAGCGCTGGACTCCGTACGTCATCGAGCCCGCCGCCGGTGTCGGCCGCACCATGCTCGCCTTCCTCCTCGACTCCTACATCGAGGACGAGGCGCCGAACGCCAAGGGCAAGCTGGAGAAGCGGACGGTCATGCGCTTCGACCACCGCATCGCCCCGGTGAAGGTCGCGGTCCTTCCCCTTTCGAGGAACCCGGAGCTGTCCCCCAAGGCCAAGGGCCTGGCCACCGCTCTCCGCCAGAACTGGAACATCGAGTTCGACGACGCGGGCGCCATCGGCCGCCGCTACCGCCGCCAGGACGAGATCGGCACGCCGTACTGCGTGACGGTCGACTTCGACACCCTCGACGACAACGCGGTGACGGTGCGCGAGCGTGACTCGATGAAGCAGGAGCGCGTGTCCCTCGACCAGATCGAGGGCTACCTCGCGACGCGTCTCGTGGGCTGCTGACGCTCCACCTGAGCCAGACCGCCAGAAGCCCCCGGTTCCGGGTTATGGAACCGGGGGCTTCTGTGCACACTGAGCGCATGCTTCCAACGGCCACGAGCAGGGTCAGACGGTGGGACCAGCATGGGCGCGAGCACGTCATCGAGGTCCGAAGGGCGGGCGTGCGGCGGCAGTTGAGCTGTGGCACCTGCGGGTGGCGCTGGAAGACGCGGTTCCTGCCGTGGCTCAAGGCCGAGGAGCACTTGGCGCGGGAGCACCAGGCGACGGTGGATCCGTCGGGGCCGGACACGCCCTAGGGCGCGTCCGCGAATCCCGCCTGCGCCGCGACGCCCACCCACCGGGCGAACGACGGGACTTCACGGCCAGGCCCTAGGCCCGTAGACCGCGCAAGGTCAGGTCCAGGACCGCCGCGAACGCGTCCTCGATGCCCGGGCGGGACCACTGCGGGGCGTAGGCGGGGTCGTGGAAGCGGCTCGTCGCGTCGAAGACCGCGCGGGCCGAGACCGCGGGGTCGGGGGAGGCGAAGTCCCCCTTGTCCACACCCTCCTGGATGATCGCCGTGAGCTGGCCCGTGAGGTCGGCGATGTGGTCGTCCACCACGTCGCTGTTCTCGGCGACCAGGACCGAGTACGTGGCGAAGAGTTCGGGATCGTCGCCCGCCTTGTGCTGCTTGGCCTCGAAGAGGCCCGCGAGCCAGTGGCGGAGCTTCGCCCCGGGAGGCTCGGCGCCGCTGACGATTCCGGAGAGCGTCTCGGAGGTACGGTCCAGCCAGCGCCGCGTCACCGCGCCGCGCAGCTCCGCCTTCGTACGGAAGTGGCGGTACACCGTCCCGTGGCTCACCCCGAGGGCGCGGGCCACGTCGACGACCGTGGCCCTGGCCGCGCCGTGCCTGCGCAGCATCTCCTCGGTCGCTTCGAGGATGCGCTCGGGGGTCAGGGGGGCCGTGGTCGCTGCCATGGCTAGACCGTACCGGGGACGGATCAGTGCTCGCTGTCGAGGTGTGCCATCTGTGCCTGCGGATAGCGCGCGCCGGCCGCCGCGTCCGCGGGGACGGCCGCCTCGATCGCGGCGAGGTCGCCCGCGTCGAGCGTCACGTCCAGGGCGCCCAGCGCCTCCGCGAGGCGGTCCCGGCGGCGCGCGCCGACCAGCGGCACGACGGCCGCGCCGTGCCGGGGGCCCTGCGCGAGCACCCAGGCGATGGCGGTCTGCGCGACGCTGACGCCCTTCTCGTCGGCGATCTTCCGCAGGGCGTCGACCAGGTCGAGGTTGCGGTCGAGGTTCTCGCCCTGGAAGCGGGGGCTCATCGCACGGAAGTCGTTCGCGGCCAGCTTCCGGTCGCGGGTGAAGTGCCCGGAGATCAGGCCGCGGGAGAGCACCCCGTACGCCGTGACGCCGATGCCCAGCTCGGCGGCTGTCGGCAGGATGCGCGCCTCGATGCCGCGGGAGATGAGGGAGTACTCGATCTGGAGGTCGCTGATGGGGGCCGTGGCCGCCGCCCGGCGGATCGTCTCGGCGCCGACCTCGGAGAGGCCGATGTGCCGGACGTGCCCCTTCTCGACCAGCTCCGCGATGGCGCCGACCGTCTCCTCGACCGGCACGTCGGGGTCGATGCGGGCGATGCGGTAGATGTCGATGTGGTCGACGCCGAGGCGCTGGAGCGAGTACGCGGCGAAGTTCTTGACGGCCGCCGGACGCCCGTCGTACCCCGACCAGCCGCCGTCCGGGTCGCGCAGGGCGCCGAACTTGACGCTGGTGAGGGCCTGCTCGCGGCGGGCGGCGGGGGCGGTGCGCAGGGCCTCGCCGATCAGCAGTTCGTTGTGCCCCATGGCGTAGAAGTCGCCGGTGTCCAGGAGCGTGACGCCCGCTTCGAGGGCGGCGTGGATGGTCGCGATGGACTCCGTGCGGTCCGCCTCTCCGTAGAGCGCGGACATGCCCATGCAGCCGAGGCCGAGGGCGGAGGTGCGGGGGCCGGTGGTTCCGAGGGTGAGAGTACGCATGCGTCCACCATGACATGACGGATGACAGATTTCAATATCTGTCATCCGTCATCTGTCACCCGTCGTCTGTCATTCGTCGTGCGTCACCTGTCACCTGTCATCCGTCATCCGCCCAGCCGCTCCGCCGTCCGCTCCGCGGTCCCCCGCGCCCACCGCCCGCTCGTCACCGCCCCGAGCAGCAGCACCGCGCATCCGCAGCCCGCGATGATCCACCAGGCGGGCCGGCTCGCCTCCGTGAAGTCGGTGGCGTACGACGACGAGGCGACGCCCGACGCCAGGACCGCGCCGATCACCGCGACGCCCAGCGTCTGGCCGATCTGGCGGCTGGTGGAGGCGACGGCCGCGGCGACGCCCGCCTGGGCGCGCGGCATCCCGGCGACGGCGGTGTTGGTGATCGGCGCGTTGGCGAAACCGAAGCCCAGGCCGAACAGGACGTATCCGAGGAAACGGGTCCCGCCCGTGTTCTCCGCCTCGAACGCGGCGAAGAGGACGCCCGATGCCGTCATCGCCACCCCCGCGATCAGCAGCGAGAGGCGCGGCCCGCGGCTGCCGACCAAGCGGCCCGACAGCGGCGCGCAGACCAGCGTCATGGCCGCCATCGGCAGCATCCACAGGCCGGCGTGCAACGCGTCGAGGCCACGTACGTCCTGGAGGAACAGGGTCGACAGGAAGAGGAAACCGCCGAGCGACGCGAACGCGCAGACCGCGATCACCGTCGCCCCGCTGAACGGCGCCGAGCGGAAGAAGCGCAGGTCGATGAGGGGCTCCGCGCGGCGCGGCTCGTAGGCCAGCAGACCGAGCAGGGCCAGCAGCGCCGCACCCGCGAAGGCGAGGATCAGCGGTGACGTCCAGCCCGCGGCGGGCGCCTCGATGATCGCGTACGTCAGTGCGCCGAGCAGCACGATCACCAGGAGCTGCCCGACCGGGTCGGGGCGGCGGGGGTGAGGGGCGCGGGACTCGGGGACGTACCGCATGGTCAGGACGAGCGCGGCGAGGCCGACCGGCAGATTGACCCAGAAGATCGAGCGCCAGCCGACCGAGTCCACGAGCAGCCCGCCGACCAGCGGGCCCGCCGCCATGGAGATGCCGACGACACCGCCCCAGACGCCGATGGCGCGGGCCCGCTCGCGGGGCTCGGTGAAGGTGTTCGTGATGATCGACATCGCGACGGGGTTGAGCATCGAGCCGCCCACCGCCTGGATCATGCGGAACGCCACCAGCGATTCCAGGTCGGGAGCCAGCGAGCAGAGCACCGAGCCGAGGGTGAACACGATCAGACCCGCCTGGAAGACCCTGCGGCGGCCGATCCGGTCGGCGGTCGAGCCCGCGAGCATGAGGAGCGAGGCGAGGACGAGCGTGTACGCGTCGATCGTCCACTGCATACCCGAGACGCTCGCGTCGAACTCCTCGCGCATGGTGGGGAGCGCGACGTTCAGGACGGTGTTGTCGAGGCTGACGATCAGCAGGCTCATGCAGCAGATCGCGAGGACCAGCAGCCTACGGCGGTCAGTAGGTTCATGGGGCATGTATACGACGGTAGCTCTCGGCGGGGTGGGCGCCGCGGGGCGCCCGAGGGCGGCCCGTGGGCTCATGAGAGGCGGCGCGGCAGCCGCAGGCTGAGCAGCGCCAGACCGAGCAGGCCCGCCAGCTGCACGCCGAGCACGGCCGTGAAGGCCCTCCTCATGCCGAGCGCCGGGATCAGGGACAGGAAGAGCGAGCCGACCGTCGCCACGCCCACCGCGAGGCACGACTGCTGCACGGTCGCCGCCAGACCACTGCCCGCCCCCGCGCGGGCGGCCGGGACGGCGGCGAGGACGATCCGGTAGTAGAGGGCGAGTTCGACTCCCTGGCCGAGGCCGCACAGGGCGAGGCCCGGCGCGAGGGCGAGTGGGGTGAGCGAGGCCCACGGCACCCACAGGACCGTCAGCGCGAGCACCAGCAGGCCCGAGCCGTGCACCAGCGCGGCCACTGTCATCGCCCGGCCGCCGAGCCGCGCGGCGACGCGCGGGGCGAGCATCGACGCGGCGAACTGCGTCAGACCCATGGGGATCAGCGTCAGGCCCGCCTTGAGCGCGCCGTAACCGAGCCCTTGCTGGAGGGTTACGGCACTGACGAACATCCAGCCGCTGAACCCGATGAAGATCGGCAGGCCGAGGGCGAAGCCGAGCCGCACGCCGGGCTCGCGCAGCAGCGACGGCGGCAGCAGCGGGCTGCCCCCGGTGTCCTCCGCCCGCCGCTCGACGGCCGCGAACGCCCAGCCGAGCAGCGGCGCGGCGGCGAGCAGCAGGACCGACCAGAGCGGCCAGCCCGTGGCCCGCCCCTCGGAGAGGGGGAGCAGCAGAGCGGTCAGCGCGGAGCCGAGCAGGAGCGTGCCGCCGAGGTCGCCGCGCCGGGGCTGCTCCGCCCGGCTGTCCGGAACCGAACGCACGGCGCAGAGCAGTGCGGCCACCGCGACCGGCACGTTCACCAGGAACGCCATGCGCCAGCCCGTGCCCCCCAGATCGGCGGCGACCAGGACACCGCCGAGCACCTGCCCGAGGACGACTCCGAGCCCGCTCACCGAGCCGTACAGCGCGACGGCCCGCGCGCGCCGCTCGCCCCGCGTCGTGGCGTGGATGGTGGCGAGGACCTGCGGCAGCATCAGCGCGGAGGCCGCGCCCTGTGCCATCCGGGCCCCGACCAGCCACCACGCGCCGGGTGCGAGCCCGCAGGCCAGCGAGGTCAGGCCGAAGGCGCCGACGCCCCACAGGAAGAGCTTCCCGCGCCCGTACGTGTCACCGAGCCGCCCGCCGAGGACGAGCAGCACGGCGTACGCGACCGCGTAACCGGCGACGACCATCTCCAGCGTGGCGGGCGAGGCGTGCAGGTCGCGCTCGATGCTGGGGAGGGCGACGTTGACGATGAAGAAGTCGATGCTGGAGAGGGAGGCGCCGAGGAGGACGGTGAGCAGGCCTAGGGGGGTGAGGGGGGAGGGGGTGGCGGGGGTGGTCGGTCCGGCTGCGCGGGGCGTTTCGTCGGTAGTCGTAAGAGTCACGTCTACGACGATCTTCCCGGCCCCAGGGGGGTACCAGAGTCTCCTTATCCTGGTACCAGGCGCACCTGGAAACAGGCTGCGGCATCCGGCAGCCTTGATCCATGACCATGACGGCCGCGGCACCGGACGCCGGTGCGGACATCCGCAGACAAGAACTCGCCGCCTTCCTGCGCAGCCGCCGCGAGCGCGTCACGCCCGAGCAGGCGGGGCTGCCGCGCGGCACCCGGCGCCGCACGCCGGGGCTGCGCCGCGAGGAGGTCGCGCAGCTCTCCGCGGTGGGCGTCACCTGGTACACGTGGCTGGAGCAGGCCCGCCCCATCAAGGTGTCCGCGCAGGTCCTCGACGCGATCGCGCGGGCGCTGCTCATGGACCCGAGCGAACGCGCCCACCTCTTCGCCCTCGCCGGTGCCGTCGACCCGCGGCCCGAGGCCGAGTGCTCCGCGCTCTCCGCGCCGGTCCGCAGGCTCATGCACCGCGTCGCCCCCTACCCGGCCACCGTGCAGAACGGCCGCTACGACGTCCTCGCCCACAACCGCTCCTGGACGCACGTCTTCGGCGACTTCGACGCGATGGAGCCGCGCGACCGCAACTGCCTGTGGCTCCTCGCCACCAGCCCGCGCTGGCGCGAGACGTTCCTGGACCGGGACGAGATGCTGCGCGACCTGACCGCCAAGTTCCGCGGGGCCATGGCCGAGCACGGCGCCGAGCCCGCCTGGAAGGAGCTGCGGGACCGGCTGCTCGGGGTGTCCGCGGAGTTCCGCGAGCTGTGGGAGCGGCACGAGGTGGCGACGATGGTCCCGCACGTCAAGCGGTACCAGCACCCGCGGGTGGGCCTGCTGCGCCTTGAGCACCGCATGCTGTGGATGGCCCCGCTGACGCAGGCGCACCGGCTCATCGCGTACGTGCCCGCCGACGACGAGACGGAGGCCCGCCTGGAGCGGCTGGCCGAGCTGTCGGGGGAGCCGGGGGAGTGAGGGGCAGGGGGAGCCGGGAGAGTGAGGGACAATAGAGGGTCCCGTCGTCCGTCCCGGAGATCACCGATGCCGTCCCAGCCCCTTACGATCGGCCCGCACCCCGTCCAGCCGCCCGTCGTGCTCGCCCCCATGGCGGGCATCACGAACGCGCCGTTCAGGACGCTGTGCCGGGAGTTCTCCGGCGGCAAGGGCCTCTTCGTCAGCGAGATGATCACCACGCGCGCCCTGGTGGAGCGCAACGAGAAGACGATGCAGCTGATCCACTTCGACGCGACGGAGAAGCCGCGCTCGATCCAGCTGTACGGCGTCGATCCGGCGACCGTCGGCAAGGCCGTCCGCATGATCGCGGAGGAGGACCTGGCCGACCACATCGACCTGAACTTCGGCTGCCCCGTCCCCAAGGTCACCCGCAAGGGCGGCGGCTCCGCGCTCCCGTACAAGCGCCACCTGCTGCGCGCGATCCTGAAGGAAGCCGTCAGCGGCGCGGGCGACCTCCCCGTGACCATGAAGATGCGCAAGGGCATCGACGACGACCACATCACCTTCCTCGACGCTGGCCGCATCGCGGTCGAGGAGGGCGTCACCGCCATCGCGCTGCACGGCAGGACGGCCGCCCAGCACTACGGCGGCACGGCCGACTGGGACGCCATCGCCCGCCTCAAGGAGCACGTCCCCGAGATCCCGGTGCTCGGCAACGGCGACATCTGGTCGGCCGCCGACGCGGTCCGCATGATGAACGAGACGGGCTGCGACGGCGTCGTCGTCGGCCGCGGCTGCCTCGGCCGCCCCTGGCTCTTCGCCGACCTCGTCGCCGCCTTCGAGGGCACGGGCGCTCCCAAGGCCCCCGGCCTGCGCGAGGTCTCCCGGGTCATGCTCCGCCACGCGACGCTGCTCGGCGAGTGGATCGGCGACGAGTCGCGCGGGGTCATCGACTTCCGCAAGCACGTGGCCTGGTACCTGAAGGGCTTCGCGGTCGGCTCGGAGATGCGCAAGCGCCTCGCGGTCACCTCCTCGCTGGCCGAACTGGAGGACGGCCTCGGTGAGCTGGACCTCGACCAGGAGTGGCCCGCCGGCGCGGACGGCCCCCGCGGCCGCACCTCGGGCAACAACCGCGTGGTCCTGCCGGACGGCTGGCTGAAGGACCCCTACGACTGCGCGGGCGTGAGCGAGGACGCGGAGCTGGACACGTCGGGGGGCTGAGGTCCCTTCGGCGTCAGTCCTGCGTCCGGCGTCGCGTGGCCAGGAACATCCCTGTCGAGCAGGTGAGTTCGGCGACGACCAGGCGGGGGTCGCCGAAGAGCCGTTCGCGCAGGGTCGTGATCCGGGTGTAGCTCTCGGGGTGGGTGGCGTCGGCGATGTCGTCGATCAGGAGCGCGCCGCCGGGCCGCAGCGCGTCGAGGATGTCGGCGAGGCCCGTCGTCTTGGCGCTCGGGGTGTCGGCGAAGACCAGGTCGAACGTTCCTTGGGAGCCGATGAGTTCAAGGGCGTCGCCCACCAGGACGGACGTCCCGGGCGCCAGCCCCGCGGCGCGCACCGACGCGGCGCGCTCGGCGTCCAGTTCCACGCTGAGCACCTCCACGTCCTCGCGGTCCCCGAGCCCGGGCGCGATCCAGGCGAGGCCCATGCCCGCCCCGGTGCCCGTCTCCAGGATCCGCCCGCCCGCGGGCACCGCCGCCGCCAGTACGGCGAGGAGCGCGCCGACCTCGGGGTCCGACGACTTGTCGAACGCCAGCTTCCGTTCGCGGTCATGGGCCTGGGCGACGCCGGGCGGCACCCGCACGGCGGCCTGCGCGTCGGTGCTCCGCTGGAGCCGGTCCACCTCCGTCGAGGTCAGGGGGTGGTCGAAGGTCAGGGTGACCCACGTCCATCTGTCGCTCTTCTGCACCCTGGCGGAACGCCGTGCTCCGGCGCTGGAGAGCACGTACGGGCCGGTCGACGCCCCCCACCCCATGACGCCGGGCCGCAAGGTGTTCGAGCGCGCCCACTATCTCGGGGAGCAGCTGCGCTCGACCACCTGGCCCGAACTGGGCCTGGCGGGACGGGGCCTGACCGACTGGCTGACGTCGATCCTTCGTGCGCTCGATCCCGCGCGCCCGCCGCCGGGCGCCACGCTCCACCTGCTCCTGCACCGCTACCTGCGCGAGGCGGCCAAGGCCCGAAAAGGTCCTCCCGAACCCCGTGCTTGAGCGCAGGCTGGCGGCGCTCGCCGAGGTGGAGTCGGCCTCGGCGCACGCGATCCTGAAGGCGACGGGCGTACCCCCGGACGAACTCGCGCGGGCCCTGCCCCCCGCCCCCTCCTTCCAGGCACCCGGACGACATGGTCCGCGACATGGTGGAATCCTCCAGTCACGCGCTGGAGACGATGCCGGAGATCGTGTAACGCGGGGCCGCACGGCACCCCGCGGGGAGGGGTGAAGCGATGACCTTGCGTTCGGATGTGGCCGGGCTGCTGGCGGAGGCCGGCATCCTCGACGTGGACGTCGACGGCGCCGTCGCGGACGAGCACGTCCGATCGGCCGCGTACCAGCGCGTCGTCTCGGTGACCGCTGACTCCCGGAGCCGCGACCGGGACCGCGCGATCGTCGCCACGATCCTGCGCGAGCCCAACGAGCAGGCGTCCAAGACGGCGGTGGTCGCCTTCGTGGACAGGATCGCGATGAAGGTGAGCGGTCCTGCTGAATTCCGGCAGTGGTCGGACGGACTGCTGCCGGAGATCGACCGGCTCAAGACGGAGGGGTTCCGCGCATTCATCCGCCGCCGCGTCCACGACTGGCTGTTCTACCTGTCCGTCAAGGACGGTCACATGCCGACCCCGGCCGAGCTGGCGGAGGCCACGGACTGGATGCAGCGCCTCCTCGCCGAGAACGCGCAGTCCCCGCCGTTACTCGCCCTGCTCGCCGAGTCGGCCCACACCAGGAAGACGCGGAACGTCGCGAGGAACAGAGCGGGAATCCGGCTCCGCTGAGGACGCCCGAAGGGGCGGCACCCCCGCACAGGGTGCCGCCCCTTCATCGTGGACCGGGACCGTCGCCGCATCGGTACTGAGGGTCGGGGACACGGCGGCGGTCCCGGGGTTCGTGGTGGGCTCTACCGGTGGTCGCTGCCCACCGAGTGCGAGGCCGCGCGGCCGGCCTCCAGGCGGGCCACCGGGATGCGGAACGGGGAGCAGGAGACGTAGTCCAAACCCACCTCGTGGAAGAAGTGCACGGACTCCGGGTCGCCGCCGTGCTCGCCGCAGACGCCGAGCTTCAGGTCGGGGCGCGTGGCGCGGCCGGCCTTGACCGCGTCCTTCACCAGCTTGCCCACGCCGTCCTTGTCGATCGTCTCGAACGGCGAGACCCCGAAGATGCCCTTCTCCAGGTACGCGGTGAAGAAGCTCGCCTCCACGTCGTCGCGGGAGAAGCCCCAGACGGTCTGCGTGAGGTCGTTCGTACCGAAGGAGAAGAACTCGGCCGCCTCCGCGATCTGGTCGGCCGTCAGCGCGGCGCGCGGCAGCTCGATCATCGTGCCCAGCGCCAGCTTCAGGTCGACGCCGGTGGACTCGATGACCTCCGCGATGACCTGCTCGGCCTCCTCGCGGACGATCTCCAGCTCCTGGACCGTGCCGACGAGCGGAATCATGATCTCCGCGCGCGGGTCGCCCTTGGCGTTCTTCCGCTCGGCCGCCGCCTCGGCGATCGCGCGGACCTGCATGGTGAACAGGCCGGGGATGACGAGACCGAGGCGCACCCCGCGCAGGCCCAGCATCGGGTTCTGCTCGTGCAGGCGGTGCACGGCCTGGAGCAGGCGCAGGTCGTTCTCGTTGGCGTCCTTGCGGGACTCGGCGAGCGCGACCCGCACGGACAGCTCCGTGATGTCCGGGAGGAACTCGTGCAGCGGCGGGTCCAGGAGGCGGACGGTGACCGGGAGGCCGTCCATCGCCTCGAACAGCTCCACGAAGTCCCGCTTCTGGAGCGGGAGCAGCTGCTTCAGTGCGTCCTCGCGCTCGTCGTCCGCGTCGGCGAGGATCAGCCGCTCGACCATCTCGCGCCGCTCACCGAGGAACATGTGCTCGGTGCGGCACAGGCCGATGCCCTGCGCGCCGAAGCGGCGGGCGCGCAGCGCGTCCTCGGCGTTGTCGGCGTTGGCGCGTACGCGCAGGCGGCGTACCCGGTCCGCGTACGCCATGATCCGGTGCACGGCGGCGACCAGCTCGTCGGCGTCGTCGGCACCCGCGTGCATGCGGCCCTCGAAGTACTCGACGACCGGCGAGGGGACCACGGGCACCTCGCCCAGGTACACCTTGCCCGTCGAGCCGTCGATGGAGACGACGTCGCCCTCCTCGACGACCGTGGAGCCGACCGTCATCCGGCGCCGCTTGGTGTCGACCTCCAGGTCCTCGGCGCCGCAGACACAGGTCTTGCCCATGCCGCGCGCCACGACGGCGGCGTGCGAGGTCTTGCCGCCGCGCGAGGTCAGGATGCCCTCGGCGGCGATCATGCCGTCGAGGTCGTCGGGGTTGGTCTCGCGGCGGATCAGGATGACCTTCTCGCCCGAACGCGACCACTTGATCGCGGTGTACGAGTCGAAGACCGCCTTGCCCACGGCCGCGCCCGGCGACGCGGCGATGCCCCGGCCGAGCTGCTCGACCTTGGCGCTCTCGTCGAAGCGGGGGAACATCAGCTGCGCGAGCTGGGCGCCGTTGACGCGCTGGAGCGCCTCGGCCTCGTCGATCAGGCCCTGGTCCACGAGCTGCGTCGCGATGCGGAAGGCGGCACCCGCGGTGCGCTTGCCGACGCGGGTCTGGAGCATCCAGAGCTGGCCGCGCTCGATGGTGAACTCGATGTCGCAGAGATCCTTGTAGTGCGTCTCAAGGGTCTCCATGATCTGCATGAGCTGGTCGTACGACTTCTTGTCGATCTGCTCCAGATCGGCGAGCGGGACGGTGTTGCGGATGCCCGCCACGACGTCCTCGCCCTGCGCGTTCTGGAGGTAGTCGCCGTACACGCCCTGGTGGCCGCTGGCCGGGTCGCGGGTGAACGCGACGCCCGTACCGGAGTCCGGGCCGAGGTTGCCGAAGACCATCGAGCAGACGTTGACGGCCGTGCCGAGGTCGCCGGGGATGCGCTCCTGGCGGCGGTAGAGCTTGGCGCGGTCGGTGTTCCACGACTCGAAGACCGAGCGGATCGCGAGGTCCATCTGCTCGCGCGGGTCCTGCGGGAAGTCCCGCCCGGCCTCCGTCTTGACGATCTTCTTGAACTTGGTGACCAGCTTCTTGAGGTCGGCGGCCTCCAGGTCGGTGTCGACCGTGACCTTCTTGGCCTCCTTGGCCTTCTCCAGCGCCTCCTCGAAGAGGTCGCCGTCGACACCGAGGACGGTCTTGCCGAACATCTGGATGAGCCGGCGGTAGGAGTCCCACGCGAAGCGGTCGTCGCCGGACTGCTTGGCGAGCCCGGTCACCGACTTGTCGGAGAGCCCGATGTTCAGGACCGTGTCCATCATGCCGGGCATCGAGAACTTGGCGCCCGAGCGGACGGAGACGAGCAGCGGGTCGTCGGCCTGACCCAGCTTCTTGCCCATCTTCCGCTCAAGGGCGTCCAGGTGGGCGCTGACCTCGTCGCGCAGCTCGCCGGGCTCCTCACCGCTGTCGAGGTACGTCTTGCACGCCTCGGTGGTGATGGTGAAGCCCGGAGGGACGGGCAGCCCGAGGTTGGTCATCTCGGCGAGGTTCGCGCCCTTGCCGCCGAGAAGGTCCTTGAGGTCCTTGTTGCCCTCGGTGAAGTCGTAAACGAACTTCACCCCCTCGGTCGCCTCGGTCGTCTCACTCGTGTGAGCTACGTGGAGATCTTTGTTTTCCGACACGGGTCTCGACTCCTCGAGGACTCGGTGGCTGCCCTGACGGCGAGGAACATACCCAGATCGAAGGCACCTGGGTACGTCCACTTGCGCGTCATGCGGCCGTAACCACCCGTCCGCCGCTAGATCGAAAGTGACTCAGCGGTAGGGAGGGGGAGTGGCTTGTGTTCAAGTATTGAACTCTCAACCCCCGTAGACCCCGAGAAACGCTCAAACGAGCGGACAGATCTCAGATGTGAGTTCACTTCATGAATGATCGAGCATTGGCACTGAGTGCCACCCCTTGGAGAAGTGCAGTCGCCCCGAGAGCGCTCATCTGAGCGCAAGGGCTATCAGGGGTGGCGAGAATCACGCCGTTTGAAGGGCCCGGATGTCAGCATCCGGACGGCGTCGTTCACTGCGGGAGACGGCGCTCCGGGTCCGCCGGGTCCGCCGGGTCCGCCGGGTCCGCCGGGTCCGCCGGGTCCGCCGGGTCGGCCTCACGCGCCGAGCGCGGCGAGCCGCTCCTCCGCACGCTCCGGGGCGTACAGGTGCTCCACCACCAGCGTTCCCGCGCCGATCAGCGCCGCGCGGTCGCCGAGGCGCGAGGTGACCACGTCCAGATGAGCGGTGGAGCGGGGCAGGGCCCGCTGGTAGAGCAGCTCGCGTACGCCGGTCAGGAAGGCGGTTCCGGCCAGATCTCCCGCGATCATCAGAACGCCCGGGTTCAGAAGGGTGACGACGGTCGCCAGGACCTCGCCCACGTGCCGCCCCGCGTCACGCGCGAACCCGAGGGCCGTCGGGTGCCCGGCCTCCAGGAGCGCCCGCACATCCGACCCGGAGGCCGCGGGGACGCCCGCCTCCGTCAGCCTGCGGGCCACGGCACGGCCGCTGGCGACGGCGGCGAGACAGCCGTAGGAGCCGCACTTGCACAGTGCGTCCGCTCCCTCGGGCACCCGGATGTGGCCGATGTCGCCCGCGCCGCCGTCGACGCCCCGGTAGACCGAGCCGCCCACGACGACGCCCGCGCCGATCCCGGTGGAGACCTTGACCAGGGCGAAGGCGGAGCAGTGCGGGTAGTGCGTGTGCTGTTCGCCGTACGCCATGAGGTTGGCGTCGTTGTCGACGAGGACGGGGAGGGCGGAGGGGTCGGAGGGGTCGGAGAGGCTGGAGGGGGCGGCCGCATCAAAGGGGGCGGTGGTGGATGGGGCGGGCCGCGTTCCCGTCGCGTCCGTGTGTACGACGAACGCCTCGCGCAGGCGGCCCCGTATGTCGTAGCCGTCCCAGCCCGGCATGATCGGCGGCTGGACCACGCGGCCCGTCCCGGTGTCCACCGGGCCCGGCACCGCGAGCCCGATGCCGCACACCGTCGCGGCGGGCCGCCCGGTCTCCCGCAGCAGTGCGCCGAAGTGGGCGCCCAGCGCGTCGAGGACGGCGTCGGGCCCGTCCTCGACGGCGAGGGGGCCCGACCGCTCGGCGAGGATCCCGCCGCCGAGGGTGAGCAGCGCGGCGCGGGCGTGCCGGGTCTCCAGGGCGGCGGCCAGCACGACGGCGTGCGTCTCGTCGAACTCCAGCCGGATCGCGGGCCGCCCCCCGAGCGGCGACTCCACCGGCCCGCCGGCCCCCTCCCGCACCCACCCGGCCCGGAACAGCCGCCCGAGCCGCTGCCCCACGGTGGCCCGCGAGAGGCCGGTGGCCTCCTGGAGGGCGCCTCGGGTGGTGGCCCGCCCGCTGCGCACCAGCTCCAGCAGCTCACCGGCGCCGGGCTGGTGGCCGGGGTGGGCGCGCGGGCGCGCGCCCACGGGTCCCTCCCCGTGGGCGGGGCCTCTCGTGGGCATACGGGTCTCCCGTTCGAACATGTCTCCGCTGGCGCTCACCGTACGGGCGGTCCGGGCCGAGAGCCTCCCCGGGGGCGCCCGGCCGCACCCCTTGTGCTCCTCAACTCAGCGTTACATATTGGGTTTTGCGTGTGAAGTACGCGTAACCCTAGGGTGAGCGCCACCGAACTGACGAGACGTCGACAGCCTTCGGGAGATCCGTGTGGACCGCGGCACCACCACTCAGCCGACCGCTCACCGCACCGCGGACCCGCTGCGGGAGCGCGCGGCCGAGGTCCTGTGGACCAACTGGACCGGCACCTCGACCGTGCCGTCCCGGGCGCTGTATCCGCACCAGTGGTCCTGGGACTCCGCGTTCATCGCGATCGGACTGCGTCACCTTTCCCCGCTGCGCGCCCAGTTGGAGCTGGAGACACTGCTGGCCGCCCAGTGGGGCGACGGACGCGTCCCGCACATCGTGTTCAACGACGCCGTCCCGCTCGGCGCCTACTTCCCCGGCCCCGACTTCTGGCGCTCCACCACGGCGGGCCGCCGGGCGGGGGCGCCGGGCGGCGTGCAGACCTCCGGCATCGTGCAGCCGCCCGTCCACGCCCTCGCCGCCTGGCTCGTGCACCGCGCGGACCCCGGCCTCTCCCGCGCCCGCTCCTTCCTCGCCCGCCTCCGTCCCCGCCTCGCCGCCTGGCACCGCTACCTCATGACCGCCAGGGACGCGGGCGGCGCGGGACTCGCCGCCGTGCTGCACCCGTGGGAGCAGGGCATGGACAACAGCCCCTGCTGGGACGGTCCGTTGAGCCGCGTCGAGCCTGCCGACCCGGGCGCCTTCCGCCGCGCGGACCTCGACCACGGGGCGCCCGGGGACCGGCCGACCGACACGGACTACGGACGGTATGTGCGGCTCGCCGCCCAGTACCGCGACCAGGGCTACGAGGACGCGGGACGCGACCCCGGCGCGTTCTCCGTCGAGGACCCCGCCTTCAACGCCCTGCTGATCACCTCCGAGTACGCACTCGCCCTGATCGAGGCCGAGTTGGACGGCACGGAGCGCGGGTCGAGCGAGCGCCGCGAACGGGCCCGCGCCCTCACGGACACCCTGGTGGCCCGCCTGTGGGACCCGGCCCGCGCCCTCTTCCTCTGCCGCGACCTGCGCTCGGACCGGCTCATCACCGAGCGCGGCGTCACCGGCCTGATCCCGCTCGTGCTGCCCGCCCTGCCGCCCGCCGTCGCCGCGGCGCTGGTGCGCACCGCGTGCGGCCCGCACTTCGGGCTCGGCGGCGCGACGCGGCTCGTGCCCAGCTACGACCTGACCGGACCCGCCTTCGACCCCCGCCGCTACTGGCGCGGGCCCGCGTGGTTCAACACCAACTGGCTGGTGGCGAAGGGCCTTCGGCTGCACGGCGAGCTGTCCCTGGCGGACGGGCTGCGCGCGGCCATGCTCGATGCGGCGGACGCGTCGGACTTCGCCGAGTACGTGGATCCGTACACCGGCGCGGGCCGCGGCGCACGCCGCTTCGGCTGGACGGCCGCGCTCACCCTCGATCTGCTGCGGAAGGAAGAGGTGCGGACATGAGCGACCGGCATCGGCTGCTGGTGCGGGGGCGGACGTTCGCGGCCGTCGGCGCGGGCGGCGACATCAGCGGGGTCGGCGGGGTGCGCGGGGGCGGCGCGGGCCCGGACGGCCTGTTCGTACGCGACGCACGGCACCTGAGCCGCTGGCAGCTGACCGTCGACGGGGCCGTGCCCGAGGTCCTCGCCCCGGTGGACACCTCGGAGGCAGGCGCCGGCGCGGCGCGCTGCGTACTCGTGCCGCGCGGCGGCCGCCAGGAGCCGCCCGCGTACACGATCCTGCGCGAACAGGCCGTGTCCGACGGCGCCCTCGTGGAGGCCCTGCGGGTGGTGAGCAACCGGCCGGTGCCGACGCGGGTGCACATCGCGCTGACCGTGGACGCCGACTTCACCGACCAGTTCGAACTGCGCGCCGACCACCGGACCTACGCCAAACAGGGCGCGGTCAGGTCCCGGCGGCCGATCCACGAGGAAGTCGAGGGAGGCGGCGGGGACGAGGGACGTGAGGGGCGCCGTGGTGCCGGTCTCGCGGGGGTCGAGTTCCGTTACCGGCGCGGTGAATGGCGGGCGCGGACGGCGGTGACGGCCGACCCGGGCCCCGACGCCGTCGAGGAGACCGGCGGCGGCGCGCGTCGCCTCGTATGGACGCTGGAGCTGGAACCGCACGGCTCGACCGAGGTGGCACTGAGTGCCGCCGCCTATCCGCACGAGTCGGCCGGGCCCCGCGTACCGGGCTCGCCCGCCGAGGCGGTACGCCAACAGGCCGCCTGCCAGGCGGACTTCGTGTCCGGCGTCACCCTGCCCACCCGGTGGCCCGCGCTCGCCGACGCCTGCGCGCGCGGTCTCGCGGACCTCGCCGTGCTCCAGGTCCCGGCGCCGGGACCGGACGGCGAGGAGTTGCGCGTGCCCGGCGCGGGCGTGCCGTGGTTCCTCACGCTGCTGGGCCGCGACGCCCTGCTGACCTCGCTCTTCACGCTCCCGTATGTGCCGCGCCTGGCCGCCGCGACGCTGCCCGCGCTGGCCGCGACGCAGGCCGCCGAGGCCGTCGCGGGCGCCGTCGCCCAGCCAGGGAAGATCGTCCACGAGGTGCGGCAGGGCGAACTCGCGCACTTCGGGCAGGTGCCGTTCGGGCGCTACTACGGCTCGGTCGACGCGACGCCGCTCTTCCTCGTGCTGCTCGGCGCGTACACGGAACACACCGGGGACCGCGCGCTCGCCCGCCGCCTGGAGCCCGCCGCCCGCGCCGCCGTCGGCTGGATGCTCGACCACGGCGGGCTCACCTCGCGCGGCTACCTCGTCTACCGCGCGGACGAGGGCGGCCTCGCCAACCAGAACTGGAAGGACTCGCCCGGCGCGATCTGCTCCGCCGACGGCACCCGGGCGAGCGGGCCGGTCATGGCGGCGGGTGCGCAGGGCTACGCGTACGACGCCCTGTGCCGCACCGCCTGGCTGGCGCGGACCGTCTGGGACGACACGGTGTACGCGGATCTGCTCGCGCAGACGGCGGGCGATCTGCGGGACCGCTTCCAGCGGGACTTCTGGATGCCGGGGCAGGGCTTTCCCGCGCTCGCCCTGGACGGCGAGGGCCGCCAGGCCGACGCGCTCGCCTCGGACGCGGGGCATCTGCTGTGGTCCGGGCTGCTCGACAAGGAGTACGGCGAGACGGTGGGCCGCCGCCTCCTGGAGCCCGACTTCTTCTCGGGCTGGGGCGTGCGGACGGTCGCGGCCGGGCAGCCCGCGTTCCACCCGCTGTCGTACCACCGGGGCTCGGTGTGGCCGCACGACAACGCGCTGATCGCGCTGGGCCTCGCGCGCTACGGCCTGCACGACGAGGCCCGCACGGTCGCCCGCGCCCTCATCTGTGCCGCCGGTACGGCGGACGGGCGCCTCCCGGAAGTCCTCGCGGGCTACGACAAGGGGGCGTACCCGGTGCCGGTGCCGTATCCGCACGCGTGCGTCCTGGAGTCGCGGTCGGCGGCGGCGCCGTTGGCGTTGCTGACGGCGGTGGGTGGGGCGTGAGCGAATATCGCGGGGCCTTTGCATAGTCAGGGGCGCATAGTCAATGGCGTAAATGTGTTCGGAAATTGTCCGCTCCTCGCCCCCCTCCCTTTGTTTTCCTAAGCGCGTCATGCCGCCGTAAGCGCGTCATGCCGCCGCTCGAAGGGTTTTGCTAATAACACCATGCTATGAATGGCGAGTTGACCCTGCGAGCGTGTTGCCCTCACCGGTCTCCGATCGACGGAGGCCGAAAAGAAACAGCAGGGGAGACGCGGTATGGGGCAGCTCACCGCCGAGAGGCCATTTCCGGCGCCGGTGTCACGGGACCGGCAAGAGGCCTGGATCGAGGCCGTGTTGGCGACCGACGGGGTCAACCTGCCCCGCGGGGCGCTGGAGAACGTGGCCCCGTTCATCGTCGACCCCGAGGAGACACTGAGCGAGGCGGACGCCAATGGCGTACGCAGGCTCAAGGGGAGCGCGGTGCGCCGCGTGCGTACCGACGCCGGTGACATGGTCCTCGCCCTGGTCCGCATGCACGGCGTCGGGGGCGTGCAGTGGGGGCACAACGAACGGATCAGTTCGATCTGGCGCTCCATGGCCGACCCGACAGTGGGGCAGTCCACGGAGCGGACGCTGGCCCCGGTGCGGCCTTGGAAGGGAGTCGTCGGCGACGGCAGCGAGACCTATCTCGCCGCCCTGGAGAGCGTGGTCCCCAACCGGCACGCGCTGATGATGAACGCGGAGGACGCGGCGAACGCCCTCATGCGCGTGGACCGGGTCCGACCCTACGACCTGGAGGAGGATCTCGTCCTCAACGGTCAGCAGGACCCCGGAATGTACGTCCCCCAGCAGGTGCGCCTGGAAGAGGAACCGGAGAAGGACTCCGACGGCAATCCGCGGCACCCTTCCGCCTATTGGGGCTGGATGGCCGTCCGCGGAAACAATCGAACGCAAAAGCGTCAGTCGATTTTCCGGTTGAGTTCCGGTGAGGTGCTGGCCGGTGTCCCCGCGGAGAAGCTGGGCAGGGACGGCGACGACGTCATCCACGACCCCCATGTCTGGCTCACGGAATTCTCCGCTCTGCTCAACAAGGAGTACGGGGAGGCGGCGGACGACCTCGACCCCACGAGCGGTTCACGGGCCCGTCGCGCGGCGGCCATCGCCGTGGTGGACGCCCATCTGGTGATCGGCACACCGACCCCGCAGCGGCTCTACCGCATCGTGCAGATGAACAACCGCCGCGACCACGTGCATCCGCCGCTGGAGTTCGACCCCATCAACCGTTCGCGTGCGCTCGGGCGCAGCGTGCTGGGCATGTACGTGGCCCAGGGCGTGATGGGCGAGAAGACGGCGGAGGTGCTGTCCGGTCTCGCCCCCATCCGGGAACTCCCCGACGCCACCCCGGACATGGCGGTCTCCGAACTGCGCGACCTGCGGTCCATGAAGCTGCTCCAGGAACTGTTCCCCGCGGACGCGACCAGGCGGCACCTGCTGCGGCGCGCGCTCAGCGAGAACCCGCCCTCCCAGCTCAGCAAGACGGAGATCCATCAGCGCGCCACGACCTGGTCGGCCCTCACCTCCGAGAGCTACCCGAAGCCCTGGAACCCGCGCATCGGGCAGATCTTCGGCACCAAGGCCCGGGAGGGCATCGTCCTCTCCGGGCGCAGGCTCCCGGACCTGCTCGCGACCGCGGACACCGACGACGCCGCCTTCGAGGAACTGGTCTCCTACCGGGCCGCCCACTGGCTGGCCTCCTTCGGCATCATCGAGGCCGACCGGGGCTCGCTCGACGGCCAGGAGATGATCGGCGACACGGGGGAGCGGATGCGCCGCTCCCGGCGCGGCGTGACGAACTCGCTCCAGGCCCTGCGGTACGAGAAGAGCCGCATGATGGCGGTGGGGGTGCTGAAGGAGCTGGTCGCCGCGATGGACGACGGTGACCGGATGCCGTGGCAGGTCAGCGTCTCGGGGAAGGCGATGCCGGGCCGGGAGATGTCCGCCTTCTGGTTCGACAGGGAGTTCCCGAAGGAGAACGGCACGCGGCGCCGCAAGTCGGCGGCGCCGTCGGGCCCCGCCCCGGCCCCCTCGGCACCGGCCACCCTTCCCACGCCCGGCCGCTGGCCGTCGTCGCTCCAGGAGCCTGCGGTCGAGGAGCCGGTGGGGGCCCTGGAACCCGCGGAGGCCAAGGAGCCGGACCCGACCCCGAACCCGACTCCGACCCCGGACCCGGCCGAGGAGCCCACCGTCGACGCCCTGGTGATCCGCGTCGAGGACCGCATCCGCCGGCTGCACCAGGCGTCCGCCGAAGCCGGCGACCTCCTGGAGAAGCTGAGGGAGCAGGCCCGTGCCACCTCCGTCGGCCGACCCATCGGGCGGCAGCAGGCCGACGCGACGGTACGCCTCCTCAACCAGACGGTCTCCAGGCTGCGCAAGCTCCCCGAACTCATGGAGGACATGACGGAACCCGCCTGACGGGCTCCGCTAGTCGTCGATCCCCGACCGCTCCACCCCCGCCACGATCCACCGCTGGAAGAACAGGAACACCACCAGCAGCGGCACGATCGAGACGGCCGCCGCGACGAACAGTTCGTGCAGGCGGATGACCTGCGATGTCGTGAACGTCGCCAGCGCCACCTGGACCGTCCACGCGTCGCGGTCCTGGCCGATCACCAGGGGCCACAGGAAGGAGTTCCACGCGCCGATGAACACGATCGTGCCGACGGCCGCGAAGACGGGGCGGGAGTTCGGGACGACCACACGCCAGTACGTACGCCAGTAGCCGAGGCCGTCCACGCGTGCCGCGTCCTCCAGCTCCCTCGGGAAACCCAGGAAGTACTGCCGGAAGACGAAGCACGCGAAGGCCGAGAAGAGCGTCGGGACGATCAGGCCGCGCAGCGTCGAGACCCAGCCGAGGGACGAGACGAGGACGAAGCTCGGGACGAAGGTGACGGCGGCCGGGACCATCATCGTGCCGAGGATCGCGTAGAAGACCCGGTCGGCGTGGCGGTAGGGGATGCGCGCCAGGCCGTACCCGGCGAGCGAGGCGAGGAGGAGGGTGCCGAGGGTCGTCGCGACCGCGATCAGCGTCGAGTTGAGCAGGGCGCGCGCCATCGGCACCGCCGGGTCGGCGAACAGCTCCGAGAGGTTCGACCAGTGCAGGGTGGACGGGAAGAACGTCCAGTCGGGGGAGGTGATGTCGTCCTCGGACGCGAGGCCGTTGCGTACGAGGAGGTAGAAGGGGATCAGGAAGAGCAGCGCGAGGGTGACCAGCAGGACCACCCGCAGCGCGCGGCCCACCCGGACCAGGGCGTCGTCCATCGTGCTCAGTCCTCCTTCCCGCCGAGGCCGAACCAGCGTGCCTGGCCGACCGTGACCACCGCGATGATCAGCGCGAGGATCACCGCGCCCGCGCTGCCGAGCCCGAGGTTCTGCCCCTGGCCGAGCGCCGTGTAGTAGAGGTAGACGAGCGGCGGACGGGCGTAGGGCGGGTAGCCGCGGGAGTCCGAGAGCAGGTTGTAGAACTCGTCGAAGGCCTGGAAGGCGTTGATGACGAGCAGCAGCGTCACGGCGACCGAGGTCGCGCGCAGCTGCGGGAGCGTGATGTGGCGCAGCACCTGCCAGCCGGGCCGCGCCCCGTCCACCGCCGCCGCCTCGTAGAGGGTGGGCGGGATCCGCTGGAGGCCCGCCAGGAACAGGATCATGTAGAAGCCCGCTTGCAGCCACAGCCGCACGGTGACGATGACCAGCCAGTACCAGGGCGGCTGGGTGGTCGAGAGCCAGGCGACCTGGTCGGCGCCGAACCAGCCGAGGACGGTGTTGGCGAGCCCGAACCGCACCCCGTTGAAGATCGACAGTTTCCAGATCAGGGCCGCCACGACGTAACTGCACGCCGCGGGGAGGAAGAAGACCGACCGGAAGAACGCCTGAGCGCGGCGCGTCCTGTTCACCATCAGCGCGAGCGCGAGCGACAGCGCGAACGTCGTCGGCACGATGAACGCCGAGAAGACCGCGAAGGTGACGAGACTGTCGGTGAACGCGTCGTTCCGCAGCATCGACGTGTAGTTGTCGAGGCCGACGAAGTCCGTCGGCGAGACGGTGTTGTGGGCGTCGAAGAAGCTGAGGTAGACGCTCCAGGCGAGCGGTACGTACGTGAAGAGGACCAGGCCGAGCGCGAAGGGGCCGACGAACACCCAGAACCAGAGCGTGCGGTTCTGGGTGCCGAGCAACCGGCTCACGGCTTCTTCCTGGTGCGGGCCAGCTCCGCGCGGACCGTGCGCACGACGGACTTCAGCTCGCTGTCCGGATCGGCGCCGGACTTGATGATCCGGCTCAGCGCGTCCTGGTACGCGGTGCGGCTCGCGGGCGTCCACAGCAGCGGCTCGGCGTAGCCGTACTCGGTGGAGTAGCGCACGGCGTCCGCGGCCGGGCCCTCCTTCAGCTCGTCGGCCTTCTTGGCGAGGGAGAGCCTGGCCGGGATGTGGAAGCCGTAGGAGAGCGCGAAGTCCTCCTGGTACTCCTCCTTGTCGATCCACAGCCACTTCAGGAAGTCCTTCGCCTCCTTCTTGTGGTCGCTGCGGGCGCTCACCGCGGCGCCGTACGCCCCCACGGGCAGCGCGGGCCTGCCGTCCGGACCGTCGGCGGGCAGCGCGAGGACACCGAAGTCGTCACCCAGCTCCTTCCTGACCGCGGGCAGCGCCCACAGGCCGCACCACTGCATGGCGGTCAGCTCCTGTGTGAACGCCGACGGGTCCGACCAGTCGGCGGGCGCGCCCAGCAGCAGCGACTTGTCGGCGTACAGCTGGCGCAGCTTGCCGAGGGCGCGGGCGGCGGCCGGGTCGTCGAAGCCGACCTCGCCGTCCTTCGTGACGCAGGACAGGCCCGCCGCGTACAGCGGGGTGACGCCGAGCGCGCCCGCCCCGCCGTCGTTGCCGAGGAAGAGGCCCTTCACGTCCTTCGTGGTCAGCGCCTTCGCCGCGTCGACCAGCTCGTCCAGACTCCTCGGCGGCCGCACCCCGGCGTCGTCGAGCAGGCTCTTGCGGTAGTAGAGCAGCTGCATGTCGACGACCTGGGGGATGGCCCAGATCCTCCCGTCGTGCGTCTTCGGGGCGAGGACCGCGGGGTTGAAGTCGTCCCGTACGCCCTCGAAGAGGTCGGTGAGGTCGACGACCTGGCCGCCCCGGATCTGGTCCAGACTGGGGCCGTTGACCTCGAAGACATCGGGCCCGGAGTCGGTGAGCAGCGCCGCGGCGGTCTGCTCGTCGTAGTTGCCGGGCCGCCACTGCACGGCGACGTCCGCCTTGTCGTACGCGGCGGCGTACCGCTTCACGGCCTGCTCGGTGCCCGCCTCGCCGTACTGGTGGTACCACTGCGCGAGCCGCGGGCCGTTGCCGCCCGAACCCCCGCCGCCACGGCCGGTGTTGGACCCACACGCGGTGAGCAGTCCGAGCGCGGCGCCGGTTGCGAGCAGTGTCCTGCGGCTGATGGTCATGCCCGTCGTCCCCCTGCGTGAGGTCGGAGTTGCCGTACATGTCTTTCTCGTACGTATCGGCCCAACGATCAACCATGCGGGGTGATTACGACAGGGGCGTTGCGGCCGAGTGTCAGCGTTCCGTCAAGGGAGGCCGCCCGGGTGTATGCGGCGCGTCAACGCCGGGGCCCCGGGCCGCACGGCCGCCCTAGCGTGCCGCACATGGGACACAACGGGACGACACGGGAGCCCGCCGGGCGCGGCACGGCGCGGGGCGAGGGCGTTTACGTGGGCGCGGCGCAGACCGTGATCGACCGGAACTGGGTGGCGGACGTGCGGGCGGCGGTCCTCTGCTCGCTCGGGCTGCTCGTGCTCGTGGTCCTCCTCGACCTGGCCAACGGCACGCTCGGCCGCGCCCGCCTCGCCCTGTGGGCGGGACTCTCCGTACTCCTGTACGTGGTGCTGCACCCCGCGCGGGTGACGGCGGGCCCCGGCTGGCTCGCCGTACGGGGCCTCGTGCGCCGCCGCCACGTCTGCACCGGTCTGCTGACCGCCGTACGGCACAACGAGGGCGTCGCCGACCGCCTCGTCCTGTGCGACTCGCTCGGCAACCGCGTCGAACTGGACCCGCGCGTCCTCGTCGACAACCCGCTGCTGCTGCACCGGCTGGACCGCGGGGCCCGCGACGCCCGGGAGGCGGGGCTGCTCAGAACGGGCTGCACCGAGCTGCACCGCCTCACGGCACGCGTCGACGGGGCGGCGGCGCGGGGGGTGTTCGAGGCGTCGGACCTGCGGTAGGCGGTCGCGTCGGACCTGCGGTGGGCGGGCGCGTCGGACCTGCGGTGGGCGGGCTCTCAGGCCGCCGCGCCGCCGTCGACCAGCAGGTCCGCGCCGACCACGGAAGCGGAGTCGTCCGAGGCGAGATACAGCACGGCCGCGGCGATTTCCTCGGTCGTCGACACCCGGCCCAACGGCGTCTGCTCCTTCATCCGCGCCGCACGGTCCTCCTCGGTCTCGCCGCTCCTGAGCGACATCGAGGTGTCGGAGGAGCCCGGGCTGACGGTGTTGACGCGGACCCCGTCACGGATGTGCTCGGCGGCGGCCGCGCGGCTCAGCGCGGAGACGGCCGCCTTGGTCGCGCCGTAGGCGGCCATGCCGGGGATGCTGCTGTGGGCGCCCAGCGTCGAACCGATGTTCACTATCGCGCCGCCCCCGGCCTGCGTACGCATCTGCCTGACCTCCGCCTGGAGCGCCAGCAGGACGCCGGTGACGTTGATGTCGAGCATCGTGCGCCAGTCCTCCTCGGGCAGATCGGCGACCGGCTGCCCGGCGCGCAGGATGCCCGCGTTGTTGACGGCGACGTCCAGGGAGCCGAAGCGGTCCACGGCCGCCGCGACCAGCTCGGCCAGGTCGGCCGAGCGGGAGACGTCGGCGGTGACGGCGAGGGCCGTGCCGCCCGCCTCCTCGATGAGGGCCACGGTCTCCTTCAGGGGGGCCTCGGTGCGGCCGGCCACGACGACGTTCGCCCCCTCGGCGGCGAACGCGAGGGCTATGGCGCGGCCGAGACCGGATCCGCCGCCGGTGACGAGAGCGGTACGGCCGGTGAAGCGGGCACGGGTGACTACCGTCATGACAGAAACTCTTTTCTTGACTGATCGGTTCAGTATGAGGGCATGAGAAGTTCAGCGTCGAAGACATGCGAAAGCGTGGCCGGGGCGCGGGTCCCTCAGTCCAGGAGGGTCAGCGCCTGCTCCACCGCGTCCCGCACCCGCGCCGGATCCGCGGACGCCTTGCCGACCACGCGCAGACCCTGGAGCAGGACGAGCAGCATGCGGGCCAGCATCAGCGGGTCGCGGTCCTCGGGCAGCTCGCCCTGGGCCCGGGCACGGACGAGCGCGGAGTGCAGAAGGGTCTCGATGTGGTCCCAGCTGCGCTCGACGCCCCGGGCGGCCGCCTCGTCGTGCGGGGCCAGCTCGGCCGCCGTGTTGGTGACGAAACACCCGGTCAGGCGGCGCTGGTCGGCGGTGGCCTCGGCGCCGAAACGCCGCACCGCCGCGCGGACGGCGGGCAGTGCCGGGCCGGGCTGCGCCAGCTCGGCGAGCAGGAGGGGCCGCTGCTGCTCGCCGTACCGCTCCAGGGCCTTCAGATACAGGTCGTGCTTGTTGCCGAAGGTCGCGTAGATGCTGGCGCGCCCGATGCCGAGCGCCTCGACGAGGTCCGCCATGGACGTCGCCTCGTAGCCGCGCCGCCAGAACAGCTCAAGGGCCGACTGCAACGCGGCGTCCGGATCGAATTCCTTGGTCCTGGCCACGTCGAGGACTCTACGGCTTTCCAGAACGAACGGTCAAGTAATGCGTACGGTGACCGATCAGGCAATGCGTACGGGGTGGACGGTGACCGCGACCTCGTCGTCGTCCAGGCACCGCCCCGTCTCCAGGTCGAACCGCTGCTTGAGGAGCGGCGACGCGACGAACGGCCGTCCGTCCTGGGAGCCGAGCAGGCCCCGGGAGAGCACCGCGGCGCCCGTGAACGGATCGCGGTTGTCGATCGCGTACGCGCGGCCCTCGCGGTCGAGGAAGAGCGCGGCCTGGCTGCCGTCGGGCAGCAGCGCCGCGAGGCCCCGGCCCGGGGTCAGCCGGGCGTGCTCGCAGACCTCGAACCAGTCGTCCGCTAGGCGCAGTTGGACACGTGTGGCGGTGGCGGTGCTCATTGGGAGGCTCCTTCCAGGGGCCGGGGGCTGATGGAGAGCAGGGGCAGGTCCGGCTTGATCTGGTCCCGCTCGGGGACGAAGCCGACCGTCGGGTCCGGCACGCCCGGCGCGTTCACGAAGGACACGAAGCGGGCGAGGCGCTCGGGGTCGTCGAGGGTCTCGGCCCACTCGTCGCGGTAGTGCGTGACGTGGTCGGCCATCAGCGCCTCCAGTTCGGCGCAGATGCCCAGCGAGTCGTGGACGACCACGTCGCGTACGTGGTCGAGGCCGCCGTCGATCCGCTCCAGCCAGGCCGCCGTGCGCTCAAGACGGTCGGCGGTGCGGATGTAGAACATCAGGAACCGGTCGATGAGACGGACCAGTTCGGCGTCGCCCAGGTCCTGCGCGAGCAGGTCGGCGTGGCGCGGGGTGGCGCCGCCGTTGCCGCCCACGTACAGGTTCCAGCCGCTCGCCGTGGCGATCACGCCGAAGTCCTTCGACTGGGCCTCGGCGCACTCGCGGGCGCAGCCGGACACCGCCGACTTCAGCTTGTGCGGGGCGCGCAGGCCCCGGTAGCGCAGCTCCAGGTCGATGGCCATGCGCACGGAGTCCTGCACGCCGTAGCGGCACCAGGTCTGGCCGACGCAGGACTTCACCGTCCGCAGCGCCTTGCCGTACGCGTGCCCGGACTCGAAGCCTGCGTCCACCAACCGCGTCCAGATCATGGGCAGTTGTTCGACGCGGGCCCCGAAGAGGTCGATGCGCTGACCGCCGGTGATCTTCGTATAGAGGCCGAAGTCCCGCGCCACCTCACCGATGACGATGAGCTTGTCGGGGGTGATCTCGCCGCCGGGGATGCGGGGGACCACCGAATAGGAGCCGTTCCTCTGGAGGTTGGCGAGGAAGTGGTCGTTGGTGTCCTGGAGCGCGGCCTGCTCGCCGTCGAGGACGTACCCCTCGGCGCCGATCGTCGGGGCCAGCGAGGCGATGATCGAGCCGACCGCCGGCTTGCACACCTCGCAGCCCTCGCCGCCGCGCGCCGCCTCGCGCCCGTGCCCGTCGAGGAGCGCTCGGAACGACGTGATCCGCAGGACGCGCACGATCTCGTACAGCTCCTGACGGGTCTGGGCGAAGCAGCCGCACAGCCCCGTGTCACCGGACTGCGGAAGCAGCCGGCCGATCACCTTCACACAGCTGCCGCAGCCCGTACCGGCCTTGGTGCACTTCTTCACCTCGGGCAGCGTGGCGCAGGCCTGGATGGCGTCCTTGGTGACGTTGTGGCAGCTACAGATCACCGCGTGGCCCGGCAGCGACTCGGGGCCGAGCGCCACGGGAGCGCCCGCGCCCTCGGGCAGCACCAACTGCTCGGCGGGCAGCGGCGGGACGGTGCCGGTGAGCGGCCGCAGCAGGCCGTACGCCTCCGCGTCGCCGACGAGGATCCCGCCGAGCAGCTCGCCGCCCGCGCCGATCACCAGCTTCTTGTACGTGCCCGAGCGCGAGTCGGAGTAGACGACGTCGAGGCAGCCCTCGGCCGTGCCGTGCGCGTCACCGAAGGAGGCGACGTCGACGCCGAGGAGCTTCAGCTTGGTCGACAGATCGGCGCCGGTGAAGCTGGCCTCCTCGGCGGCGATGGCGGCGGCCGCCGTCTGCGCCATCTCGTACCCGGGCGCGACCAGGCCGTACACGCGGCCGTCCACGGCCTGCGCGCACTCGCCGATCGCGTACACGTCCGGGTCGCTGGTGCGGCACCGCTCGTCGACGGTGATGCCGCCGCGCTCGCCGACCGCCAGGCCGTGCTCGCGGGCGAGCTGGTCGCGCGGGCGGACACCGGCGGAGAACACCACGAGGTCGGTCGCCAGTTCGCTGCCGTCGGACAGCTTCATGGCGCTCACCGCGCCGTCCTCGCCCGTCACGATCTCCTGCGTGCCGGTGCCCGTGTGGACGGTCAGACCCATACCGGTGATGGTGCGCAGGAGCGCCGCGCCGCCGCCCTCGTCGACCTGTACGGGCATCAGGCGGGGCGCGAACTCCACGACGTGCGTGGCCAGTCCGAGCCCGCGCAGCGCGCCCGCCGCCTCCAGGCCGAGCAGACCGCCGCCGACCACCGCGCCCGTCGTGGCGTGCTTCTTCGCGTACTCCTCGATGGCGAGGAGGTCCTCGATGGTGCGGTAGACGAAACAGCCCGCCGCGTCCTTGCCCGGCACGGGCGGCACGAAGGGGTAGGAGCCGGTGGCGAGCACGAGCGTGTCGTAGGTGAGGACGCGTCCGGAGCGGGCGGTGACCGTTTTCGCCGCGCGGTCGAAGCTCTCGGCGGGCTCGTCGACGTACAGCTCGATGCCGTGCTCGTCGAGGAACGCCCGGTCGGTGAGCGAGAGTTCGTCGGGCGTGCGGCCCGAGAAGTACGAGGTCAGCTGGACCCGGTCGTAGGCGGGGCGCGGCTCCTCGCAGAGCACCACGATGCGGTGGCTCGCCGCGAGCCCGCGCTCGACGGCGGCCTCCAGGAAGCGCTGGCCGACCATGCCGTGACCGACGAGCACGATCGTGGGGCGGCGGTCCGGGGTCTGTGCGGGGTTCGGCTTCGGCATCTCAGCGGCCTCCGATAGGGGTCTCCCCTGCTCGAACGAAGTCGAGAGCCTGGGGTTGGGTGAGCAGGTGGAGCAGCGGGCTGTCGTCGTCGGGCAGCGGGGCATCGGCCTCCCAGGCGCGGGCCAGCGCGCCCACCGAGGCGAGGTCGCCGAGCAGGACACCGCCGACCAGGCGGTCGCCGCGGACGACGACCTTGCGGTAGGTGCCGCGGGTGGCGTCCGCGAGCTGGATGACGTCGTCGTCGGGGTGCGGCTCGGGGTCGCCGAACGCGGCGAGGTCCAGGGGGCCGGGGCCCGGCAGGGTCAGGCGGGTGAGCATGCGGCTGCCGGTGTAGGGGGCGTCTTTCCCACCGATGAGGGCCTCCGCGAGCGCGTCGGCCTGTTCGAGGGCCGGGGTCGCCAGACCGTAGACGCGGCCCGCGTGCTCCGCGCAGTCGCCGACGGCCCTGATGTGCGGATCGGACGTGCGCAGCCGGTCGTCCACGACGATCCCCTTGCGCACGTCGAGCCCGGCGGCCAGCGCAAGACCCGTACGGGGGCGTACGCCGCAGGCCAGGACGGTCAGCTCGGTCTCCAGCTCGAAGCCGTCGGCCAGCTCCACATGGCGTACGGCGCCGTCCGTGACGCCGACGCCGCGCACCCGGCACTCCGTGTGCACCTCGACGCCGAGGCCGGTGAGGTGGCGGCGCACCAGCTCCGAGGAGGCGGGATCCAGCTGGCGCTCCATGAGCCGCTCGGCCTGCTGGGTGAGGACCACCTGCGCGCCGCGCTGGGCCAGGGCGCGGGCCGCCGAGACGCCGAGGAGGCCGCCGCCGATGACGACGACGCGGGTGCCGGGGGCCACGGCCCCCGACAGGGCCAGGCAGTCGTCCATCGTCCGGAAGGCGTGCACGCCCCGGGGCAGCTCGCGGGCGCCCGGCGCGAACAGGCCGCGCAGCGGCGGCAGGACCGGGTTGGAGCCGGTCGCGAGGATCAGGGTGCCGTACGGGACGACGGTGCCGTCCTCGCAGTGCACCAGGCGCTCCGCGCGGTCGACGCGGACCGCGCGGGTGCGCAGGGTGGTGGCTTCGGGGGCGGGCAGGGTGATCACGTCCGCGCCGTAGCGGCCCGCGAGGACCTCCGCGAGGAGGACGCGGTTGTACGGGGCGTGCTCCTCCTCGCCGATGAGTACGGTGTCGATGGCCTCTGCGGCCAGGCGCTGTGTTACGCGGGTGCCGGCCAGGCCCGCGCCGATCACCACTGCCGTGGATGTCATGCTCCGCAGCCTGCGGGGTGGGTGTTTCCCTGTCGGGGCCGGGTTGTTTCTCTGCGGGAACGGTGCGCTCAGCTTCCGCCGGGGAGTGCTGTGAGGGTTTTCCGCCTGCTTCGCGGCGGATCGCTATCCCACCCACCCGCCCGTCTGCCCCGCGCCGAGA
>NZ_JODF01000019.1:0-107049 GCF_000717945.1 Streptomyces sp. NRRL S-920
CCCCGCCGCCGCCCCCGCCGCCCCCCAACCCATCGAGTGGCCCGTCACCCGAGCGCCCGCCGACGAGGACGGACACGCGTACGTCTGGCACATCCCGCTCCCCGGCGCCGTACGCGAGCAGCTCGGCCTGATCCGGCGCGGTGACGAACTCGTCGTCACCGCCGGGGCCCACCGCCGCATCGTCACCCTGCCGTCCGCGCTGCGCCGCTGCACGGTCGCCGGGGCCGGGCTGCGCGACGGCGAGCTGAGAGTGCGGTTCGCGCCGGACCCGGACCTGTGGCCGCAAGGACGGTGAACGGGGTACCCCCATTCGGGTAACGTCGAGTGGTATGAGCGATGCCACCGGGCGCGAAGCCCCCGAAGCCGACGCCGACGCCTGGGGGCAGGCGTGCGCCGAGGACCTCGCGGCGGAACAGGCCCGCCGCCGTGCCGAGTACGGGCCGCAGCCCGGCACGGCCGCCGAGGAGCTGCGCAAGCTCGTCGACGCCGTCTCGGAGAAGCTCTCCGGGCTCCAGACACCGCTGCTCGGCGCGGTCGGCCAGGGCGTCGTCGAGCAGACCGTGAAGCAGGTCGTCCAGCAGGCGAAGGCCGCGGTCGAGCCGGTCATCGAGCGCAACCCCGACGTCTTCGACCACCTCGCCGCCGCCGGTTCCGAGCTGCTCGCCGCCTACCGCTCGGCGGCCCGCGGCCAGGAGGGCCGCTGGACCCGCGGCGCCACCCCGGGCACCCCCGCACCCGGCCCTGACCGCAAGGACGACGGCCCCGCTCCCGGGGAACACATAGACCTCGACTGACCCCCCTCGGGTACGGTGGCCCTAGCGGGGTTGGATCGAACTGAGGGATTCATGGGACTCACCATCGGTGTCGACATCGGCGGCACCAAGATCGCGGCCGGAGTGGTGGACGAGGACGGCAACATCCTCTCGACCTTCAAGGTGCCGACCCCCGGAACGTCCGAGGCCATCGTCGACGCGATCGCCTCCGCCGTGGAAGGCGCGCGGGCCGGACACGAGATCGTCGGCGTGGGCATCGGCGCCGCCGGTTACGTCAACCGCCAGCGCTCCACGGTCTACTTCGCGCCGAACATCGACTGGCGGCAGGAGCCGCTCAAGGACGAGGTCGAAAGGCGCGTCGGTCTGCCGGTCGTCGTGGAGAACGACGCCAACGCGGCCGCCTGGGGCGAGTACAGGTTCGGCGGCGGCAAGGGCCACCGCAACGTCATCTGCATCACGCTCGGCACCGGCCTCGGCGGCGGCATCATCATCGGCAACAAGCTGCGCCGCGGCCACTTCGGCGTGGCCGCCGAGTTCGGCCACATCCGGATGGTCCCGGACGGGCTGCTCTGCGGCTGCGGCAGCCAGGGCTGCTGGGAGCAGTACGCCTCCGGGCGCGCCCTCGTGCGCTACGCCCGCCAGCGGGCCAACGCGACACCCGAGAACGCGGAGTACCTCCTCTCGCTGGGTGACGGCACCCCCGACGGCATCGAGGGCAAGCACATCTCGATGGCCGCGCGGCAGGGCGACGCCGTCGCCATCGACTCCTACCGCGAACTGGCCCGCTGGGCGGGTGCCGGCCTCGCCGACCTGGCGTCGCTCTTCGACCCGTCGGCGTTCATCGTCGGCGGCGGCCTCTCGGACGAGGGCGAGCTGGTCCTCGACCCGATCCGCAAGTCCTTCAAGCGCTGGCTCGTCGGCGCCGCCTGGCGCCCCGAGGCCCAGGTCATCGCCGCCCAGCTGGGCAACAAGGCGGGTCTGGTCGGCGCGGCGGACCTGGCGCGGGAGCCCGACCCGGTCATGTGACCCCGCGACAAAGTGCCGTCGACGGTGCCACGGGCGCCGTCGATCGCGCCGCGCGCACGTCCTCAAACGCCGGACGGGCTGGATGACCTCCGCCCGTTCGGCGTTCGCGTATCTTGATCGGCATGTCGACGAGCCCGGCCCGTACGCTGCCCAACTCCCACACCGAAGAGGACGGTTCGGCCGTCGTGCGGGTGCTCAGCTACAACATCCGTTCGATGCGGGACGACACCGACGCGCTCGCCCGGGTCATCGCCGCCTGCGCCCCCGACCTCGTCCTGATCCAGGAGGCGCCGCGGTTCTTCCGCTGGCGCAAGAAGCTGGCCCGTCTCGCGCGCGCGGCCGACCTGGTGATCCTCTCCGGGGGCGGCACCGCGTCCGGACCCGCGCTGCTCTGCTCGCTCCGGGCGACCGTGGAGCGCACCGAGGACGTGCTGCTGCCCCTCACCCCGGGGCTGCACCGGCGCGGCTTCGCGACGGCGGTCGTCCGTTTCGGGGGCGCTCGGCTCGGCGTCCTGAGCTGTCACCTGAGCTTGCAGACCGACGAGCGGTACGCGCAGGGCGGGATGCTGCTGGAGCGGCTCGCCGGGCTCGGCGTGGAGCACGCGGTCGCGGGCGGCGACCTCAATGAGCGTCCTGACGGCCGTACGTTCCGAAGGCTGTCCTCCGCGCTTCAGGACTGCTGGGTGGCGCGGCCGTGGGGCGGCGAGCACACCTCGACGCCCGGAGATCCGCACCAGCGCATCGACGCGCTCTTCGCCACGCCGGGCGTCGAAGTGCTCGGCTGCGGTGTGCCGTTGGGGCTGCCCGGGGTGACGGAGGAGGACTTGAGGGCGGCCACGGACCATCTGCCGGTCCTGGCCGCCCTCAAGGTTCCCGCCGCGCGGTGAGGCGCGTGCTGTGATGCTGTGGTGAGGCTCAGACGACGGCGCCGCGTCCCGGGTCGTCGTCCTCGTCCTCGTCGCCGCTGTTCATCCGCATGACGAGCGTGGCGAAGCCGCCCAGGAAGCCGCCGAGGCCGAGCGTGGTCAGCCACCATGTCATCTGCCAGCCGAACAGCACCGCGAGCAGGATGAGGAGCGGGCCGCCGAGCACCGCGAGCCAGGCGAACTTGGCCGTCACGTCCGCCTCGGGCAGCCCCGGCGGGTCCGGAGGCACGAAGTGCCCCTCGTCGTCCGCGTCGAAGTCGTCCTCGGAGGGCTCCGGGGCGGTGTAGTCGCGCGGTCCGCCGACGCCGGGCGCGAAGGAGACGGAGCTGCCGAGCGGCTTGTCGGCGCCCGCGTCGGACTTGGCGTCGGGGTCCCGGTCGGTCGTGTCCTTGCCGGGGCCGTCCTTGCCGGATCCGCCCCTGGCAGGGCCGCCCGCCGGGCCGTTGCTCTCGGGCTCCAGAAGCGCCAGGTCCTCGACCGACTTGAAGGGCTTCGCGCCCGGCGGATCCGCGGGCTCCTCGCCGTACCCCGCGACGATCGCCTGCCAAGCGGCGTCCTCGTCCAGCGGCAGCCCGTCGTCGCCGGGCGCCTTGTTCTTCCCGGCGTTCTTCCCGGCGCTCTTCTCGGGCTCCAGGTCCTTCTCGGGCTCGCGGCTCTCGTCGCGGTCCGCCTCGTGCTCAGCCACCGGTGGCCGTCCCTTCCTTACCGACGCTGGGGGCGAGCCGGCCGATGAACGCGTAGCTCTCCTCGAAAATCCGGTCCGCGTCGTGGTCCAACGTCGCCACGTGGTAGCTCTGTTCCAGCAGGATCTCCGTGACGTCCCTGGACGAGACGCGGCTGAGGACGCGCGCCGAGTCGGCGGGCGGCACCACGTGGTCGCGCGGGCTGTGGAGCAGCAGCAACGGCTGGGTCACCTGCGGCAGTTCCCCGTCGACCATGCGGAAGAAGACGCGCATGGAGTGCGCGGCGTGCAGGGGCACCCGGTCGTAGCCGATCTCCACCGAGCCGGGCTTGGCGATGTCGCTGGCGATGCCCTTCGTCGTCCGTACGAAGTGCCGGGCGACCGGCAGCGCGTAGGGGGACAGGCCGTGCAGCTTGTTCGCCGGGTTGACCAGGACGATGCCGCTGATGGCGTCGCCGTGCTTCGCCGCGAGGCGCAGCGTGAGCGTGCCGCCCATCGAGAGGCCGAAGACGAAGACCCGCGTGCACCGCTCCAGGAGGCCGCGCAGCTCGCGCTCCACCTCCGCGTACCAGTCCTGCCAGCCGGTGGCCTGCATGTCCTCCCAGCGGGTGCCGTGCCCGGGAAGGAGCGGCAGCGAGACGGTCAGGCCGCGCTCCGCCAGATACTCGGCCCATGGGCGCAGCGACTGCGGGGATCCGGTGAAGCCGTGGCAGAGCAGGACGCCGACCTCGCCGCCTTCGTGGCGGAACGGCTCGGCTCCGGGGAGGACCGGCACCTTCGGTCTCCTTCGTGAGAGGTGGCAACGGGGCTGATGGGCAAGGGGATGTGAAAAAGGGGGTGACAGCTTGCGAGGAGTGGAGAGGAGTACTTCACCGTACGCGACCGGACTGACACCGACCAGGGTCGTCGGGCCCATTGGCCGTACCCCGGGTTAAGGTCTGATCCACAGAAACAGGAGGCACTCGGTTTGATCTACGGCGCAATGAAGGTTGCCATCGGAGGGCCGCTGAAGCTCGGCTTCAGGCCCTGGGTGGAGGGCCTTGAGAACGTCCCCGCCGAGGGCCCCGCGATTTTGGCGAGCAACCACCTCTCGTTCTCGGACTCCTTCTTCCTGCCCGCGGTCCTCGACCGCAAGGTGACCTTCATCGCCAAGGCGGAGTACTTCACCTCGCCCGGTGTGAAGGGCAAGCTCACCGCCGCCTTCTTCAAGGGCGTCGGCCAGCTTCCCGTGGACCGCTCCGGAGGGCGCGGCGCGGGCGAGGCGGCCATCAAGAGCGGCATCGAGGTCCTGGAGCGCGGCGAGCTGTTCGGCATCTACCCCGAGGGCACGCGCTCGCCCGACGGACGCCTCTACCGCGGTAAACCGGGCGGCCTCGCGCGCGTGGCGCTCGCCACCGGAGCGCCGGTGCTCCCCGTGGCCATGATCGACACGGAGAAGATCCAGCCGCCCGGCAAGGTGATGCCGAAGCTGATGCGCCCCGGCATCCGCATCGGCAAGCCGCTCGACTTCCGCCGCTACCAGGGCATGGAGCAGGACCGCTTCGTGCTGCGGGCGCTGACCGACGAGGTCATGTACGAGATCATGAAGCTCTCCGGCCAGGAGTACGTCGACATGTACGCGACGGCCGCGAAGCGCCAGATCACCGAGGCCGCGAAGGCAGCCAAGGCGCTCGAGAAGGCGGCCGAGAGGGCGGCCGAGAGGGCGGCGGAGAAGCCGGGGGACAAGGCGGGGGACAAGGAACGGACCGGCTCCTAGCCGCGTCCGTTCAGGGGCGGGAAGGCGGGCGGTGGGGGACATGGCCAAGCGCGAGAGAGTCATGCGGATGTTGGTCGAGCAGCCGCTCTGGCGCGCGCTCGTCGGCTACCGCGTCCTGACGATGCTGTACGCGATCGGGCTCTTCGCGGCGGCGCACGAGAAGCTCGACCACCCCTGGGTGGCCATCGCCTACTTCGTCGTGCTCGCCGGCTGGACGATCGGCACGCTGCCCCGCGTGGCGAACGCCGCGAGCTGCACCAGGCGGTTCCTCGTCAGCGATCTGACCGTGGCCATCGCCGGCATCCTGCTCACGCCGCTGGCCTACTCGCACCAGCGGATCCTCGACGGCGGCCCGACGCTGCCCTCCATATGGACCGCCGGGGCCGTCCTCGCCTACGCCATCAAGGGCGGCTGGCGCTGGGCGGCCTTCGCGTCCCTGCTGGTGGGCGTCGCCAACGTGGTGCAGCGCGGCGCGTTCAGCCGCGACACCGTCCACAACGTCCTGCTCGTCTGCATCGCCTCCATCGCCATCGGATACGTCGTCGAGGTGGCCCGCGCCTCCGAGCGCACCCTCGCCCGCGCCCTGGAGATCGAGGCCGCGACGCGCGAACGCGAACGCCTCGCCCGCGACATCCACGACAGCGTCCTCCAGGTCCTCGCCATGGTGCAGCGGCGCGGTACCGCCATCGGCGGCGAGGCGGCGGAGCTGGGCCGGCTCGCGGGCGAGCAGGAGGTGGCGCTGCGCACCCTGGTCGCCGGGGGCCTGGTGCCCGCCTCGCACGTCTCGGAGGACGCCTCGCAGGGCGCGCTGGTACGCGCTGTCGAGGAACCGGACGAGGAGTACGACACCGACGGCACGGTGCCCCGCGATCTGCGCCCGCTGCTCGCCCGGCACGCCGGTTCGAAGGTGACGCTCTCCGAGCCGGGGGCCCCGGTGCTCCTCGCGCCGCCCGCAGCGCGGGAGCTGGCGGCCGCTGTCAGTGCCGCGCTGGACAATGTCCGCAGACATGCCGGAGCCGAGGCGCACGCCTGGATCCTGGTCGAGGACGAGCCGGACGGGGTGATCGTTACGGTCAGGGACGACGGGCCCGGCATCCCGGAGGGCCGCCTCGCCGAGGCCGAGGGGGAGGGGCGCCTCGGCGTCGCCCTGTCGATCAGGGGGCGGCTGCGGGAGATCGGGGGCACGGCCGAGCTGATCTCGGTGCCGGGCCAGGGCACGGAAGTGGAACTGAAAGTCCCGCGCGAAGCGGCGCGGGAAACACGGGGGAAGGCAGGAAAGACACGATGAGCGAGCAGAGTCAGCTGGACCGGCAGGCGGATCCGCGGGGACCGGCCACGGACACCGGCGGGGGAGCGGACCCCGTCAAGGTCATGGTCGTCGACGACCACCCGATGTGGCGGGACGCCGTGGCCCGTGACCTCGCCGAGGCCGGCCTCGACGTGGTGGCCACGGCGGGGGACGGCGAGCAGGCCGTCCGCCGCGCGCAGGCCGCCGCCCCCGACGTCCTGGTCCTCGACCTGAACCTCCCGCTGAAGCCCGGCGCCCAGGTCTGCAAGGAAGTCGTCGCCGCCAACCCGGCGCTGCGCGTCCTTGTCCTGTCCGCGAGCGGCGAGCACGCCGACGTCCTGGAGGCCGTCAAGTCGGGCGCCACCGGCTATCTCCTGAAGTCGGCGTCCACGGAGGAGCTGATCGACGCGGTGCGCCGCACGGCCGTCGGCGACGCGGTCTTCACGCCGGGCCTCGCGGGCCTGGTCCTCGGCGAGTACCGCCGCCTGGCCACCGAGCCCGCCGCGGGCACCCCGGAGGACCCCAAGGCGCCGCGGCTCACCGACCGCGAGACGGAGGTCCTGCGCCTGGTCGCCAAGGGCCTGAGCTACAAGCAGATCGCCGAGCGCCTGGTCATCTCCCACCGCACCGTGCAGAACCACGTCCAGAACACCCTGGGCAAGCTCCAGTTGCACAACAGGGTGGAGCTGGTGCGGTACGCGATAGAGCGAGGCATCGACAAGGGCGACAAGGCAGACAAGGCCGACCACGCGTGACCCCTCGTAAGAGTGAACGCCTGTGATCAACTCCCCAGCGTGGCACAGGAATTGACCGTTCGCCCCGTCCCGGGGTGACCTGGATCACCATTAGCGTGACTCGCGTCAGGTCACTGAGGCGAAGGGACTCCTCCATGGGGGCCAAGAAAATCGGCGCACTGACCGGAGGCGGCGACTGCCCCGGGCTCAACGCCGTCATCCGGGGCATCGTCCGCAAGGGCGTACAGGAGTACGACTACGGCTTCGTCGGCTTCCGGGACGGCTGGCGCGGTCCGCTGGAGGGCGACACCGTCCCGCTCGACATCCCCGCGGTCCGCGGCATCCTGCCGCGCGGCGGCACCATCCTCGGCTCCTCGCGCACCAACCCGTTCAAGGCGGAGAACGGCGTGCGCCGCATCAAGGAGAACCTCGCCAAGTACGAGGTCGACTCCCTCATCGCGATCGGCGGGGAGGACACGCTCGGTGTCGCCGCGCGCCTCACCGACGAGTACGGCGTCCCGGTCGTCGGCGTCCCGAAGACCATCGACAACGACCTCTCCGCCACCGACTACACCTTCGGCTTCGACACGGCGGTCGGCATCGCGACCGAGGCGATCGACCGGCTGCACACCACCGCCGAGTCCCACATGCGTGTCCTGGTCGTCGAGGTCATGGGCCGGCACGCGGGCTGGATCGCCCTGCACTCGGGCCTCGCGGGCGGCGCCAACGTCATCCTCATCCCCGAGCAGCGCTTCGACGTCGACCAGGTCTGCGCATGGGTGACCTCGCGCTTCAAGGCGTCGTACGCCCCGATCGTCGTCGTCGCGGAAGGGGCGATGCCCAAGGACGGCGAGATGGTCCTCAAGGACGGTACGCAGGACTCCTTCGGGCACGTCCGCCTCTCCGGGGTCGGCGAGTGGCTCGCCAAGGAGATCGAGGGGCGCACCGGCAAGGAGGCGCGCACCACGGTCCTCGGGCACGTCCAGCGCGGCGGCACCCCGAGCGCCTTCGACCGCTGGCTCGCCACCCGCTTCGGCCTGCACGCGATCGAGGCCGTGCGCGACGGCGACTTCGGCAAGATGGTCGCGCTCAAGGGCACGGACATCGTCCGCGTCCCGATCGCGGAGGCGACGGCGAAGCTGAAAACGGTGGACCCGGCGCTGTATGAGGAGGTAGGCGTGTTCTTCGGCTGAGCAGAGCGCCCCGCGGAGGTGCGCCCCGCGGAGGTGCGCCCCGAAGGGGCGCGGGGAACTGCGCGACCAGCCCACGACGGCCCGCGGACAGAGGCACACGAGGGACGGCCCCCACCCAGCGCTCCGGGTGCCGTCCCCACGGGCGGTACTTAGACTCGCCGCATGGAGATCCTCGCATTCGGCGTGCAGTCGGACGAGCGGCCGCTGATCGAGAAGGCCTTCGAGGGACACCACGACGTCCGCTGCCTCGACGTCTTCCTGAACGAGGACACCGCCCCCATCGCCGCGGGCTACGAGATCATCTCCTCCAGCGTCAACGCGACCCTGGACAATCACGTGCTGCAAACCCTCGCCGCCGGCGGCACGCAGATGATCGCCCAGCGCTCCACCGGGTTCAACAACATCGACCTCCAGGTCGCCGAGCGCCTCGGCCTGACCGTCGCCCGCGTCTCGTACTACTCGCCGTACTCCGTGGCCGAGTTCGCCTGGACCCTCGCGATGGCCGTCAACCGCCGCATCGTCCGCGCGAGCAACCGGACCCGCGACTTCGACTTCCGCCTCGACGGCCTGATGGGCCGCGATCTGCGCGGCCGCACCGTCGGCGTGCTCGGCACCGGCAAGATCGGCGAGGCGTTCACCCGGATCGCGCACGGCTTCGGCATGGAGCTGCTCGGCTGGGACGCCGTGCGCAACCCCGCCTGCGTCGAGCTGGGCATGACGTACGTGGAGAAGGAGCAGCTCTTCGCCGAGGCCGACCTGATCAGCCTGCACCTGCCGCTGCTCCCCTCGACCCAGCACATCGTCGGCGCCGCCGCGCTGCGGACGATGAAGGACGACGCGATCCTGGTGAACTCCAGCCGCGGCGGGCTGATCGACACCGAGGCCCTGGTGGCGGAGCTGCGCGCCGGGCGCTTCACGGGCGTCGGCCTGGACGTGTACGAGGCCGAGGCGGGCCTGTTCTTCCTCGACAAGTCCCTGGAGGTCGTCGAGGACGACACCCTGGCCCGCCTGGTGACGTTCCCGAACGTGGTGGTCACCTCCCACCAGGCCTACTACACCGCGGACGCGGTCGGCCAGATCATCGACACCACCCTGCGCAACGTCCTGGACTACACACAGGGCCGCCGCTCCGAGAACGTCCTCGTCCCCGCCGCGGCCAGGAGCTGACCGAGCAGTTCCCGCACGATCGCGGTCCCGCGCAACGTCAGCACCGACTCCGGATGGAACTGCACGCCCGCGAAGGAGGGCCCGCGCACCGCGTGGACCTCCCCGTTCGTCCGGTCCCTGCTGACCTCCACGGCGTGCGCGGCCAGCTCCGCCGCCGCCTCGTCGTCGCAGCGCGCCACGAAGCTGTTGTAGAACCCGACCGTCTCGGCCCGCCCGAACAGGTCGACGTCCGTCTGCGCGCCCTGGTAGGGCACGTCCTTCCGTACGATCTCCAGGCCCAGCTCGGCCGCGATCAGCTCGTGTCCGAGGCAGACGCCGAGCACGCCGTACTCGTGGCCCCGGAGCACCTCCGCCGTCAGGGAGCGCAGGAACCGCATCTTCGGGTCGGTGAGGTCGGACGGGTCGCCGGGGCCCGGGCCGAGCACGACGGGCCCCTGGTGCGCGCGCACCGCCTCCCGCAGCCCCGCCTCGTCGTACCGCCGCACCGACACCGCGAGGCCCAGGGAGCGCAGGACGTGCGCGAGCATCGCCGTGAACGTGTCCTCGCCGTCCACGACGAGCGCGTGCCCGGCCCGCTCGCGGGCCGGCTCCTGCATCCGCAGCCAGAACGGCGCGAGGCGGTCCCGCCGCCCGTCCAGTGCCGCACGCACGCGTGGATCATCGGCGAGGGCGGGCCGCGCGCCCTCCTCGCGCGGGCGCCCGGGGCGCACCCCCAGCGCGGCGAGCACCCCCGCCGCCTTCGCATGGGTCTCCGCGACCTCGCCCGCCGGGTCCGAGCCCCGCACGAGCGTCGCGCCGACCGGCACCCGCAGCCTCCCCGTTGCGGAGATGTCGGCGGTGCGGATCAGGATGGGGGAGTCCAGGGTCTGCGCGCCGACGCCCCCTTCCCGCCCACCGCTCCCCGCGGACCGGCCGATGAGCGCGAGGGCGCCGGCGTAATAGCCCCGCCCGCCGCTCTCGTACCGCTCGATGACCCGGCAGGCGTTCTGCACCGGCGACCCGGTGACGGTCGCCGCGAACATGGTCTCCTTCAGGACCTCGCGCACGTCGAGCGACGACTTGCCGCGCAATTCGTACTCGGTGTGCGCGAGATGGGCCATCTCCTTCAGGCGCGGCCCGACCACGACACCGCCCATATCGCCGACGGTGCACATCATCTTCAGTTCCTCGTCGACGACCATCGACAACTCCTCGGTCTCCTTGCCGTCGGCGAGGAAGGCGAGCAGTCCCTCGGGGGTCGGCCCGCCGGCCGGGTAGCGGTAGGTGCCGCTGATGGGGTTCATGACGACCGTCCCGCCGGACATCCGCACATGCACCTCGGGGCTCGCCCCCACGAGCGTGCGGTCACCGGTGTGCACGACGTACGTCCAGTACGCGCCCCGCTCGCCCACCAGGAGCCGCCGGAAGAGGGCGAGGGCGTCCGCCCTGCCGAATCCGGGGATCGCACCCTCGTACGTACGGCGGATGACGAAGTTGGCGCCCTCGCCCCGCCCGATCTCCTCGCGCAGGACGCGCCCCACGATGTCCGCGTACGCCGCGTCGTCCACGTCGAAGGCGCCGCCCTCGACCCGCACCTCGTGCGCGGGCAGCGCCGACAGGGCCGTGTCGAGCGGGAGTTCGTACGTCTCCTCGGGGGTGAGGACGGTCAGCGGCGTGCCGTCGTCGCGGACGTCGAAGCCGCGCTCCCTGATCTGCCGGAAGGGCACGAGCGCCAGGCCGTCGGGGATGTCCGCCAGCCGGTCGTAGGTCCCCGTGGGACCGATGAGGACCTCGACGGTGTCGTGGTCGCGGCCGGGTGTGCGGCGGCGCAGCAGGGCGAACGGGCGGTCGTCGGACAGGAGGTCGGTGAGGACGGTGGGCTGCATCGGTTCTGTTCCTTCTCACTCGGAGAGGAACGGCCGCGCCCGGGACTCCGGGAAACAAAAAAGACCGCCCCTCGGGCGGCCTTTCGCGAGTCTTGCGTACGCGCAGTCAGTGGGCCGCCGGATGAGCGGGCCACCACCAGTTACGAGTCGTCGTCTGCGCGTGCATGTCCGGCACCTTAGCGCATCATCAGGAGATCGAGGCTCTCGTCGAGGTACGCGTCGAATTCAGGGGTGGCGGGCAGGACCGAGGGCACCGCGTGACCGAGCTGGGTGTGGCCCAGATAGACGCTGTACGCGAGCAGACCGCGCCTGCGCGCCTCCGCATCGGGGAAGCCGAGCCCCGCGAACAGTTCGGCGACGTACGCCACGCGGCGCTCGGTCACCTTCCGCAGGGCCGCGGCCACCTGGGGGTGCCCGGCGGTCGCGAGCAGCGAGACCTCCAGCGGGCTGGAGGCGGCGGTGGTCACCGCCTCGGCGAAGAGCAGCCTGATCCGCTTGCGGAGGTCGGGCTCGGCCTCCACGTGGCTGATCATCCCCTCGGTGTGGAGCTTCGCCCACCGGTCCAGGGCGGCTTCGATGAGCGCGTCGCGGCCCGTGAAGTGCCAGTAGAAGCTGCCTTTGGTGGTGCCGAGACGCACGGCGAGGGGCTCCACGGCGACGGCCGCGAGGCCGCCCTCGCCGATCGCCGTGAGCGCGGCGTCCGCCCAGTCGTCGGCGGACAGCCGGGGTTTCGCCGGGGTCTTCTTCCGCTGCCGTTGCGCCATGCCCATACGGTACCGTACGGTTGACCATACGCCAGCGTATGGAGGTGCGGCATGGGAGTCGTGCGCAACGAACACGAGCGGGTCGTCGAGGCTTCGGTGGAGGCGGTCGGGGCGCTGCTCGACCGGCTGTCCGCCGAGGACGACCCGATCTTCCCCACCCCGGCCTGGGAGCCGATGACCTTCGACCGCCCCCTCGGCGTCGGCGCGACCGGCGGCCACGGCCCGATCCGGTACGAGGTCACGGCCTACGAACCGGGCCGCCGCGTCCGCTTCGCCTTCACCCCGCCGGGCCCGCCGGACGAGGGCTTCCACGAGCTGACCGTCGAGCGGCTGGACGAGGGGCGCTGCCTGGTGCGGCACGTCCTGGAGGCGCGCTGGAGCGGTATCGACCGGCTCCTGTGGCCGACCGCCGTCCGGCCCGCCCACGACTCGATGATGGAAGAGCTGTTCGACAACATCGAGCGCGCGGTGGCAGGCGGCTGCGCACGTCCCGTCCGCTGGTCGCCCTGGCTGCGGCTGCTCCACCGCCTCTGGTGGAGCAGGCCCCGGACCGTGGAGGTCCCGCCGGAGGCCCGGCTGCTCCGCGCCTCGGTGGAAGGGCCCGGATACCAGGACGCGTACCGCATGGACATGCTCCCCGGCCTGCCCCGGGACCCCCAGGCGTGGACCGGCGTCCTGCGAGACGCCTTCCCCGTCATCGCGCGAGAGGGGGGCGAGCTGCTGATGGACGTGGACACGGCGGGCCTGACCGCCCGCGCCTCGATCCTGGTCGACGAGCGGCACGTCACGCTGTGCACGGCCGTGCGGGCGGACACCTGGCGCTCCCGGCTCTACTGGGGCGCGGTCAGGCCCGTCCACCCCTTCATGGCCCGCATCATGCTCCGCCGCGCGCACCGGGGGCTCGCCCTCGCGGCGCCGAGCGCGGGCGAGCGGGCCGCGCGGCGGGGCCGCTCGTCCGTGTCTGCTCCGTCTCACTTGGTGAGCGGGTGAATGGACGCCGCGCCCGACCCCGTAATGTTGACGAGGTGACCGTGAACGCTAAGACCACCGCTACCGGTGGCAACACCTGGCGAAACCTGCCCGCGGCGCAGCAGCCCGAGTACCCCGATGCCGAGGCTCTGCGCGATGTGATCGCGGACCTCGAGTCGTATCCCCCGCTCGTCTTCGCGGGCGAGTGCGACCAGCTGCGTGCCCGACTGGCCTCTGTCGCCAAGGGAGAGGCGTTCCTGCTCCAGGGCGGCGACTGCGCCGAGGCCTTCGACGCCGTGTCGGCCGACCACATCCGCAACAAGCTGAAGACCCTGCTCCAGATGGGCGCCGTCCTCACGTACGCGGCGTCCGTGCCCGTCGTGAAGGTGGGCCGCATCGCGGGGCAGTACTCCAAGCCGCGCTCCAAGCCGACCGAGACCCGCGACGGCGTGACGCTCCCGACCTACCGGGGCGACTCCGTCAACGGCTTCGACTTCACCGAAGCGGCCCGGATCCCGGACCCCGAGCGCCTGAAGCGGATGTACAACGCCTCCGCCTCCACGCTCAACCTGGTCCGCGCCTTCACCACGGGCGGTTACGCCGACCTGCGCCAGGTGCACGCCTGGAACCAGGACTTCGTGAAGTCGTCCCCCTCCGGCCAGCGGTACGAGCAGCTGGCCCGCGAGATCGACAACGCGCTCAACTTCATGCGGGCCTGCGGCACCGACCCGGAGGAGTTCAAGACCGTCGAGTTCTACGCCTCCCACGAGGCGCTGCTGCTCGACTACGAAGGCGCGCTGACCCGCGTCGACTCCCGCACCGGCCGGCTGTACGACACCTCGGGCCACATGGTCTGGATCGGCGAGCGCACCCGTCAACTGGACGGCGCGCACATCGAGTTCGCCTCCCAGGTGCGCAACCCCATCGGCGTCAAGCTCGGCCCGACCACCACGGCCGAGGAGGCGCTCCAGTACATCGAGCGCCTCGACCCCGACCGCGAGCCCGGCCGGCTGACCTTCATCGTCCGTATGGGCGCCGACAAGGTCCGCGACAAGCTGCCCGAGCTGGTCGAGAAGGTCACCGCGTCCGGCGCGACCGTCGCCTGGATCACCGACCCGATGCACGGCAACACCTACGAGGCGGCCTCCGGTCACAAGACCCGCCGCTTCGACGACGTGCTCGACGAGGTCAAGGGCTTCTTCGAGGTCCACAAGGCCCTCGGCACCCACCCGGGCGGCATCCATGTCGAGCTGACCGGTGACGACGTCACCGAGTGCGTGGGCGGCGGCGACGAGATCTTCGTCGACGACCTCCACCAGCGCTACGAGACGGCCTGCGACCCGCGGCTCAACCGCAGCCAGTCGCTCGACCTGGCGTTCCTGGTGGCGGAGATGTACCGCGACCAGTAGCCCGCAAGGCTGTACGTACGTGTGGGGCGCGGATCCATGTGATCCGCGCCCCACCGGCGTATCGGGGGCTTTTGTGTGCCGGGAGTCGTGGGTAAGGTTAGGTTAGCCTCACCGATCAATCGGGACGGCGCTACCGATGAGTCCTGTCCGTCCGTCCCCTCCGGGAGGTGAGCCGCGTGTACGTCTGCAACTGCTTCGGGGTCACCGAGGCGCAGGTGAAGAAGCACGCGGAGGACGGTGCCTGCACCCCCCGCCAGATAGCCTCGGCCTGCAAGGCGGGCACGGACTGTGGTTCGTGCGTACGCCGCATCCAGGCGCTGCTCGGCCGGGGCGCGTGCCCGCGGCGCGAGCTGGCCGACCAGGGTGAGCCGGTGCTCTCCGGCCTGGACGAGCCGGCCCGGCAGGCCGCCTAGCTCTCGGGCTGCTTAGCCCTCGGGCTGCTCGATGAGCTGCGCGAGGTACAGCGGCTCGCCCAGCTTCTCGACCAGTTCCAGCTGGGTGTCGAGATAGTCGATGTGGTGCTCCTCGTCCGCGAGGATCGACTCGAAGATGTTGGCCGACGTGATGTCGCCCTTGGTCCGCATCACCTCGATGCCGCGCTTGAGGCGGTCGATCGCCTCCACCTCGACCTGCCGGTCCGCCTGGAACATCTCGGTGACCGTCTGGCCCACCCGGACGTGGAAGAGCCGCTGGTAGTTGGGCAGGCCGTCGAGGAAGAGGATCCGGTCGGTCAGCACCTCCGCGTGCTTCATCTCGTCGAACGACTCTGCGCGGGTGTACTTGGCGAGCTTCGTCCAGCCGAAGTTCTCCTGCATCTTGGCGTGCAGGAAGTACTGGTTGATCGCCGTCAGCTCGGCGGTCAGCTGCTCGTTGAGAAATTCGATGACCTCGGGGTCGCCCTGCATCGCAGAGGCTCCTTCCACACGGGTAACTGGGCAGGTAGCGCGCATCTTTGCACCGGCGTTCGGAAGCCGTCCAGTAAGTGCACGCTTAGTAGGAGTTGCCCGAATCCGTATCTGTCAGACTTCGTCTGGTCACGTCCACCGTCCACGGTCTGTCAGGATGGAGTCATGGGTCAGCCGGCGGAACGCGCATCTCGACAGGCAGCGGAGCCGGAGCTTCCGCCGGGTCAGCGGTTGCAGCGCGGCTGGCCGGTCACGCACTACGGCCCGGTGCCGAAGTTCCGCCCCGAGCGCTGGGAGTTCAGGGTCTTCGGGGCCACCGCGGACGGCGAGAAGCACTGCTGGACCCATGAGGAGTTCTCGGCCCTGCCGTACGCCACGGTCGTCGGCGACCTGCACTGCGTCACGAAGTTCAGCATGCTGGGGGCCGAGTGGGGCGGCGTGACGGCCCGTACGATCCTGGACCTCGCGCCGCCCGCCGCCGACGCCACGCACGTCATGGTCTGGGCGGAGTACGGCTTCAGCTCGAATCTGCGGATGGCCGACTTCGCCGCCGAGGGCACGATCTTCGCCACCCACAAGGGCGGTGAACTGCTCACCGCGGAGCACGGTTTCCCGCTGCGGCTCGTGGTGCCCCATCTGTACGCCTGGAAGGGCCCCAAGTGGGTCCGCGGCGTCGAGTACATGACCGCCGACCGCCGCGGCTTCTGGGAGGAGCGCGGCTATCACAACGTCGGCGACCCCTGGCGCGAGCAGCGCTACTCCTACCAGGAAGAGCCCGGGGACGGCCCCGAACTCTAGCTCTCGCTCTGGCTCCAGCCCTGGCTCCACGCGTGTCGGCGCCGCGTCGCCGCTGGTCAGTGGTGGTACTGATGCACCACCGCATGGCCCTTGCCGCGGCCGATCAGCCACTTGTTCACCGGCGTGGTGATCACGAAGGCGGCGGCCAGCGCGAAAGCGAGGAGCCACCAGAACATCGGGTCCGACAGGTGCGCGTCCATGCCGCCGGGCCAGAGCGCGATCACGCCGTTGTCGATCAGCTCCATCACGGTGATGGAGAGGGTGTCGGCGGCGAGCGCGACACGGAACGCCGTCTTGAAGTCGACGCCCGCCTTGAGGATGCCGCGCAGCGTGAGGGCGTATCCGAAGGTGAACGCCAGGGCGATCGCGAGGGCCATCGTCGGTACGTTGCCCCAGCCGAGCGCGGTGCCGATGATCATGCCGAGCACCTCTCCGATGGCGCAGCCGGTGAGGCAGTGCAGGGTGGCCTGGGCGGCCATGCGCCAGCTGACCTTGCCGGGGGCGACGCCGGGGCCGGTGCCGTGGTCGTGACCGTGGTGGCCGTGACCGTGGTGGCCGTGGCCGTGGCTGTGGCCATGGCCGTGGCTCTGGCTGTGACCGTGCTCCTCGCCGTGCCCGTGGTGCGTGTGCTCGGCGTGTGTGTCGTGCTGCATGAGTAGCCCCCAACGTCGGATAGCGGTTCCTGCCGCTCGACAGGAACCGTATACCCCCGGGGGGTACTCTTCAAGTGTTTTCTAGCTGCTCCTGAGCCCCTTCAGCCGCGCCACGTCCGCCGCGTGCCCCTCCTTGCCGCCGGGCGTCTCGATGATCAGCGGCACGCCCTCGGTGGCGGGGTGCAGCATCAGCTCGCGGAAGGGGTCCTCGCCGATATGGCCGGTGCCGATGTTCTCGTGACGGTCCTTGTGGGCGCCGACGACGTCCTTGGAGTCATTGGCGTGCACGAGCTTCAGGCGGCCCTCGCCGACCGTGTCCACGAGGAGATCCAGGGTCTGCTTCATGCCGCTCGGGCCGGTCAGGTCGTGGCCCGCGGCGAAGATGTGGCAGGTGTCCAGGCAGACGCCCAGCTTGGGGTGGGAGTCCAGCGCCTCGAAATAGGGACCGAAGTCCCAGGTGCGGGAGCACAGGGAGGCGCCCTGACCGGCGGTGGACTCCAGGAGCAGATGCGGGTCGTCGTCGTGCGTCAGCTCGTCGAGCAGGGGCAGCACCAGCTCGCGCACCTGCTTGAGGGCGACCTCGCGGTCCCGTCCGCCCGTCGCCGAACCCGTATGTACGACGACTCCGAGCGCCCCGATCTCGCGTCCCCGGCGCAGCGAGTGCCGCAGGGAGTCCACGGACTTCTCGGCGGTGGCCTCGGTGTGCGAGCCGAAGTTGATGAGGTAGGGCGCGTGGACGTACGCCGGAATGCCCTCGGCCGCGCAGGTCGCGCGGAACGCCTCGTCCTGCTTGGGATTGCCGGGCGGGGTCGCCCAGCCGCGCGGGTTGGCGACGAAGACCTGGACGGCCTCCGCGCCGAGATCACGGGCGTAGGACAGACCCACGGAGGCGAGGCCCCCGGCGACGGGGACATGACCGCCGACGGGGTTACGGGAGGCGGCGCCCAGGGACGCCATGAGGGGGGACTTGTTGCTGCTCACACCGTCAAGGGTGGCACGGGCACGGGGGCGGACGGGCACCGGAGCGGGGTGGGATTGGTCATCACGGGCGGGGCCTGCGGAGGTCCGGGGCGGGGCCTGCGGTTCCGGGGCGGGGCCTGGGGGCGGCTCCTGGGGGCGGGGCAGCTACCCCGCCCCCAGGAGCCGCGGGGTCTCAGCGGATCTCGATGGTGATCGTCGACCCCTTGGGGGCCTCGTCGCCCCCGTCCACCGACTGGTCCTTCACCGTGTCCCCGAAGAGGCCGAGCAGACCGCGGTCCTTGTCCACCTCGAAGCCCGCGGCCTCCAGCTCCTTCACGGCGTCGTCGACGTCCATCCCGGTCACGTCCGGGACCTCGACCATCGGCGGGCCCTTGGAGATCGTCAGCTTGACCGTGTCGCCCTCGGCGAGGGGCCTGCCCTCCCCGGGGGACTGCCGGGCGACATCGCCCTTGTCCTCGTCGGAGGGGACGCGCTTCGAGACGATCTCCGCCCTGAGCCCGGCCTCCTCCAGATCGGCGGTGGCGTCCGCCGCGGACTCGCCCACCACGTCAGGGACCTTGACCTCGCGGCCCTTGCTGACGACCAGCGCGACGGCGGAGCCCGCCTTGCGGGTGAACCCGGCCCGCGGGTCCGTGCTGATCACGGAGCCCTTCTTGACGGCGTCGCTGAAGGCCTTGCTGACCATGCCGGGGGCGAGACCGGAGTTCCTCAGCTCCTTCTTCGCCGTGGCCAGCGGGATGTTCTTGACGTCCGGCACCTTCACGGTCTCCGGGCCGCGCGAGACGGTCAGCGTCACCTGGCCGTTCTGCCGGATGCGCGCACCCGCCGCCGGGTCGCTGTCCATGACCGTGCCGCGCTTGTCGGTGTCGCTGTAGGCGCGCTTGACGTCCTTCACCTCGAGCCCGGCGTCCTCAAGGCGCTGCTTCGCCTGCGCCTCGGTCTTCGCGAGCAGCGGCGGGACCTTCGTGAACTGCCCGGAGTTGATGTACCAGACGCCCGCGCCGAGGCCGAGGGCCAGCAGCACCGCGGCGACCACCACCAGCGTGCGGCGGCGCGGGTCGAGGCGGCCGCGCCCGGACCGGGCCCGCGCGGGAGGCGCGGGCGGCGTCGTCGTCAGGACACTGGTGCGGTTCAGCGGGTCCTGGCCGTCCGGCCCGCCCTGAGCACCCTCGGCGGGCAGCGGAAGCTGTACGGAGCGCGCCGCGCGCGGGATGACGCTGGTGCGGTCCTCGGCGTTGTCGTGCCCCGTCGTGCGGGCCTGCGGCGGGACCGCGTCCAGCTGCTCCTCGCTGAGCGCGGCCCGTGCCTCCCTGAGCCGGGAGAGGAGGGCCACCGCGTCGTACGGCCGGACGTCGGGGGTGCGGGCGGTGGCGCAGGCCACCAGCTCGTCCAGCTCGAGGGCGAGCCCGGGGACGGCCGCCGACGGGGGCGGCACGTCTTCGTTGAGGTGTTGGTAGAGCACCTGGGCGGGGGAGTCACCGGAGTGCGGCTTGGCGCCGGTCAGCATTTCGTAGAGCACGACCCCGCACGCGTACACGTCCACGCGGGTGTCCGCCGTGCCGTGCTCGATCTGCTCGGGAGCGAGATAGGAGACGGTCCCGAGGACGGTGCCGGTCGTGTTCGTGACGGTGTCCACCGCGCGGACGAGCCCGAAGTCGGCGACCTTGACCCGGCCGTCGTCCCCTATGAGGACGTTCTCCGGCTTCATGTCGCGGTGCACGAACCCGGCGCGGTGCGCGGCACCGAGCGCGGCGAGGACCGGCTCCAGGATGTCGAGCGCGGCCCGCGGCTGGAGCGCGCCGCGCTCACGCAGGACGTCGCGCAGGGTGCAGCCCGCCACGTACTCCATCGCCAGATAGACGTACGACCCGTCGGTGCCCTGGTCGAAGACGCCGACCACGTTCGGATGGGAGAGGCGGGCGACCGATTTGGCCTCGCGGATGAAGCGGTCCACGAAGGAGGCGTCCGCCGCCAGCGTGGGGTGCATCACCTTGAGCGCGAGCACGCGGTCGAGGCGGGTGTCCACGGCCCGGTAGACCGTGGCCATCCCGCCGACCGCGATGCGCCCCTCGATCCGGTATCGGCTGTCGAGCAGCTGCCCGACGAGGGGGTCCTGAAGGGTCGTGTCCACGCAGGGGAGTCTACGAGCCGGCACCGACAGCCCATCCCGCCCGGGTGAATTCAGGGCTGGACTGAAGCCGAGCTGTAACAGGCCGGCCCCCGCCCGCGCGCGGCCTTGCGCACGGCCCCTCAGAAGGCGGGCCGCTCCGGGTCCAGCCGTGCCAGGCCCTCCGCGGGGGAGGACGCCTGTGCGAAGTGCCGCCGCGGGATCCGCCCGGCCCGGTACGCCAGGCGCCCCGCCTCGACGCCGTGCCGCATGGCCTCCGCCATCAGGACCGGCTCCTGCGCCCGCGTCACGGCCGAGGCGAGCATCACGCCCGCGCACCCCAGCTCCATCGCGAGCGCGGCGTCGGACGCCGTGCCCGCGCCCGCGTCCAGGATCACCGGCACGCGCGCGTGCTCCACGATCAGCTGGAAGTTGTGCGGATTGCGGATGCCGAGTCCGGAGCCGATGGGGGAGCCGAGCGGCATGACCGCCGCGCAGCCCACGTCCTCCAGCTTCCGCGCGAGCACCGGGTCGTCGTTCGTGTACGGAAGGACCGTGAATCCGTCGTCGACCAGGGTCTCGGCGGCGTCCAGCAGCTCGATCGGATCGGGCAGCAGCGTGCGCTCGTCCGCGATCACCTCCAGCTTCACCAGGTCCGTACCGAGCGCCTCGCGCGCGAGACGGGCGGTGAGGACGGCCTCGCCCGCGGTGAAACAGCCCGCCGTGTTCGGCAGGACGCGGATGCCGAGCCGGTCCAGTACGGAGAGCACCGAGCCCCGCACGCCCGGGTCGAGGCGGCGCATCGCGACCGTGGTCAGCTCCGTGCCGGACGCGACCAGGGAACGCTCCAGGACGTCGAGGCTGGGCGCCCCGCCCGTGCCCATGATCAGGCGCGAGGAGAGCGTGAGCCCGCCGAGGACGAAGGGGTCGTCTGCCATGGCCTGATCAGCCTCCTTGGACGGCGGTGAGTACTTCGACGCGGTCACCCGCGGCCAGTTCCGTACCGGACCACTGCGCGCGCGGGACGACGGTTTCGTTGAGGGCGGCGGCCACCCCGGAGGGCGCCGCGGTGAGGGTGGCGACGAGGGCGTCGAGCGTGGTGCCCGGGGCCACCTCTCGTACTTCTCCATTGATGGAGACGGAGAGCGAAGCGGGGAAAGGCGTACTCATGCGGGTTGCTCCGTGAAGGACTGCGCGGGGATGGGGGGCGGCGGGGCGGTGAAGCGCGCGGGCGTGAACGGAAGTGCCTCGGCGGGCAGTTCGCCGGTGGTCAGGCAGTGCGCCATGACGTCGCCCGTCAGGGGCGCCAGCAGGACGCCGTTGCGGTAGTGCCCGGTGGCCAGCTGGAGGCCGGGCAGCCGCGTCGGGCCGAGCAACGGCGCGTTGTCCGGCGAGCCGGGGCGCAGACCCGCGCGGGTCTCGGTCAGCGGCAGTTCCGTGATGCCGGGTACGAGTTCGTGGGCGTCGCGCAGGAGTTCGTAGACGCCGCCCGCGGTGACCGTGGTGTCCCAGCCCAGCTCCTCGCTGGTGGCCCCGACGACGAGTTCGCCGTTCTCGCGGGGCACGAGGTAGACGTGGCTGCCGCGCACGACCGCGCGCACGGTACGGCTCAGGAACGGCGCGTACGGCTTCGGCACCCGCAGCCGCAGCACCTGCCCCTTCACCGGCCGTACGGGCGGCAGGACGTCGTCGGGGACGCCCGCGAGGCGCCCGCTGAGGCTGCCGGCCGCCAGCACCACCTGAGCCGCGTGCAGCTCCGTGCCGTCCGCGAGGACCACGCCCCGGGCCCGGTCCCGTACCACCGACAGCCGCTCGGCCCACGCGCGGTGGAAGACCACGCCCGCCCGCTCGCAGGCCACCAGGAGCGCCGCCGCGAGCCTGCGCGGGTCGATCTGGTGGTCGCCGTCGACCCGGAGTCCGCCGCGCACACCCGGCGCCAGCATCGGCTCCAGACGACGGCACTCGCGGCCGCTCAGCCACTCCGACTCAAGACCGGAGCGGCGCTGGAGGGCGTGCAGTTCGCGCAGGTGGGCGCGGTCGTCGGAGTCGAGCGCGACGGCGAGCGTGCCGCACGCGCGATAGCCGAGGCCGCCCGCGTCACCGGCATCACCGACCTCACGGCCGCTCGCCTCGGCCAGTTCGGCCGCGAAGTCCGGATAGCGCCGCGCGGACGCGAGGTTGAGCCCGAGCAGTGTCTGCTCGCCGTGGTGCAGCTCCGTGACGGCGGCCAGCATGCCCGCCGCGACCTGCGCGGCGCCGCCGCCGGGCTCGGGGTCCACGACGGCGACCGAGAGCCCGCGCTGCGCGGTCCGCCAGGCCGTGACCAGGCCGATGATCCCGCCCCCTACGACGAGGACGTCTTGCGGAGTCTTCGCTTCCACCGGTGGTGTACATGGCTGCATGGGCGTCCAGCCCCTCCCTTCGCCGGCATGACCCGGATCAGGTTCGTACGGTCGGAGGCCGTCCAGCCTCCCTCTCAGCCCGGTGCGTCCGGGCTCCCGCGAGTGCTCTGCACCGGCCACCCTAGCCCGTCGCCCCGGGCGGCAGTAGCCCTACAGTGATCGGGTGAGCGAGCAGCAGAGGCAGAGCGGGCGGCAGGGCGGGCGGGCGGAGCGGCAGGGGGAGCGGCATGTCGTCATCGTCGGCGCCGGGATGGCCGGGGTGCAGACCGCCGTGGCCCTGCGCGAGCAGGGTTTCGCAGGCACGGTCACCCTGATCGGCGCGGAACCCCACCAGCCGTACGACAGACCACCGCTGTCCAAGGCGGTGCTGCTCGGCAAGGCGGAGGGCTCCGCGTTCGACATCGACTTCGAGGCGCTCGGCATCGGCCTGACCCTGGGTCGCGAGGTCACCGGGGTGCGCCCCGCCGACCACGAACTGGACACGGCCGACGGCCCCGTCGCCTACGACGTCCTGGTCCTCGCGACCGGCGCCGAACCGATCCGGCTGCCGGGTACCGAAGGCGTCCCCGGCGTCCATCTCCTGCGCACCCTGGACGATGCCGCGCGGCTGCGGCCGGTCCTCGCCGAGCAGCACGACATCGTGGTCGTGGGGGCGGGCTGGATCGGCGCCGAGTTCGCCACCGCCGCGCGCGAGGCGGGCTGTGCCGTCACCGTGGTCGAGGCCGCGCCTCGGCCGCTGGCCGGGGCGCTCCCCGAAGCCGTCGCCGCCCCCATGGCGAGCTGGTACGCGGACTCCGGAGCCGACTTGCGCACCCACGCGCGCGTGGAGCACGTCGAACCGGGCGCGGTGGTCCTGGCCGACGGGACCCGCCTGCCCGCCGGCGCCGTCGTCGTCGGTATCGGCGCCCGGCCCGCGACGGCCTGGCTGACCGGCTCCGGCATCGAACTCGGAGCCCACCGCGAAGTAGTGGCCGACGACCACCTGCGCGCCTCGGCGCCCGACGTCTACGCGGTCGGCGACTGCGCCTCCTTCCCCTCGGGGAGGTACGGCGAGCGCCTGCTCGTCCACCACTGGGACAACGCCCTCCAGGGCCCGCGCACGGTGGCGGCGAACATCATCGGCGACACCCCCGCGGTGTACGACCCCGTGCCGTACTTCTGGTCGGAGCAGTTCGGCCGCTTCGTGCAGTACGCGGGCCATCACGCGCCGGACGACGAACTGGTGTGGCGGGGCGATCCCACCGGCGTGGCGTGGTCGGCGTGCTGGCTGCGGGAGGGCGCCCTGGTGGCGGTCCTCGCGGTGGGCCGCCCGAGGGACCTGGCCCAGGGCCGCAAACTGATCGAATCGGCCACCCCCCTGGACCCGGCCCTGGCAGCGGACCCCTCGGTCCCGCTCAAGAGGGCGGCACTGTAGAGCGCCCCTGACCGGCGCAGGCGCCCGGACCCCCGGCCGGAGATACCCTGGGACGGTGACCGAGATTGACGCAAAGACAGACGCTCTCGTCCCCGCCTGGCTCCACCTCCCCGACATCGCCGAAATGCTCGATGTCGAGGTCACGCGCGTGCGCCAGCTGGTCAAGGAGGGCCAGCTGATCGCCGTACGCCGTGGTGAGAACCGGACGCTCCAGGTGCCCGCCGCCTTCATCGACGGCGACAAGGTCGTCAAGGGCCTCGTCGGCACCTTGACGCTCCTGAGGGACGACGGCTTCTCCGACGAAGAGATGATCGAGTGGCTCTTCACCCCCGACCCGACCCTGCCCGGCACCCCCGCGCAGGCACTGAGCGAGAATCGCGGCACGGAGGTGAAGCGCCGCGCCCAGGCGCTCGCCGTCTGAGCAGGCGTTCGTCGTCTGACTGAAAACACCGTTCGGGGTGCGGGCCGCGTGAGACGCGGCCCGCACGCCCATCGACACCGGGGGGACCTCTTCCATGGCCGCCGACCAGCCGCGCGCCCAGCTCGCCGACGCCCGCCTCTACCTGTGCGTGGACGCCCGCAAGCGCCAGGGAGACCTCCCCGAATTCCTCGACGCCGTCCTCGCGGGCGGCGTCGACATCGTGCAGCTGCGCGACAAGGGCATGGAGGCCGGCGAGGAGCTGGAACACCTCCAGGTCTTCGCCGACGCCGCCCGGCGCCACGGCAAGCTCTTCGCGGTGAACGACCGCGCGGACATCGCGCACGCCATCGGCGCCGACGTGCTGCACCTCGGCCAGGGCGACCTGCCGGTCCCCGCGGCCCGCGCCATCCTCGGCGGCAGCAGCGACGACGTGCTCATCGGCCGCTCCACGCACGCTGAATCCGAGGCCGCCGCGGCCGCCGCCCAGGAGGGCGTGGACTACTTCTGCACGGGTCCCTGCTGGCCCACGCCCACCAAGCCGGGCCGCCACGCCCCGGGCCTGGACCTGGTGCGTTACACGGCCGGGCTCGGCACGGACCGCCCCTGGTTCGCCATCGGCGGCATCGACGCGGGCAACCTCGACCAGGTGCTCGAAGCGGGCGCGCGGCGCGTGGTCGTCGTGCGGGCGATCACCGAGGCCGACGACCCGGGAGCCGCCGCCGCGGACTTCGCCAAGCGGCTGCGCACGGCCGACTGAGCCGTGTCCGGACCCGCCCGAGCGCCGTCCCCGCCGTGTCCGATCCGTGGACAAGAAACCGGCAAATGCGGCGAAAGCCCAAGGTCCGGTTGGGCGACCGCCGTGGCCTGGCTAACCTGCCCGTATGGCCCTAGGCACAGCTTCCACCAGGACTGACCGCGCACGCACCGTGCGCGACATGCTCGCGACCGGCAAGACGACGTACTCGTTCGAGTTCTCCGCGCCGAAGACCCCGAAGGGCGAGCGGAATCTGTGGAACGCGCTGCGCCGGGTCGAGGCCGTCGCCCCGGACTTCGTCTCGGTGACCTACGGAGCGGGCGGTTCGACGCGCACCGGCACGGTCAAGGAGACCCAGCAGATCGTCGTCGACACCACCCTGACGCCCGTCGCGCACCTGACCGCGGTCGATCACTCCGTGGCCGAGCTGCGCAACATCATCGGGCAGTACGCGGACGCCGGGATCCGGAACATGCTCGCGGTCCGCGGCGACCCGCCGGGCGACCCGCTCGGCGACTGGGTCGCGCACCCCGAGGGCCTCACCTACGCCGCCGAGCTGGTCGAGCTGATCAAGGAGTCCGGCGACTTCTGCGTGGGCGTGGCCGCCTTCCCCGCGATGCACCCGCGCTCGCCCGACTGGGAGTCGGACACCCGGCACTTCATCGACAAGTGCCGGGCCGGCGCGGACTACGCGATCACGCAGATGTTCTTCGACCCGGCCGAGTACCTGCGGCTGCGCGACCGCGTCGCGGCGGCGGGCTGCGAGACGCCGATCATCCCCGAGATGATGCCGGTCACCAACGTCCGCCAGCTCGACCGGCTGCCCCAGCTCAGCAACGCCGTGGTCCCGGCCGCGCTCAAAGACAGGATCCTCGCGGTCAAAGACGATCCAGCCGCTGTACGCTCCATTGGCATCGAGTTCGCGACGGAGTTCTGCGCGCGATTGCTGGCCGAAGGCGTGCCGGGATTGCACTTCATCACGCTCAACAACTCCACGGCGACGCTGGAAATCTACGAGAATCTGGGCCTGCACCGACAGGCTTGACCGGCCGTACCCCCGTATCCACGGGCGGCGGCCGTAGGGGAGAGGGGCGTACGTGGGCTGGACGGTCCTCTACATCGCGTTCGGATTCGTCGCGCTGTGGCTGCTCGGCGAGGTGCTGTTGCAGTACAAGGCCAGGCTGCGCTGGCGCCTGCTGGCCTTCGTGGGCTTCCTCGGGGTCGTCGTCGGCGTGCTGATGCCGTCCGTGTGGGTCATCGGGGCCGGCGCCATCGCCTTCGCCACGGGCCAGACGTATGTGACGCTGTCGTTCCGCCGGGGCTTCTCCACCGGCTGGGCGCTCGGCGGGAAGCCGGGGCTCAGCAAGCGCCGCAAGAAGCCGTCCCCGGCCGCGGCGGCGAAGGAACCGACGCTCGAGGTCTCCGGTCTGGAGTACGAGCAGGCCCCGCCGCCGCCCTCGCACGACCCCGGGATCTACGAACCGGAGCCGCTGCCCGACGACACCGGGCAGTACGGCGTGTACACCGACACGGCGTACGCCCCGCCGTCCGCGGGCGACGCCCACCAGGGCGACGGCCAGGGCTACGACACCGCGGCCTACACCGGCTACGACCAGCAGAGCTACGGCTACGACGAGACCGGGCACCAGCAGTACGCCGCGTACTCCGACCCGTACGTCGGCACGCAGACCTACGGCGCCGGGCAGGGCTACGACGCCTACGGCGACCAGCAGCAGTACGCCCCGTACGGCGGCGACACCTACGGCGGGCTCGGCGAGGCGTACAACGACACCCCGCCCGGCGGTGTCTGGGTGCCGCACCAGCGCACCACCGACGAGCCCTACGGCGGTGAACTCCCGCAGGAGCAGCCCTACCCGTACCAGGACGGGCCCGCCGACGGCCAGGGGCACTCGGGTCACAACGGGCAGCAGTACCGCTACTGACCCTCTCCGGAGGCCGTCACTGCGAGCCGCGGAACTCCGGACCCTCGACGATCAGCCCCGCGACCAGCGCGCCCGACATCCCCGCGTGGGGCAGCCCGCCGCCGGGGTGCGACCAGCCGCCGACCGCGAACAGGCCCGGCAGGCGGGTGCTGTTGGCCGGGTGCAGGAGCTTTCCGCCGGCCGCGGCGAGCGCCGGGGCGGGGACCGAGCCGCCGTCGGCGCCCGTGGCCTCCGCGATGTCCGCGGGCGTGCGCACCTCGTGCCACAGGAGGCGCTCGCGCAGCCCGGGGATCACCGACTCCGCGCGGGACATGACCCGCTCCACGTCGGCCGGACCCACCTCCAGGTGCGCGGGCACCGTCACCGTGAGCGTCACGGCCTCGTGCGCCCCGTCGGGCGTGCTGTCCGGGTCGTCGGGGCGCAGGACCGTGACGGTGGGGGAGGCGGGGAGTCCGGGCCGCTCTCCGAAGAGGCGGTCCAGCTCGTCGAGGCGGTCGGCCGAGTGCAGCACGGTCCGGTGCGCGGTGCCCTCGGGGCGGGCGCCCGACAGGGCCAGGAGGACCGCCAGGCGGCTGGGGAGCCCGGAGCGCGCGGGGGCGTCACCCTCCGCCCGTATGTTCACACCGGACAGCATCGCGTCCAGGGCCGTGGGGGCCACCCCGGCGACCACGAAGTCCGCGTCGGCCGCCCGGCCGTCCGCTAGCTCCACGCCCGCCGCCCGACCGTCCTTCTCGACGATCCGGACCACCGCCGCGTCGAACACGAACTCGACCCGGCGGGCCAGGCACCGCTCGTACACCGCCGTGGCCAGCGCGCGCAGACCGCCCCGCACCGACCAGGTGCCGAAGGTCTGCTCCATGTACGGCAGGACGGATGCGCTCGCCGGGGTCGTCCGCGGGTCGAGGCCCTGCGCGAGGGCGAACTGCTCCAGGAGCGCGAGCAGCCGGGCGTCGCCGCCCAGCTCCAGCTCGCCGATCTCACTGAGCGTGGCGGCCCGGCGCTCGCGGCGCAGCAGGCGCTTGTGGGGCACCGCGGGGTACGGCTCGCGGGCGCCGAGCACCTGCCAGTTCGGATACAGGGGCTCTTCCAGGAGCGGGCGGCGGGTGCGGTCCCACGTCTCCCGCGCGCGGTTCATGAACGCCGCCCAGCGAGCGCCCGCGCCGTCGCCGAGGGCCGCGTCCAGGGCTTCGCCGACGCCCGCGCGCGAGGCGTTCGGCAGGTCGGTCGTGGTGCCGTCGGCGAAGACATGGCGCACGGCGGGCTCCACCTGGGAGAGCTGGACGCACTGCTCCAGGGGCTCCTTGCCGGTCTTGACGAACACGTCCCGGTAGACCGCGGGGAGCTGGAGCAGTCCCGGGCCGGTGTCGAAGACGAAGCCGTCCCGCTCGACCACGCCGAGCGAACCGCCGTACGTCCGCCCGCGTTCGTACACCACCACCCGGTGGCCCGCGACGGCCAGCCGGGCGGCGGCCGTCATGGCGCCCATCCCGGCGCCGATCACCACAATCCGTGCCATGCCAGGGACTTTATCGGCCACCACTGACAGTCACGCCGCGACCCCGGGGCACACCGGCTCTCAGGGCGGCGGCGGCCCGGTCCGGGCCGCGAGCCGCCTCTCCTCGCGCCGCTGCGCCCTGCGCCGCAGGAACCGCCGGATGCGCGAGACGAGGAAGAACAGCACGAACAGACCGAGCAGCAGGAGCACCGCCGCGATGATCGCGGCCGCCTCCGGATAGAACATCGCGAAGGAGATGAGCCCGCCGACGCCGAGGTCCTCGGCCGTGCTCATCACGACGTTGCTGAACGGTTCGGGCGAGGTGTTGATCGCCATCCGCGTCCCGGCCTTCACCGCGTGGCTCGCCAGCGCGGTCGATCCGCCGACGGCCCCCGCGGCGAGGTCCGGCAGGGAACCGCTCTGGCCCGCGAGGAGCGCCCCCACCACGGCCCCGGACACCGGCCGGATCACGGTGTGCACCGAGTCCCAGACCGAGTCGACGTACGGGATCTTGTCGGCGACGGCCTCACAGACGAAGAGCACACCGGCCGCGATCAGCACGTCCGGCCGCTGAAGCGCCTCAGGGACCTCGTCACTGATCCCGGTCGCGCCGAAGACGCCGAGCAGCAGGACAACGGCGTACGCGTTGATCCCGCTCGCCCAGCCGCTGGTGAACACCAGGGGGAGTACGGACACGGACGTGATCGTAACCAGTCCGGGGCCCGTCGGCCTGGGGTCCCGTGCGCATGCGTGAGTACGGGTACCTAGACGCTGAGATGAGTACGCGCGCGGATGGGCCTCCACCTGCGGAGACGGAAGAGTGTGGGGCACGGAGAAGGGCACGGCGCCGGTACCGCCGACACGGGGCGGCGGAACGGCGCCGGGCCCTTGGCCGCTCCTTCCGCCGTGAGGCGGGAGCGAGGTACGGGGGTGACTCGGGGGGCGACCGTACGGGGGGCCGAACGGGGGTTCGGGGGGACACGAGGACAGCGCCGGGCCGGTGCCGCCTGGAAAACAGGGGCACCGGACCGGCGCTGTCGTACGCGCTGTCGTACGCGCTACCGGGCCGCTACGCGCGCGTGCCGCTGACCCGGCCCTGCAACAGGCGCGACAGCGCCGCGTGCACATCGTCGAGGGAGCGCTCCGGCTGGAAGGCCTGCCAGTCGAGGGCGGCCACCAGCACCATGCCAACGAGCGCGGCGGCCGTCAGCGGGATGTCGATCTCGTCGGCCAGCTCGCCGTTCTCGACGCCCCCGCGCAGCACGTCCTCGACCACGGCGACGGCCTGCTGCCTGACGACCAGGAGCGTGGACTGCCAGGCCCGGTTGGTGCGCCACAGCTCGGCCACATACAGCTGGGTGAAGGCGGGGTAGCGGTTGATGAAGACGAGACCGGCCCTGATCATCGCGTCGAGGGCGTCGACCTTGCTGCCGCCGCTCTTGTCCGTCTTCTCGGCCGCCTCCTTCAGGGAGGCGGTCAACAGGCCGACGCCGTGCCGCAGCAGCTCTTCGAAGAGGACCGATTTGCTCGCGAAGTTGTAGTAGACGGTGCCCTTCGCGACCCCGGCCCGCTCGGCGATCTCGTCCACCGTCGTGGCGGAGAAACCCTGTTCCGCGATGAGGGTGACGGCTGCCTCGTAGAGCTTCTGCCGGGTGGCCTCGCGGCGGGTGCTGCCTGCACTGCTGTCCATGGTCTTGATTCTCACAGGTCTCGCCGGGCTCCCCGGCAGTGCCGCACTCACAGGGTCAGCTCCGGGTGCAGTCGGTCCATGGTCCACACCTGCTTGCGGTGCGCGGAGAGCGCGGTGAGCGCGAGGGCGCCCAGCGTGAATGCCGTCAGGACCGCGCACGCCTGCCAGACGGGGCCGAGGCCACCGCCCGTGATCAGCCTCCGGAGAGCGTCGACCACGTGGCTCATCGGCAGGAAGGGGTGGATCGCGCCGAAGAAGCCGGGGCTCGTCTGCACGGGGTAGGTGCCGCCCGCCGACGTCAGCTGGAGCATGAGCGCGGCGAGGACGAGGATCCGCCCGGCCGCTCCGAAGCGGGCGTTGAGCCACTGCACGATGGCCGCGAAGCACACCGTGACCAGGCAGAGGAAGCCGATGGTGCCGGCCGCCCTGGCCATCTGGAGGCCGAGGCCCCAGTGCAGTACGGACATGAGGGCGGCCGTCTGGAGTACGCCGAGGGCCGCCACCGGCAGCCAGCCTGCCAGCGCGATGCGCCACGCGGAGGCGCCCGCGGCGAGCGCGCGCCGGTTGAGCGGCTGGATCAGCATGTACGCCACCATCGCGCCGACCCAGAGGGACAGCGGGATGAAGTAGGGCGCGAAGCCCGTGCCGTAGTTGGGCGCCTTGTGCATCGACCGCGAGGCGAGCTGGACGGGGTCGGCCATGACGTCGGTGCGCTCGTCGCGGTCCTTCTTGCCGTAGTCGGGGATCTTCTTGACGCCGTCGTGCAGCCCGCCGGACAGCTTCGCCGAGCCGTCGGCCAGCTTGAACAGACCGCCCTTGAGGTCGCTCGCGCCCGTCTCCAGCTTGCCGATGCCCGCGTCGAGGTCCTTCACCCCGGTCTTGGCGTCACCGAGGCCCGTGTACAGCTTCCTGGCGCCGTCGGCCACCTTGCCCGCGCCCTTGTCGAGGTCGTTGATCTGGGTGACGGCCTTCTCCAGGTCCTCGTCGAGGTGCGGGGCGCGGTCGGCGAGCGCCTGCGACTTCTTCTGGAGCGCGGCCAGGTGCTTGTCGAGCTTCTCGGCGTCGCTGTGCTGGTCCTTGATCACCGTGTTCATGTCGTCCGCGATCGTCGACACGTCATCGGCGGCCTTCTTGACCTTCTTGAACTCGGCGCAGCCGGGGTCGGGCACCGGAGCCGTCTCACAGTGCTTCGTGTAGAAGCCGCCGATGATCCTGGAGCCCTCCTTGGCCCCCTTGGCGGCCCCGGGGGCGTGCTTGACCCAGTCGTCGAGGTTGCGGCGCATCGCCTTGGAGGAGTCGGCGACCAACTGGGCCGTGTCACCGATCGTCTTGCCGTTGTCCTTCAGGAAGGGCCGCACCTTGTCGGCGGTGCCGTTGACCTTTCCGGCGAGCTTGTGCGTACCGTCCGCGACCCGCCTCGAACCGCTCTTGATGTCACCCGCGCCCTTGTGGAGCTTCTTGATGCCCGCGACCAGGTCGCCGCTGCCCTTCTTGGCGTTCCCCAGGCCGTTCACGAGGGTTTTGGACCCCTTCTTCGCCTTGCCGATGCCGCCGTCGAGCTTGTCGGCGCCCTCGGCGGCCTTCTGGGTCTCGTCGTGGATGTCGGAGAACGAGATGAAGATCTTGTCGAGGAAGGAGCGCGAGGCCTTGGTGGACGCCGCCCTGCGCACCTCGGAGAAGACCGTCCGTGAGATCTGCCCGACGATGTAGTTGTTGGCGTCGTTCGTACGCACCCGCAGAGCGCCCGTCTCCGGAGAGTCCCCCGAACTCGACGCGATGCGCTTGCTGAAGTCCGACGGCATCGTCAGCGACAGGTAGTACCTCCCGTCCTCGACGCCCTCGCGCGCCTCGGCGTCCGTCACCTCGTGCCACTCGAAGGTCTTGCTGTCGTGCAGCCGCTTGACGATGGAGTCGCCCGCCTCCAGCTTCTTGCCCTGCGCGGTGGCGCCGTCGTCCTCGTTGACCAGCGCCACGGGGATGCGGTCGAGACGGCCGTACGGGTCCCAGAAGGAGCACAGGTACAGCGCGCCGTACAGCAGGGGCAGCAGCAGGAGCGCGACCAGCGCGAGGCGTGGCAGCTTTCCCCTGCCGAAGCGCCTCAGCTCAAGCGCGGCCAGCTTCGGGGAGCGCATCCGCCGTCTCCTTGTCGTCGTCGGTGCCGTGCCGTTCCGGTTCGGTGGCGGTGTCCGTCTCCTGGGCGCCGGTGCGCACCACGACCGCGCCCTCGGGCGCCTCGCTGCACACCGCCACGACGGTCGTCCCGCTCTCGGTGAGGGACGTCAACAGGTCCCAGGCCTCGGCCCGTTCGGCGTCCGAGAGCTTGAGGTCGGTGTCGTCGACGCCGAGTACGCGCGGCCGGCCGATCAGCGCGAGGGCTATGGACAGGCGCAGGGCTTCGAGCCGCTCCAGATCGCGTACGGAGGTCCGCGGCCCCTTGGGCAGCGACTCCATGTCGAGGCCCGCGGCGGTCAGCGCGGTGACGACGCGCAGCCGCGTCTCGTTCCTGCGCTCGGCGCGCGGGCGCAGAAGCCCCCGCAGCGGACCGCCGAACCGCCGCTCCAGGAGCGCCCGTTCGTGCAGGTGCTCGGCGACGGTCAGGGCCGGGTCGAGGTCGGTGACGCCGGGCACCGGCCCGAGCCCGCTGATCCGGCGCACGGCGGCCAGTTGCTTGGGCAACTGGAAGCGCCCCACGCGCGCGTGCCCCTCGGTGGCGCGCATACGTCCCGTCAGAGCGAGCAGGAGGCACGTACGGCCCGAGCCCGAGGGGCCCTCCAGCGCGATCAGTGACCCGGGCTCCGCGGCGATGTCGATGCCGCGGAACGCCCAGCCGCGCGGCCCTTCGAGGCCGAAGCCCTCGGCGGTGACGGCGGCGGCGTACAGGCCGTCGGTCGGATCGTCCACAGTCCCCCCAGACCCTTCTTTTGAACTGACTGGTCAGTACAAAAGTAAGCCCGAACCCTTGCCCGGGGCAAAGGAGCAGGTCAGGGCCGATTGTCAGTGGGGTACTCCACTCTGGGCACATACGGCCACGCGCCGTCACCGACGACAGGAGGTTCGTCATGGCCAGCACTTCCGCAGCAGCCGCACACCGGCACCGCGCCGTGCGCCCCGCGCCCTCACTGACCGGCCCGGCGAGCGATGTCCACCCCGTCCTGCGCCGCGCGACCGCCCCGCCCGCCGCCCTCGAACTGCTCGCCCAGGCCCGCGCCGGAATCGACGAGGCCGCCCGCCTGGACACTCCGAACGAGCGCTACGCCACCGCCCACCTCGCCGCCCTGCGCACCGCCGCCGCCGTGCTGGCCGCGCGCGGCCGCCCCGAGACGAGCCCGCGCCGCAGGCAGCGCATCCGCAGCGCCTGGGAAGTCCTCCCCGAGATAGCCCCCGAACTGACCGAATGGAGCGCCCTGTTCGCCTCCGGCGCCGCCCGCCGGGCCCGCGCGGAGGCGGGCATCCAGGGCGCCGCCACCGCCCGCGACGCCGACGACCTGCTCCGTGACGTGGCGATGTTCCTGCGCCTGGTCGAGCGGATGCTGGTGCTCCAGCCCGTGCTGCCCCAGGCGAGGCAGGATCGGCCGGACCGGGGAGAGGAGCGGCCGGACGCGGGCTGACCGGCGCGTGCGCCCCCGGGACGGGTGACCGGGGCACCGCACGGCAGGCAATAAGGTGGGGTTGATCGCAACCCCACGCGCCGAGGAGTCAACTGCCGTGTCGGACCCGATGCGCCCGCCCGTCTCCCACCACCGCCCTCACGCGGCGTCGGTGCGCTCCGACCCCTCCCGCCCCCGCGCGTCTCTGCGTACCGCCGTGGTCTGGGACGTCCTGAAGGACGCCCTCGACCGCCGCGCGGAGGTCACCGCCCGGGAGTCGCGCACCGCACTCGACGTGCTCGACACCGGAGGCGGCAGCGGCAACTTCGCGGTACCCGTCGCCGGACTGGGCCACCGGGTCACGGTCGTCGACCCCAGCCCGAACGCCCTGTTCGCACTGGAGCGCAGGGCCGCCGAGGCCGGCGTCGCCGAGCGGGTGCGCGGAGTCCAGGGCGATGTGCTCGGCCTCTTCGACGTGGTCGAGCGCGGCGGCTTCGACGCCGTCCTGTGCCACGGCGTCCTGGAGTACGTGGACGACCCCGCCGAAGGCGTGCGCCTGGCCGTCGACGCGCTGCGGCCCTCCGGAGTGCTCAGCCTGCTCGGCGCGGGCCTCGGCGGAGCGGTGCTGGCGCGCGCCCTCGCCGGGCACTTCAAGGAGGCACAGACGGCGCTCACCGACCCGGCGGGCCGCTGGGGCGCGGGCGACCCCGTGCCGCGCCGCTTCACCGCCGAGCAGCTCACCGAGCTGGTCGAGGCCGCCGGCGTGCGCGTGGACGCGGTGCACGGCGTGCGGGTCTTCGCCGACCTGGTCCCCGGCGTCCTCGTGGACACCGAGCCGGGCGCCATGGAGGCCCTCCTCCAGCTGGAGGCCGCCGCCGCCGAGCTGCCCGCCTTCCACTCCGTCGCCACCCAGCTGCACGTACTCGGTGAGGCGCGCGGTGCCACCGAGGCCTGAGAGGCGGCCGGGGCTGCCCTGCTGATCAGGGACGCAGCCGCAGATGGAGTACGCCACAGGCCCCCCGAACGGGCTACAGGCGCCGTATGATCGAGGGACACCGTCCTGCATGACGGTTCGGCCACTGGGGAATGCACGCTTCAGTGAGCCGGAGCGATGTGAAGGTCCGGTTTGGCGAAGTTGGCGCAGAGGGGCGGGTTTCACGGGGGCGATTCCCTGCCTATCCTGAAGGGGACCCCCGGTCGCCCCCGGCGACTGCACGATGAGGAGGACTCCGTGCCGCTCTCGGAGCACGAGCAGCGCATGCTCGAGCAGATGGAGCGAGCGCTGTACGCCGAAGATCCCAAGTTCGCGACAGCGCTTGAGGGAAGCGGGCTGCGTACGTACACCCGGAAGCGGGTCTACCAAGCGGTCGTCGGCTTCCTGGTGGGTATCGCCCTTCTCATGGCCGGAATGGTCGCCCAGCAGATCTGGATCAGCGTGGTGGGATTCCTCGTCATGCTGGGCTGCGCGGTGCTCGCCGTCACCGGTTGGCGCAAGGCGCCGAAGCCGGGTGAACAGCCCTCGGGCGCGGCCGCTGCGCAGGGCGGGCTCCAGGCCCGTCGGCAGACGCGACAGCGCCGTTCCGTCATGGACCGCATCGAGCAGCGGTGGCAGCGCCGCCGCGACGAGCAGCAGGGTGGTCAGTGAGTTCGGCCCCGCAAGGCTGACCCAACAGATGTGAGCGCGTGAGGGGTGACCGCCGGCCTGGCGGTCACCCCTCACGTGCGTCTCAGCGGCGGGGACCCCTCCCGCAGCGGGGCCCCCGGCGCGGGGAGCCCCCGCGCCTCATCCCTCCTGCTGCGAAGCCCTTCGCGGCAGCCTCCGTGTCAGTGCCGTCCACCGCTTCGCGACCCGCTCGCTCCAGCGTGCGCTGAACGCCGCCCAGCGGTCCGAGACCGCCCACACCACCCGTGCGGCCGAACGCGGCGCGAGTGCCGCCCGCAGCCGGGCGGAACGGGTCGACGAGGCGTGCAGCCCCTGCCGTACGCGCCGTACGTCCTCGGAGAGCCCCGCCGCGGGAAGCCGCGGGTCCGGCGCGTAGAGCACCTGTTCCACGGAGGTCGCCACCCGGTGGACCGCCTCAGCGGGACCCGCGGGCAGCTGACCGATGCGGACGATCCGCGCGGCCGCCTTCCGGGGGGTCTGTGACTCGTCCGGCTCAATGCCGTGGTCCCAGGCCGTATCCGTCACCTCCCGCCAGGCCAAGAGGGTCCGCGCGGCGGTGTCCGAGGGCGTACGGCCGCCGGAAGCCAGCCGCGCCGTCCGGACACGGGTCCGCCACAGCAGGGGCAGCAGCGGAACCGTGAGGACGAGCAGCGCCGCCAGGGCCAACAGGACGATCGTCCCGATAGGCGGCCCGTCGCCGCCCGAACCGGCCGCGAGCTGCGGGGCGGCGCTCTCGCAGCCGCCCTGCTTCCTCATGTCGGGCGGGCAGCTGTCGGACGCCGAGGGCGCCGTGGACGGCTGCGCCGCGCGGGACGGCTCAGGGGTGTCCAAGTCGCTCGCGTCATCGGAGGGGACGTTCGAGCGGGTGTACTCGGGCACCGAGCCGCGGCTCGGGGTCGGCTCGAAGCGGGTCCAGCCCACCCCCTCGAAGTACAGCTCGGGCCAGGCGTGCGCGTCGCGCAGCCCGACCGACATCGAGCCGTCGGCCCGCGCGGAGCCCGGCGTGAAGCCCACCGCGACACGCGCCGGTATGCCCAGCGTGCGCGCCATGGAGGCCATCGCGAAGGAGAAGTGGACGCAGAAGCCCTCCTTCTGCTTCAGGAACTTCTCGATCGCGGCAGGACCACTGCCCGCCCGCACCTGCGTGTTGTATGTGAAGCCGCCGTCGGAGGCGAAGTAGTCCTGGAGCTTGACCGCCTGCTCGTACGGGTTCGAGGCGCCCTTCGTGACCCGGCGTGCCGTGTCCGCGACCATCCCCGGCAGGGAGTCCGGCACCTTCGTGAACTCGCGCCGCAGGTCGGCGGGGGGCGAGGACGCGTTCGCCAGCTGCTCGGCCGTGGGCTCCACCACCAGGCTCCTGACCTGGTACTCGGCGCCGCGCGTGGTCTGCCCCCGGTCGCCGACGAGCGCGCGGCCCACCGGCTCGTACCGCCAGCGGCCGTCGATCTCGACCTGGCTGGCGGGGAACGGCATCGGCAGCCAGTTCTGCGCGTAGCCGTCGGCGGCCGAGATGGTCGTTCGGACCTCGGTCCTGCGGACGTCGGGGGACAGCCCCCGGGGGTCCGGGAGGGGGGACGGCACGTCCTCGATGCGCCGGACGGTGGTCTTCCACGTGGTGCCGTCGAACTGGTCGAGCGAGACGATCCGCAGATACAGCTCGTCGGTGCGCTCGGCGTTCGTGCGGTATGAGAGGACCTCGCGGTCCTCCGGTTGGTTCAGACTGTCCTGGAGCGCGACCAGGGGGTTCACGGCGGAGATCGTCCCGCCGCCGCCCGATCCGCTGCCACCCGGGCCGCGGGAGCCGCCCAGGAGGCCGCCGTCCAGAGCCGGCAGCGCGAGCGGCACCACGAGGGCGATGCCCAGGGCGAGGGCGCCGATGCGCCGCCCCGTGCGGACCGGGGCGATCGCCCCGGTGTTGCTCTCCAGGCCTCCGGAGACCCGCCCCGGAGCGCGCGCCGCGCCGCCGAACACCCGGCCCCACGCGGAGATCCGGTCCCGCCCCTCCGCGAGGAGCAGCAGCAGATACCCGGCGGCGGCCAGCAGGAACCACAGCCATCCGGCGCCGTCACCGGAGAGCCCCGCCGCGACCGAGTACAGCGCGAGCAGCGGCAGCCCCGCGGGCGCCGCCGTACGGAACGTCACCGCCAGCGCGTCCACCGCGAGGCCGATCACCAGGACCCCGCCGACCAGCATCAGCCTGATGCCGTCGCTGAGCGGCGCCGGGGTCGCGTACCGCCCGACGTCGTCGCCGCCCGCTTCGAGGAGCATGCCGAAGCGACGGAACACCTCGGGCCCCGGCAGGATCCCCGCGACCGCCTGCTCACGGGCGAAGACCAGGGTGAGCAGCAGCAGCGACACCAGCGCCTGCGCCGCCACGGTGAGCAGCCTGGCCAGCGGCACCCGCCGGGCCAGCGCGCCCGCCCCGCTCTGCACCGCCAGCAGGATCACCGCCTGGAGGAACCACGTCGCCGGATCGACCAGCGGCAGCAGCGCGCCCGAGGCCATCAGTGTCGCCGCGGTGGCACACAGCGCGAGCCGCGCGCGTCCACTCATGACCGTCCCCCCACCGTCGTACCCGTTCTCATGCCCAGCCCCCGGTCGTCGTCCCCGCGGCGGGCGCGGGGCCCGCGCTCGTGCGCGCGTGGTCGGCCTGGCGCCACAGCTCCGTCAGGCTCGCCCCCGGGAGCACGGGGAGGGCGGTCCAGCCCGCCTCGCGCAGCATCCGCACCCGCGCCTCACCGGCGCCGGACAGCACACCGCCGGGCCCCAGCGCCCAGGCCGCGCTGTCCAGGACGAAGGCGACCGCGGAGCCGCTGCGCTGGCGCATTTTGGCGACCACCGCCGCCTGCGCCTCGTCGAGGTCGCCGAGGAAGGCGACCAGGAGGCCTTCGTTGCCACCGCGCAGTACGTCGTACGCGCGCGAGAGCCCCGCCTCGGCGGAGTGGTCGATCACCGCGAGGGTGTCCATCATCAGCCCGGCCGCGTCCGCCGACTCCTGGCTCGCACCCGCGAATCCGTCGGAGCCCTCGCCCGGCACGGAGGTACCGGTGTCGGTCAACAGCCTTACCGAGAAGCCCCGTTCGAGCATGTGCACCAGCGCGGACGCCGCGCCCGACACCGCCCACTCGAACGCCGAGTCGGGGCCCGCACCGCGGAAACCGGCGCCCCGGGTGTCCAGGAGGACCGTGCAGCGGGCCCGCTGCGGCTGCTCCTCGCGGCGCACCATCAGCTCGCCGTAGCGCGCGGTGGAGCGCCAGTGCACCCGGCGCAGATCGTCGCCGTGGCGGTACCCGCGCGGGATGACGTCGTCCTCACCGGCGAGCGCCAGGGAGCGGTTGCGCCCGTCGCCGTACCCCTTGGCCTCGCCCGTGAGCCGCACCGGCGGCAGCGGCTCCACGCGCGGGATGACCGTCAGGGTGTCGTACGTCGAGAAGGAGCGGGTCAGTTCGCACATTCCGAAGGGGTCCGCGAGGCGCAGTTGCAGCGGGCCCAGCGGGTAGCGGCCGCGCAGGTCGGAGCGGACGCGGTAGGACACCTCGCGGCGCCCGCCCGCCTCGACGCGGTCGAGTACGAAGCGGGGCCGGGGCCCGAGGACGTACGGCACCCGGTCCTGGAGCATCAGCAGGCCCGTGGGCAGCCGGGAGACGTTGTCCATGCGCAGGTGTACGCGGGCCTCCGAACCGGCGGGCACGCGCGAGGGGGAGAGCCTGCGGCTGCCCGCGACGCGGTAGCGGGTGCGGAAGAGGACGGCGGCGCAGACCAGCGGCAGCACGGCGAGCAGCAGCCCGACGCGCAGCAGGTCGCTCTGGCCGAGGACGTAGGCACAGATGGCGGCGGCGACGCCGGCCGCGAGGAAGGAACGCCCGCGGGTGGTCAGGCCCGCGAGAGCCGTGCGCACCCCGCCCCTGCCGTCCTCGGCGGGGCCCGCCGGCCTCCCCCCGGCCGCCATCACAGCCTCCGCGTGCCGGGCGGCTGCTGGTCGAAGAAGCCGCCCGGCTGGGCGGCGGCGGGGACCGGGGTGTGATGGAGGATCTCGAGGACGACCGCTTCGGCCGTACGCCTGTTCAGCTGGGCCTGTGCGGTGGGCAGCAGGCGGTGCGCGAGGACCGCGACGGCCAGGGCCTGCACGTCGTCCGGGAGGGCGAACTCCCGGCCGCTGAGCGCCGCGGAGGCCTTGGCGGCGCGCAGCAGATGCAGCGTCGCGCGCGGGGAGGCCCCGAGTCTGAGGTCCGGGTGGTTGCGCGTGGCGCCGACGAGGTCGACCGCGTACCGCCGCACGCTCTCGGCGACGTGGACCGTGCGGACCGCGTCGATGAGCTTCACGATGTCGTGCGCGTGCGCCACCGGCTGGAGGTCGTCCAGGGGCGAGACACCGCCGTGCACGTCGAGCATCTGCAACTCGGCCTCGGGGCCCGGATAGCCGATCGAGACGCGCGCCATGAAGCGGTCGCGCTGCGCCTCGGGCAGGGGATAGGTCCCCTCCATCTCCACCGGGTTCTGCGTGGCCACCACCATGAACGGGCTGGGCAGTTCGTACGTCTGCCCGTCGATGGTGACCTGGCGCTCCTCCATGGACTCCAGGAGCGCGGACTGCGTCTTCGGAGAGGCGCGGTTGATCTCGTCGCCGATCACGATCTGCGCGAAGATCGCGCCCGGCTTGAACTCGAAGTCCCTGCGCTGCTGGTCGAAGATGGACACACCGGTGATGTCCGAGGGCAGCAGGTCGGGCGTGAACTGGATCCGGCGCACCGAGCAGTCGATGGACCGGGCGAGCGCCTTGGCGAGCATGGTCTTGCCCACGCCCGGCACATCCTCGATGAGCAGGTGCCCCTCGGCGAGGAGCACGGTCAGCGAGAGCCGTACGACCTCCGGCTTGCCCTCGATCACACCCTCCACCGACCTGCGGACACGCTCCGCTGTCGTGGTCAGATCTGTGAGGCTCGCTCGATCGTCATACGTCGTCACCCGGCCCTCCTCGGCCCTTACCCAAGCTCGCGAAGGAGCAGGGATACCCCAATTCCGGGCCGCTCATCGTGTGCGCGGCCCGGGCCACCCCGAATTCACCGACACCACGCGTGATGGTTCCGCGTGGTGTCACCCCCGCATTGTTGTTGGGCATGGCGGGTCGTGTCACTCGCCTGTGGATAACTGGCGGCGATTTGTCGGGCCTTACGACCTTTTGTTAGTCACGCAGGGTCGATCTCCCGCAGCAGACCCGTCGTCACGTCGAACACGAATCCGCGGATGTCGTCCGTGTGCAGCAGGAACGGCGAGGTCCGCACGCGCTGCATCGACTGACGTACGTCCTGGTCGACGTCGCGGAAGGACTCCACCGCCCACGTCGGCCGCTGCCCGACCTCGTTCTCCAGGTCCTGCCGGAAGTCCTCGGTGAGGGACTCCAGGCCGCAACCGGTGTGGTGGATGAGGACCACGCTGCGGGTGCCGAGCGCGCGCTGGCTGATGGTCAGGGAGCGGATCACGTCGTCGGTGACCACGCCGCCCGCGTTGCGGATGGTGTGGCAGTCGCCCAGGTTCAGACCCAGCGCGCTGTGCAGGTCGAGACGGGCGTCCATGCAGGCCACGATGGCGACGCGCCCCACGGGGCGGGCGTCCATGCCCGGATCGGTGAAACCGGCGGCGTACCGCTCGTTCGCTGCGACCAGGCGGTCGGTGACCGTGCCGACGGCTATGTCGCCGATCGGCTCTGCGGGGCTGTGGCCCGAGGGGGATGCGGAAGTCGACATGGTGCAGACGTTAGTGGTCATTGATCCAGTCGGCCCGCTGTGGGAAGGGACAAAGAACGCCAAAGACTCTTGTTGTGAGGTAAACCACAGGGCTGGGGAAGGTGCGGCCGAATGGGCGACTTCGCCTGATTCGCGACTCCGTTCCCGACCCGTCCGCGACGCGCAGGCCGGTTGATTGACCGGGCGACACCGTGGACTAAAGTGACGCGAAGCGGGAGACGTGACCTGCTCCCCGCTGGACCGCACATCCCGGAGATTCTCTGAATCCCCACGTGCGCGGCGCGTACGTACGGCTCGGCCTCCTCCCGCTCCCGGTCGGCTGACGCCACTTCCCCGGCGCCGGCAGGCCATTCCCCTTCCCGGAGCGGGCGGGGACCCGGCAGTGCGTACGAACGCCGCGCCGGACCTGAGAGGGCCCCTTGACCGACAACAGCCGACACGTCCCGGTGATGCTCCAGCGGTGCCTGGACATGTTGGCCCCCGCTCTCGCCGAGCCCGGCGCGGTCGTCGTCGACTGCACCCTCGGCCTCGGCGGCCACAGCGAGGCCCTCCTGGCGACCTTCCCCGCGGCCCGCCTCATCGCCCTGGACCGCGACAAGGAAGCGCTGCGCCTGTCCGGCGAGCGCCTCGCTCCCTACGGCGACCGGGCCACCCTGGTGCACGCCGTCTACGACGAACTCCCCGAGGTCCTCGACCGCCTGGACATCCCGCGCGTCCAGGGCGTCCTGTTCGACCTCGGCGTCTCCTCCATGCAACTCGACGAGGCCGACCGAGGCTTCGCGTACGCCCAGGACGCGCCCCTGGACATGCGGATGGACCAGACGACCGGCATCAGCGCCGCCGAGGTCCTCAACACGTACGCGCCCGGCGAACTGGTGCGGATCCTGCGCCAGTACGGCGAGGAGAAGCAGGCCAAGCGCATCGTGAGCGCCGTCGTGCGCGAGCGCGAGAAGGAGCCGTTCAGCAACAGCGCGCGGCTCGTCGAACTCATCCGCGACTCCCTGCCGCAGGCCGCCAAGCGCACCGGCGGCAACCCCGCCAAGCGCACCTTCCAGGCCCTGCGCATCGAGGTCAACGGCGAACTGAGCGTCCTGGAGCGGGCGATCCCGGCGGCCGTGAAGGCCCTCGCCGTCGGCGGCCGGATCGCCGTCCTGTCGTATCACTCGCTCGAAGACCGCTTGGTCAAGCAGGTGTTCGCGGCCGGCGCCACCAACACCGCGCCGCCCGGCCTGCCCATCGTCCCCGAGCGCTACCAGCCGCGCCTCAAGCTCCTGACCCGCGGCGCCGAACTGCCCACGGAGGAAGAGGTCGCCGAGAACCGCAGGGCGGCCCCGGCGCGACTGCGAGGCGCCCAGCGCGTGCGGGAGGACGTCGGCTGAGGCCGGACCCCGAGAACACCGAAAGGCCCGTGAGCCCACGTCCGCCGAGCCGAGTCCGCGAGGAGGCTCCATGAGCAAGAAGCCCGAGCTGCGGGGGAGGGCCGCCCGCCTCGCGCGACTGCTTCCGCAGGGCCCCAACCAGGCCGCGCGCACGCCCTTCGTCCTCCTGGTGGTCCTGCTCCTCGGCGGCGGCCTGATCACACTGCTCATCCTGAACTCCTCCCTCAACGAAGGCTCGTTCCAGGTGAGCGAGCTGAAGAAGGAGACGAAGGACCTCACCGAGGAGGAGCAGCAGCTCCAGCGCGACGTGGACAGCTACTCGGCCCCCGACGCCCTCAAGCGGCGCGCCGACGAACTCGGCATGGTCCCCGGCGGCGACCCCGCCTTCCTGAACCCCGACGGGAGCGTGCGCGGCGTGCCCGGCGCCGCCCCCGCCCGCCCCTCGGCGCTGCGCCCGCCCGCGCCGCGCCCCCAGGAAGTGGCGTCCCCCGCGGCCTCCGTCCCGATCCCGGTCCGGTCCCCGGCCGAGGCCTCCGCCCAGGCCTCCCTCCCGGCCCAGGCCTCCGCCCCGGCCCAGCCCTCCGCCCAGGCCTCCCTCTCGGCCCGGGCCTCCGCCCCGGCGCCCGCCGCCGCGCGCACCGCGGCTCCCCGGCCCACGAACCCCCGGCCCAGGAACCCCGAGCCCACGAACCCCGGCCCCACGACGACCTCCGGCAGGTGACGTTAAGTGTCCGACAGGGAACCCCCGCGGCGCCGGGTACCAGGGCCCGCGCGGCCCGCGCGGCCCGCCGCGCCCCGCCGCCCGGCAGCCGCGGGACGCCGCCCCGCCACCCGTCGCCCCGCCGCGAAGGCCAAGCCCCGCACCATCCGCCTGGGCAGCCCCCGCCCGCGGCTGCGCATGGTCAGTCTGGGCCTGACGCTGGTGATGCTGGCCTTCGTCGTACGGCTGCTCCAGGTGCAGGCGGTGGACGCGGACGTGTACGCGGCCAAGGCCGAGAAGAACCGCTACTTCACACACACCCTGGCCGCCGAGCGCGGGCGCATCACCGACCGCGGCGGCGTCGAACTGGCCGCCAGTGTGGACGCGTACGACATCACGGCGGACCCCACGCTGTTCACGCCGAAGGAGGCGAGGACCAAGGACGCCCCCGAGCAGGCGGCGGCGCTCCTGGCCCCCATCCTCGACAAGGACATCGCCGAGCTGACCAAGAAGCTCAAGAAGCCGAACACGCGTTACGTCCTGCTCGCGCGCCGCCAGGCCCCCCAGGTGTGGAAGCAGATCAAGGACCTGCGCGGCGCGCTCGCCGAGAAGGCGAGCGTCGACCCCGCCTCCCCGAACGTCCTGGCCGGCGTCCTCGCGGACCCGAGCAGCAAGCGGGTCTACCCGAACCACGATCTGGCCGCCGGGATACTGGGCTGGGTCAACGCCGACGGCGAGGGCGGCGGCGGCCTCGAACGGCAGCTCGACAAGCAGCTGGCGGGCGAGGACGGCAAGGTCCGCTACGCCCAGTCCGGCGGCCGTCAGGTACCCACGGCGGGCTCCACGGAGACGCCCGCCGTGCCCGGCTCGGACATCGAACTCACCATCGACCGCGACATCCAGTGGGCCGCGCAGAACGCCATCACCGAGCAGGTCAGGAAGTCCAAGGCCGACCGCGGCTACGTGATAGTCCAGGACACCAGGACCGGCGAGGTCCTCGCGATGGCCAACGCCCCCGGCTTCGACCCGAACGACCTCTCGAAGGCCAACGGCGCGTCGCTCGGCAACGCCGCGCTCCAGGACGCCTTCGAGCCCGGCTCCACCGCCAAGGTCATGTCGATGGCGGCGGTCCTCGAGGAGAACGTGGCCACCCCCGGCACCCACGTCACGGTGCCCAACCGCCTGCACCGTGGCGACCGCCTCTTCCAGGACGACATCGACCACCCCACCTGGCACCTGACGCTCAACGGCGTGCTCGCCAAGTCCTCGAACATCGGCACGATCCTCGCCACCGGACAGCTGGGCAAGACGCAGCAGGAGGCCAACAAGGTCCTCTACTCGTACCTGCGCAAGTTCGGCCTCGGCAAGGAGACCGGGCTCGGCTTCCCGGGCGAGACGTCCGGCATCCTCGCGCCCGCCGCCAAGTGGTCCACCTCGCAGCAGTTCACGATCCCGTTCGGCCAGGGCGTCTCGATCAACGCCATGCAGGCCACCTCGGTCTACTCGACGATCGCCAACGGCGGCGTACGCGTCGAGCCCACCCTGGTCCGCGGCGCCAAGGGCCCCGACGGCCGCTTCACGCCCGCGCCGAAGCCCAGGAAGACCCGGGTGGTGAGCGACAAGACGGCCAAGACCGTCTCGCAGATGCTCGAATCCGTCGTCGACGACGAAGAGGGAACCGGCACCAAGGCCCGCATCCCCGGCTACCGCGTCGCGGGCAAGACCGGTACGGCCAACCGGGTCGATCCCGCGACCGGCCGTTACAAGGGCTACACCTCGTCCTTCGCCGGGTTCGCGCCCGCCGACAAGCCGCGTGTCACGGTCTACTGCGCGATCCAGAACGCCACCAAGGGCAGCTACTTCGGCGGTCAGATCTGCGGACCCATCTACAAGGAAGTGATGGAGTTCGCCCTCAAGACCCTCCAAGTCCCGCCCACGGGAAGCGGCCCGGCCCGCCTCCCCGTGACCTTCGAGCCCTGAGACCCACCAGGAACCGCCCGTGACAACGATCACTCCCGGCCCGGGGAACCACCCCTCGCCACACCGCCCGCTTCGCCCCGAGAGGGGTACGCCCGGTACGCTCACCGCCGTGCCACACGCTGATCAGTCCCAAACCACCCAGAAGGGCGCTCCCGTGACATATCCGGGACCGCCGCGGCCGGAACAGGTCTTCGCGGCCTCACTGACGGAGCTAGCGGGCCAGCTGGGCGTCGCGGTCGAGGCAGACGCGGCCAGCACGGAGATCACGGGCATCACGCACGACTCCCGCGCGGTGCGCCCCGGTGACATCTACGCCGCGCTGCCCGGCGCCCGGATGCACGGCGCCGACTTCGTCGCGCAGGCCGCCGACCTCGGCGCCGCGGCGATCCTCACCGACCCGACCGGCGCCGAGCGCGCGGCCGCGACCGGCCTGCCGGTCCTGGTCGTCGAAAGCCCGCGCGACGAGATGGGCGAACTCGCGGCGACGGTCTACGGCCACCCGGGCCGCGACCTCCTCCAGATCGGCATCACCGGCACATCCGGCAAGACCACGACCGCGTACCTCGTCGAGGGCGGCCTCAAGGGCCTGCGCGCGACCGGCCTCATCGGCACGGTCGAGATGCGTATCGGCGAGACGCGCATCAAGTCCGAACGCACGACCCCCGAAGCCACCGACCTCCAGGCCCTGTTCGCGGTGATGCGCGAGCGCGGCGTCGAGGCGGTCGCCATGGAGGTCTCCAGCCACGCCCTGGTGCTCGGGCGGGTGGACGGCTGCGTCTTCGACGTCGCCGTCTTCAACAACCTCAGCCCGGAGCACATGGAGTTCCACTCCGGCATGGAGGACTACTTCCAGGCCAAGGCGCAGCTGTTCACCAAGCGGCGCTCGCGGCTCGGCGTGGTCAACTTCGACGACGAGTACGGGCGTCGGCTCATCACCGAGTCCGAGGTGCCCGTCATCACCTTCTCCGCCGAGGGGCACCCGGACGCCGACTGGCGCGCCGAGGACGTCGTGGTCGGGCCGCTCGACTCGACGTTCGTCGCCGTCGGCCCCAAGGGCGAGCGGATCACCGCCAAGTCGCCGCTGGCCGGGCCCTTCAACGTCGCCAACACCCTCGCCGCGATCGTCTCGCTGGCCGCCGCGGGCATCGACCCGCAGCAGGCCGCCGACGGCATCGCCGCGGTGCCCGGCGTGCCGGGCCGCCTGGAGCGCGTCGACGCGGGCCAGCCCTACCTCGCGGTCGTCGACTACGCCCACAAGACGGACGCCGTCGAATCGGTCCTGCGCGCGCTGCGCAAGGTCACCGAGGGCAAGCTGCACATCGTGCTCGGCTGCGGCGGCGACCGCGACAAGACCAAGCGGATGCCGATGGGCGCGGCCGCGGCCCGCCTCGCCGACACCGCCGTACTGACCTCCGACAACCCCCGTGGCGAGGACCCCCTCGCGATCCTCGCCACGATGCTCGCCGGTGCCGCCGAGGTGCCGATCCACGAGCGCGGCGACGTCGCCGTGTTCGAGGACCGTGCCGCCGCCATCCGCGCGGCCGTCGTCCGCGCGCGGCCGGGCGACACCGTCCTGGTCGCGGGCAAGGGCCACGAGCAGGGACAGGACATCGCCGGGGTGGTGCGTCCCTTCGACGACCGCCAGGTGCTTCGCGAAGCTATCCAGCAAACCCAGGGATGAAGTTGTGATCGCCCTCTCCCTCGCCGAGATCGCCACCGTCGTCGGCGGGCAGACGTACGACATACCGGATCCGGCCATCCAGGTCACCGGACCCGTCGTCCGGGACTCCCGTGAGGTGGCGCCCGGCAGCCTCTTCGTCGCCTTCGTCGGCGAGCGCGTCGACGGCCACGACTACGCGGCGGACGTCGTCGCGGCGGGTGCCGCGGCCGTCCTCGCGTCGCGGCCCGTCGGGGTGCCCGCCATCGTCGTCGACGACGTACAGGCGGCGCTCGGCGCCCTCGCACGGCACGTCGTCGAACGCCTCGGCGCCACGTTGGTGGCGCTGACCGGCTCGGTCGGCAAGACCAGCTCCAAGGACCTGCTCGCCCAGGTGCTGCGCCGCAAGGCGCCCACGGTCTTCACGCCGGGCTCCCTCAACAACGAGATCGGCCTGCCGCTGACCGCGCTCAGCGCCACCGACGACACGCGGTTCCTCGTCCTGGAGATGGGGGCGCGCGGAATCGGCCATATCCGGTACCTCACCGAACTCACGCCGCCGAAGATCGGCCTCGTCCTGAACGTCGGCACCGCCCACATCGGCGAGTTCGGCGGCCGCGAGCAGATCGCACAAGCGAAGGGCGAGCTGGTCGAGGCGCTGCCCGCGGACGGCGCCGCGGTCCTCAACGCCGACGACCCGCTCGTCCGCGCCATGGCGTCGCGTACGAAGGCGCGCGTGCTGCTCTTCGGAGAGGCCGAGGACGCCGACGTACGCGCCGAGAATGTCCGTCTCACCCCGGTCGGGCAGCCCACTTTTACGCTGCACACACCCTCCGGGTGCAGCGACGTGACCTTGCGGCTGTACGGTGAGCACCACGTGTCGAACGCGCTTGCCGCGGCCGCCGTCGCCCATGAGCTGGGCATGTCCGTCGACGAGATCGCCCTCGCGCTCTCCGAGGCGGGCACGCTGTCCCGCTGGCGGATGGAGGTCACCGAGCGCCCGGACGGTGTGACGGTCGTCAACGACGCCTACAACGCGAACCCCGAGTCCATGCGAGCCGCTCTGCGCGCGCTCGCGGCCATGGGCAAGGGGCGCAGGACGTGGGCGGTGCTCGGTCAGATGGCCGAGCTGGGGGACGAGAGTCTCACCGAGCACGACGCGGTCGGACGCCTTGCCGTCCGGCTCAACGTGAGCAAGCTCGTGGCAGTCGGGGGCAGGGAAGCGTCCTGGCTCCAACTGGGCGCATACAACGAGGGTTCGTGGGGTGAGGAGTCGGTGCACGTGTCCGACGCACAGGCGGCGATCGACCTGCTGCGCAGCGAGCTGCGCGCGGGAGACGTCGTACTGGTGAAGGCGTCCAGATCGGTCGGTCTCGAGCGGGTCGCCACGGCGCTGCTCGACGACGCCGCGGTGTCTTCTGAGGGGCAGGTCTCCGGCCGATGAGGCAGATCCTCTTCGCGGGTGTGATCGGGCTCTTCCTGACCCTGGTCGGCACCCCGCTGCTGATCAAACTCCTGGCCCGCAAGGGTTACGGCCAGTTCATCCGGGACGACGGCCCGCGCGAGCACCACAGCAAGCGCGGTACGCCGACCATGGGTGGCATCGCGTTCATCCTGGCCACGCTCATCGCCTACTTCCTCACGAAGATCATCACGGGCACGGAGACCACGCTCTCCGGCCTGCTGGTGCTCTTCCTGATGGCGGGCATGGGCCTCGTCGGCTTCCTCGACGACTACATCAAGATCGTCAAGCAGCGTTCGCTCGGTCTGCGCGCCAAGGCGAAGATGGCCGGCCAGCTGATCGTCGGCATCGGCTTCGCCGTGCTCGCGCTGAACTGGCCGGACAACCGCAACCAGACGCCGGCCTCCACCAAGCTGTCGTTCGTCACGGACTTCGGCTGGTCGATCGGCCCGGTCCTGTTCGTGGTCTGGGCGCTGTTCATGATCCTCGCCATGTCGAACGGCGTGAACCTCACCGACGGTCTGGACGGCCTCGCCACCGGCGCCTCCGTGATGGTCTTCGGCGCGTACACCTTCATCGGTGTCTGGCAGTACCAGGAGTCCTGCGCCAACGCGACGACGCTGACCAACCCCCAGGCGTGCTTCGAGGTCAGGGACCCGCTCGACCTCGCGGTCGTGGCGTCCGCCCTGATGGGCGCCTGCTTCGGCTTCCTGTGGTGGAACACCTCGCCCGCCAAGATCTTCATGGGTGACACCGGCTCGCTCGCCCTCGGCGGCGCGCTGGCGGGCCTCGCGATCTGCTCCCGTACAGAGCTGCTGCTCGCGCTGCTCGGCGGCCTCTTCGTGATGATCACGATGTCCGTCGTCATCCAGGTCGGCTCGTTCAAGCTGACCGGCAAGCGCGTCTTCCGGATGGCGCCACTCCAGCACCACTTCGAACTCAAGGGGTGGTCCGAGGTCCTTGTGGTGGTCCGCTTCTGGATCATCCAGGGCATGTGCGTGATCGTCGGCCTCGGCCTCTTCTACGCGGGATGGGCAGCCGAAAAGTGACCACTGCGCACGACTGGCAGGGCAAGAACATCACCGTCGCCGGTCTCGGCGTGAGCGGCATCAGCGCCGCCCGCGCCCTGGCCGGCCTCGGCGCGTCGGTGACCGTGGTGGACGGCGGCTCGGGAGCGGCGCACGAGGAACGCGCCGCCTCGCTCCGGGGCGAGGGCATCGCCGTACGCCTGGGTGACGCCGAGAGCCTGCCGCCCGGCACGGATCTCGTCGTCACCTCGCCCGGCTGGAAGCCGTCGTCGCCGCTGTTCGCGGCGGCCGCGGAGGCGGGCGTGGACGTCATCGGCGACGTGGAGGTCGCCTGGCGGCTGCGCGGGCCCGACGCGGCGCCCTGGCTCGCCATCACCGGCACCAACGGCAAGACCACGACCACGCAGATGCTCGCCTCGATCCTTGAGGCGGCGGGCCTGCGCACGGCGGCCGTCGGCAACATCGGCACCCCGATCGTGGACGTCGTCCTGGAGGGCGACGACGCGTACGACGTGCTGGCCGTCGAGCTGTCCTCCTACCAGCTGCACTGGGCGCCCTCCGTGCGCGCCCACTCCGCCGCGGTCCTGAACCTCGCGCCCGACCACCTCGACTGGCACGGCTCCATGGAGGCGTACGCCGCCGACAAGGGACGTATCTACGAGGGCAACCACATCGCCTGCGTCTACAACGTGGCCGACGGGGCGACCGAGGACCTCGTCCGCGAGGCCGACGTCGAAGAGGGCTGCCGCGCCATCGGTTTCACGCTGAACGCGCCCGCGCCCTCGCAACTGGGCGTCGTGGACGGCATCCTGGTCGACCGTGCGTTCGTGCCGGACCGCCAGAAGCAGGCCCAGGAGCTGGCGGAGATCTCCGACGTCAAGCCGCCCGCGCCGCACAACATCGCCAACGCGCTGGCCGCGGCGGCCCTCGCGCGCGCCTTCGGCGTCCCGGCGACGGCCGTACGCGACGGCCTGCGCGCCTTCCGCCCCGACGCCCACCGCATCGAGCACGTCGCCGAGGTCGCCGAGGTCGCCTACATCGACGACTCCAAGGCCACCAACACCCACGCGGCACAGGCCTCGTTGGCGGCGTACGAGTCGATCGTGTGGATCGCCGGCGGACTCGCCAAGGGCGCCACCTTCGACGAACTCGTCGCCGGGGCGGCGAAGCGGCTGCGCGGTGCCGTACTTATCGGCGCCGACCGCGCGCTGATCCGCGAAGCCCTCGCGCGACACGCGCCCGAGGTCCCGGTCGTCGACCTCGACCGGACCGACACTGGGGCGATGTCCGAGGCGGTACGGCGGGCGGCGGAGCTGGCTCAGCCGGGGGACACCGTGCTGATGGCTCCGGCCTGTGCGTCGATGGACATGTTCACCAACTACAACAAGCGTGGTGAAGCCTTCGCGGACGCCGTCCGCGAACTCGGCTCCACGCGCGCCTGACCGGGACTCGCGCCCGGCAGGCGCCGGGCACACCCTTGGGAGGGGAACGTGGCCAGGTCTTCCGTGCGGGTCCCCAGACGACCGGCTCCGGTACGCGCCAGAGGTACCTCCCACCCTCCGGGCGAGAGCGGACTCAGGCGGCTGCGCACCCGGGCCCGCAAGGCCTGGGACCGGCCGCTCACGGCGTACTACCTGATCTTCGGCAGCAGCCTGCTGATCACCGTGCTCGGCCTCGTGATGGTCTACTCCGCGTCGATGATCCAGGCGCTCCAGCTGAACCTGCCCGCCTCGTACTTCTTCCGCAAGCAGTTCGTCGCCGCCGTGCTCGGCACGGTCCTGCTGCTCCTCGCGATGCGGATGCCCGTCAAGCTCCACCGGGCGCTGGCCTACCCGATGCTCGCGGTGACCGTCTTCCTCATGGTCCTCGTCCAGATCCCGGGGATAGGGCGCAGCGTCAACGGCAACCAGAACTGGATCTATCTGGGCGGCCCGTTCCAGCTCCAGCCCAGTGAGTTCGGCAAGCTCGCCCTGGTCCTGTGGGGCGCCGATCTGCTCGCCCGTAAACACGACAAGCGGCTTCTGACCCAGTGGAAACACATGCTGGTGCCGCTCGTCCCGGTCGCCTTCATGCTGCTCGGGCTCATCATGCTCGGCGGTGACATGGGAACCGCGATCATTCTCACCGCGATCCTTTTCGGCCTGCTGTGGCTCGCGGGCGCACCCACCCGGCTCTTCGCCGGCGTACTCGGCATCGCGGCCCTGCTCGGTGTGATCCTCATCAAGACGAGCCCCAACCGCATGGCGCGGCTCGCCTGCATCGGCGCCACCGATCCGGGCCCCGGCGACCAGTGCTGGCAGGCCGTACACGGCATCTATGCCCTGGCCTCCGGCGGATTCTTCGGTTCCGGACTGGGCGCCAGTGTGGAAAAATGGGGTCAACTGCCGGAACCGCACACCGACTTCATCTTCGCCATCACCGGGGAGGAACTCGGTCTGGCGGGGACACTGTCGGTGCTCGCCCTCTTCGCGGCTCTAGGCTATGCGGGTATCCGCGTGGCCGGACGCACGGAGGACCCCTTCGTGAGGTATGCCGCGGGAGGCGTGACCACCTGGATCACGGCCCAGGCCGTGATCAACGTCGGTGCGGTGCTCGGTCTGCTGCCGATCGCCGGAGTCCCGCTCCCGCTGTTCTCCTACGGGGGTTCGGCCCTGCTGCCGACCATGTTCGCCATCGGGCTCCTCATCGCTTTCGCGCGATCGGACCCCGCTGCGAAGGCGGCCCTGGCCATGCGGCAACCTCGGGTGAGATGGAACACGATGCGACGGCGCGCCAAGGCGCGTTCGTCCGGAGAGCGGTGAATTTCGGTGCATGTCGTACTCGCCGGTGGGGGGACCGCCGGCCACATCGAGCCCGCGCTCGCCCTCGCGGACGCCCTGCGGAGGCAGGACCCGACCGTGGGCATCACGGCCCTGGGCACGGAGCGTGGACTCGAGACCCGGCTCGTACCCGAGCGGGGCTACGAACTCGCGCTGATCCCGGCCGTCCCGCTGCCGCGCAAGCCCACCCCTGAACTGATCACCGTCCCGGGGCGGCTGCGCGGCACCATCAAGGCGGCCGAGCAGATCCTGGAGCGCACCAAGGCGGACTGCGTCGTCGGCTTCGGCGGCTACGTCGCCCTGCCCGGCTATCTCGCGGCCAAGCGGGCCGGGGTGCCGATCGTCGTGCACGAGGCCAACGCGCGCCCCGGACTCGCCAACAAGATCGGTTCGCGGTACGCCCACGGGGTGGCCGTCGCCACCCCCGACAGCAAGCTGCGCAACTCCCGCTACATCGGCATCCCGCTGCGCCACACGATCGCCACGCTCGACCGGGCCCGGGTCCGCCCGGAGGCGCGCGCCGCCTTCGGCCTCGACCCCAACCTGCCCACGCTGCTGGTCTCCGGCGGCTCCCAGGGCGCCCGGCGGCTCAACGAGGTCGTCCAGCAGGTCGCGCCGGTGCTCCAGCGCGCGGGCATCCAGATCCTGCACGCGGTCGGACCCAAGAACGAATTGCCGCATGTACAGCAGATGCCGGGAATGCCCCCGTACATCCCGGTACCGTACGTGGACCGGATGGACCTCGCGTACGCCGCTGCCGACATGATGCTCTGCCGCGCGGGCGCGATGACCGTCGCCGAACTCTCCGCCGTCGGGCTCCCCGCCGCCTACGTCCCGCTGCCGATCGGCAACGGCGAACAGCGGCTGAACGCCCAGCCGGTGGTCAAGGCGGGCGGCGGACTCCTCGTCGACGACGCGGAACTGACGCCCGAGTGGGTCCAGGGCAACGTCCTGCCCGTCCTGGCGGATCCGCACCGGCTGTACGAGATGTCCCGCGCCGCCTCGGAGTTCGGCCGCAGGGACGCCGACGAGCTGCTCGTCGGCATGGTGTACGAGGCGATTGCGTCACGCCGCGACGCGTGAGAAGGCAGGGGACCGTGGCCGGACCGACCACCGCCGAACGGCAGCAGAAGAAGTCCGGCCCGCCCCGCCCGCAGCGCACCCGCCGCACCCGGCTGTCGCGTACACGCGCCCTGATCCTGGGCCTGGTCCTCGCCGCGCTCCTCGCGGCGGGGGTCGGCTGGGTGCTCTACGGCTCGCCGTGGCTGCGCCTGGAGAGCGTGCAGGCGTCCGGCACCCGGATGCTGACGCCCCAAGCGGTCGTCGAGGCGGCGGACGCCCCCCTCGGGGCACCGCTGATTTCGGTCGACACGGACGCTCTTGAGAGCCGACTGCGCTCGAAATTGCCCCGAATTGACTCGGTTGAGGCCGTCCGGTCATGGCCGCACGGAATCGGGCTCAAGGTGACGGAACGCAAGCCGGTTCTCCTCATCGAAAAGGGCGAAAAGTTCGTCGAAGTGGACGCCGAGGGAGTGCGATTCGCCACGGTCGAGCACGCGCCCAAGGGCATCCCGCGGCTCGAATTGACGCCGGATCAGGAGAGCGGGGCGGCCAGTCTGCGCCGCTTCGGCACCGACCGGCTGCTGCGGGAAGCGGTGCGGGTCGCCGGTGACCTGCCCGAAGCCGTCGCCGGGGATACTCAGAGCGTCAAGGTCCGCTCGTACGACTCCATCTCGCTGGAGTTGAGCCATGGCCGTACGGTCGTCTGGGGCAGTGGCGAGAAGGGGCGTACGAAAGCCACTACCCTCACCGCGCTGATGAAAGCAGCTCCTGAGGCACGGCACTTCGATGTGAGCGTCCCCACGGCCCCTGCGTCATCGGGGAGTTGACGCGTATCTGTGCAGGCCAGCACCCTGGTTCGGCATCGCTACGGCTGATCACATAGGGTGAAAAGAAAAACGGGAGGTTCGGCGTGTTCGTTGAACGTGCGCCACTTGTCGACTTAGTGTCCTGTTCGGAAGAGTCCAGGGAACAGACACACTGGTAACCCTAAACTTCAGCGTTAGGGTTCGGGTCGGCGTTCGGACCGTCCCATTCGGCATCAGTCGCCGCTTCGCATCGATGCGATACGGCGACACGTAACTCGAGGCGAGAGGCCTTCGACGTGGCAGCACCGCAGAACTACCTCGCAGTCATCAAAGTCATCGGTGTCGGCGGCGGTGGTGTCAATGCCATCAACCGGATGATCGAGGTCGGTCTCAAGGGCGTCGAGTTCATCGCCATCAACACCGACGCGCAAGCCCTGTTGATGAGCGACGCCGACGTCAAGCTCGACGTCGGCCGTGAACTCACCCGCGGCCTCGGCGCCGGCGCCAACCCGGCCGTCGGCCGCAAGGCCGCAGAGGACCACCGCGAGGAGATCGAGGAGGTCCTCAAGGGGGCCGACATGGTCTTCGTCACCGCCGGCGAGGGCGGTGGCACCGGCACCGGCGGCGCACCCGTCGTCGCCAACATCGCGCGCTCGCTCGGCGCCCTCACCATCGGCGTGGTCACCCGGCCGTTCACCTTCGAGGGCCGCCGCCGCGCCAACCAGGCCGAGGACGGCATCGCGGAGCTGCGCGAAGAGGTCGACACCCTCATCGTCATCCCCAACGACCGACTGCTGTCCATCTCGGACCGCCAGGTCTCCGTCCTCGACGCCTTCAAGTCGGCGGACCAGGTCCTGCTCTCCGGTGTCCAGGGCATCACCGACCTCATCACCACGCCCGGCCTGATCAACCTCGACTTCGCCGACGTCAAGTCGGTCATGTCCGAGGCCGGTTCGGCGCTCATGGGCATCGGCTCGGCCCGCGGCGACGACCGCGCGGTGGCGGCGGCCGAGATGGCGATCTCCTCGCCGCTCCTGGAGGCGTCCATCGACGGCGCCCGCGGCGTGCTGCTCTCCATCTCCGGCGGCTCGGACCTCGGCCTCTTCGAGATCAACGAAGCGGCCCAGCTGGTCAGCGAGGCCGCGCACCCCGAGGCCAACATCATCTTCGGCGCGGTCATCGACGACGCGCTCGGCGACGAGGTCAGAGTCACCGTCATCGCGGCAGGCTTCGACGGCGGGCAGCCGCCGTCCAAGCGGGACACCGTCCTCGGCTCGGCCGCCGGCTCCGGATCCGCCGCCAAGCGGGACGAGCCGACGCCGCCCCCGGCCGGGCCCTCGCGTCCCGCCGAACCGTCCCGCCCGGCCTTCAGCGGCCTCGGCAGCGTCACGACGCGCGACGAGCCCTCGACCCCGGAGCCCGCCGAGGCGGCCCCGGCGAGCGAGGCCCCGGCCACGTCCGCGACCCCGCCGCAGGTCCCGCCGGCCCGTCCGTACCAGGACAGCCAGGCCGAAGAGCTGGACGTGCCGGACTTCTTGAAGTGATACCGGACCTCTCGAAGTGATAAGCAAGCACAGCACCGTGAGCGGCGCGCACTTCGCCTTCACCGACAGGTGGGGCGGGGTGAGCGCCGTTCCGTACGAGGAGCTGAATCTCGGCGGCGCGGTCGGCGACGACGCCGACGCCGTCCGGGAGAACCGGACGCTGGCCGCCACCTCCCTCGGCGTCGACCCCGCCCGGGTCGTCTGGATGAACCAGGTGCACGGCCGCGACGTCGCCGTGGTCGACGGGCCCTGGGGCGCCGGGGCCGAGATCCCCTCCGTCGACGCGGTGGTGACCGCCCGCAGGGGCCTCGCCCTCGCCGTACTGACCGCCGACTGCACGCCCGTCCTGCTCGCCGATCCGGCTGCCGGGGTCGTGGCGGCGGCGCACGCCGGGCGCCCCGGGATGGTGGCGGGCGTCGTCCCGGCCGCCGTCGAGGCCATGGTGAGGCTCGGCGCGGAGCCGGGGCGCATCACCGCCCGCACCGGTCCCGCCGTCTGCGGGCGGTGCTACGAAGTGCCGGGGGCGATGCGCGCCGACGTGGCCGCCGTCGAGCCCGCGGCGTACGCCGAGACGAGCTGGGGTACGCCGGCGGTCGATGTGACCGCGGGGGTGCACGCGCAGCTGGAGCGGCTCGGGGTGCGCGACCGGGAGCAGTCGCCGGTGTGCACGCTGGAATCCGCTGACCACTTCTCGTACCGCCGCGACCGCACGACCGGTCGCCTCGCGGGCTATGTCTGGCTGGACTGATAACGCATGACGGACCGTAGGACCGAACTCGCGGCGAATCTCTCGAAGGTCGAGGAGCGCATCGCCGCCGCCTGCGACGCCGCCGGGCGCAAGCGGGAAGAAGTGACCCTGATCGTGGTCACCAAGACCTATCCGGCGAGCGACGTGCGCATCCTGTCGGAACTCGGCGTGCGCCACGTCGCGGAGAACCGCGACCAGGACGCGGCACCCAAGGCCGCCGCGTGCGCGGATCTCCCTCTCACCTGGCACTTTGTCGGTCAGTTGCAGACCAACAAGGTCCGTTCCGTGGTCAGTTATGCCGATCTGGTGCAGTCTGTGGACCGGCCCAAGCTCGTCACGGCCCTCTCGACGGCCGCGGTGCGCGCGGAGCGGGAGCTGGGCTGCCTGATCCAGGTCGCGCTCGACGCCGAGGAGAACGGCCGGGGGGAGCGCGGCGGTGTGGGGCCGGGCGGAATCGAAGAGTTGGCCGACCTCGTCGCCGGGGCGCCCGGGCTGCGGCTCGACGGTCTGATGACCGTGGCCCCGCTCACCGGACCGTACGCGGGACGGCAACAGGCGGCGTTCGAGCGGTTGATGGAATTCGCAACCCTCATGCGCGCGACTCATCCGGCTGCGAACATGGTGTCAGCAGGGATGAGTGCGGACCTCGAACAGGCCGTTGCGGCCGGGGCGACACATGTGCGCGTCGGTACGGCGGTACTCGGAGTCCGACCCGGGCTCGGGTAACGTCGCCAAGAAGTCGGACCACAGCAGAAAATATGGTCATTCTCGCTGTTGGGCGGGGATACCTCGTGGATCGCGGGCAGTTGGTGACGACAGCCGATCCACCACAGAGCGGAGGACTCAGAGCATGGCCGGCGCGATGCGCAAGATGGCGGTCTACCTCGGCCTCGTGGAGGACGACGGGTACGACGGTCCGGGGTTCGACCCCGATGACGAGTTCGAACCCGAGCCGGAACCCGAGCGCGACCGCAGGCGGCACGAACCGCCGCACCAGTCCCATCAGTCCCAACGGGACGAATCGGTACGAGTGGTGCAGCCACCCGCCCCCCGTGAACCGGCGGCCCATTCCGCTTCGCTGGCCGCGGAATCGGGACGTCCGGCACGAATCGCCCCCGTGGCATCTATCACACCCGAACGCCAGAGCCTGGAGAAGAACGCACCGGTGATCATGCCCAAGGTCGTGTCCGAGCGGGAGCCCTACCGCATCACCACATTGCACCCCCGGACCTACAACGAGGCCCGTACCATCGGGGAACACTTCCGCGAGGGCACTCCGGTGATCATGAATCTGACCGAGATGGACGACACCGACGCGAAGCGACTTGTCGACTTTGCCGCCGGTCTGGTCTTCGGGCTGCATGGCAGCATTGAGCGAGTGACGCAGAAGGTGTTCCTGTTGTCGCCTGCTAACGTCGATGTAACGGCGGAGGACAAGGCTCGCATCGCAGAGGGCGGGTTCTTCAACCAGAGCTGAGACGTAAGTGATGAAGTAGTTGCCTTAGACGCAGTACCGGAACGACGCAGTACGAGTATCAGGGGAGAGGGAAGCGCGAACATGAGCGTGGTCTTGCAGGTGCTTTACATCGCGCTGATGTGCTTCCTCATCGTGCTGATCTTCCGGTTGGTCATGGACTACGTCTTCCAGTTCGCCCGCTCATGGCAACCCGGTAAGGCGATGGTGGTCGTTCTGGAGGCCACCTACACTGTCACTGATCCACCGCTCAAGCTTCTGCGGCGGTTCATTCCGCCGCTGCGTCTCGGGGGCGTGGCGCTCGACCTGTCCTTCTTCGTACTGATGATCATCGTCTACATCCTGATCACCGTCGTCAGGTCGGTGTCTGTGTGAACGATACGGTCTTGCCGAATGCCGACGACTACGTTGAGGTGAAGAGATGCCGTTGACCCCCGAGGACGTGCGGAACAAGCAGTTCACGACCGTCCGCCTCCGAGAAGGTTATGACGAGGACGAGGTTGATGCCTTCCTCGATGAGGTCGAAGCCGAACTGACCCGCCTGCTCCGCGAGAACGAGGACCTGCGCGCCAAGCTGGCCGCCGCCACCCGCGCCGCTGCTCAGAACCAGCAGCAGGGCGGTATGCGCAAGGGTCCCGACGGGCCGCAGGACCAGCGCGGTCCCGGCGCCCCCGTGCCCGCCGCTATATCGGGTCCGCAGCCGGTCCCGCCGCAGCAGCAGATGGGTGGCCCGATGGGTGGCCCGCCGCAGCTGCCCGGTGGTGCTCCGCAGCTGCCCGCAGGTCCCAGCGGCCACGGTCAGGGACATGGCCAGCAGGGCGGTCCGCAGGGTCCCGGCCCGATGGGTCAGGGTCCGATGGGCGGCCCCATGGGCGGTCCCATGGGCGGCCACGGTCCGCAGATGCCGCAGCCCGGTCAGGGCCCCGGTGGCGACAGCGCCGCTCGCGTGCTGTCCCTCGCGCAGCAGACCGCCGACCAGGCGATCGCGGAGGCCCGTTCCGAGGCCAACAAGATCGTCGGCGAGGCCCGTTCGCGCGCCGAGGGTCTTGAGCGTGACGCCCGTGCCAAGGCCGACGCCCTGGAGCGGGACGCGCAGGAGAAGCACCGCGTCGCGATGGGCTCCCTGGAGTCCGCCCGCGCCACGCTGGAGCGCAAGGTCGAGGACCTGCGCGGCTTCGAGCGCGAGTACCGCACGCGTCTGAAGTCCTACCTGGAGTCGCAGCTGCGCCAGCTGGAGACCCAGGCGGACGACTCGCTGGCCCCGCCGCGCACTCCGGCCACCGCCTCGCTGCCGCCGTCCCCGGCGCCGTCGATGGCCCCGGCCGGCGCTGGTGCCCCGTCCTACGGCGGCAACCAGTCGATGGGTGGCGGAAACCAGCCGGGCAGCGGCCCGTCCTACGGCGGCCAGCAGCAGATGTCCCCGGCGATGACCCAGCCGATGGCGCCGGTGCGGCCGCAGGGCCAGCAGCCGATGCAGCAGGCTCCGTCGCCGATGCGTGGCTTCCTCATCGACGAGGACGACAACTGACGGGCGCCAACACGCCTTAGGCGTCGGCAGCGTTCAGGGCCGGGCCCCCAGAGTCTCTGGGGGCCCGGCCCTTTTGTGTGAGTAAGAAAAAGCCCGGTTCCGCCAGATCTCCCTGGCGGAACCGGGCCTTCGTACGAGCGTTACGCCTTGCGGAGGCGGAACGTCAGCTTCAGGGAGTCGTCGGTGAACGGCTGCCCGAAGGTGTCGTCCGCGTCACCCTCCGTGTAGGCGGTGGCGAGGACCTCGTCGGAGATGAGCCCGGCGTGCTCGGAGAGGGCCGTGGTCACCTCCGGGTCCGTGGAGGTCCAGCACAGGGCGATCCGGTCCGCGACGTCCAGGCCGCTGTTCTTGCGGGCTTCCTGGATCAGGCGGATCGCGTCACGGGCCAGGCCCGCGCGGCGCAGCTCCTCCGTGATCTCCAGGTCGAGGGCGACCGTGGCACCGGAGTCGGAGGCCACCGACCAGCCCTCGCGCGGGGTCTCCGTGATGATGACCTCGTCCGGGGCGAGCGTCACCGTCTCGCCGTCGACCTCGACGGAGGCCGTCCCCTCGCGCAGGGCCAGGGACAGCGCGGCCGCGTCGGCGTCGGCGACGGCCTTGGCGACCGCCTGGACACCCTTGCCGAAGCGCTTGCCGAGGGCGCGGAAGTTCGCCTTGGCGGTGGTGTCGACCAGCGAGCCGCCGACTTCGGAGAGCGACGCCAGCGAGGAGACGTTCAGCTCCTCGGTGATCTGGGTGTGCAGCTCGGGGTTGAGCGACTCGAAGCCGGTCGCCGCGATCAGCGCGCGGGACAGCGGCTGACGCGTCTTGACGCCCGACTCCGCGCGCGTGGCACGGCCCAGCTCCACGAGACGACGTACGAGGACCATCTGCCGGGACAGCTCCGGGTCGATCATCGACAGATCGCCCTCGGGCCAGGAGGAGAGGTGGACCGACTCCGGGGCGTCCGGGGTGACCGGGGCGACCAGGTCCTGCCAGACGCGCTCGGTGATGAACGGCGTCAGCGGGGCCATCAGGCGCGTGACCGTCTCGATGACCTCGTGCAGGGTGCGCAGGGCCGCCTTGTCGCCCTGCCAGAAGCGGCGGCGCGAGCGGCGTACGTACCAGTTGGAGAGGTTGTCGACGAAGACGGACAGGAGCTTGCCCGCGCGCTGGGTGTCGTAGCCCTCCAGGGCCTGCGTGACCTGGTCGGTCAGCGCGTGCAGCTCGCTGAGCAGCCAGCGGTCCAGGAGCGGGCGGTCCGCGGGCGCCGGGTCGGCGTCGCTGGGGGCCCACTTCGACGTACGGGCGTACAGGGCCTGGAAGGCGACCGTGTTCCAGTACGTGAGGAGGGTCTTGCGGACGACTTCCTGGATGGTGCCGTGGCCTACGCGGCGTGCCGCCCACGGGGAGCCGCCGGCGGCCATGAACCAGCGCACCGCGTCGGCGCCGTGCTGGTCCATGAGCGGGATGGGCTGGAGGATGTTGCCCAGGTGCTTGGACATCTTGCGGCCGTCCTCGGCGAGGATGTGGCCGAGGCAGACCACGTTCTCGTAGGACGACTTGTCGAAGACCAGGGTGCCCACGGCCATGAGCGTGTAGAACCAGCCGCGGGTCTGGTCGATGGCCTCCGAGATGAACTGCGCGGGGTAGCGGCTCTCGAAGAGTTCCTTGTTCTTGTACGGGTAGCCCCACTGCGCGAACGGCATCGAGCCCGAGTCGTACCAGGCGTCGATGACCTCGGGCACGCGCGTGGCCGTGTTCTCGCACTGGGGGCACGCGAACGTGACCTCGTCGATGAACGGGCGGTGCGGGTCCAGGTCCGACTGGTCGGTGCCCGTCAGGTCGGACAGCTCCGCGCGCGAGCCGACGCAGGTGAGGTGGTTCTCCTCACAGTGCCAGATGGGCAGCGGGGTGCCCCAGTAGCGGTTGCGGGAGAGCGCCCAGTCGACGTTGTTGTTCAGCCAGTCGCCGAAGCGGCCGTGCTTGACCGAGTCCGGGAACCAGTTGGTCTTCTCGTTCTCCTGGAGGAGACGGTCCTTGAGGGCCGTGGTGCGGATGTACCAGGACGGCTGCGCGTAGTAGAGCAGTGCCGTGTGGCAGCGCCAGCAGTGCGGGTAGCTGTGCTCGTACGCGATGTGCTTGAAGAGCAGGCCTCGGTCGTCGAGGTCCTTGGTGAGGCTTTCGTCGGCCTTCTTGAAGAAGACACCGCCCACGAGCGGAAGGTCCTCTTCGAAGGTGCCGTCGGGGCGGACCGGGTTCACGACCGGGAGGCCGTAGGCGCGGCAGACCTTGAGGTCGTCCTCACCGAAGGCGGGGGACTGGTGGACGAGACCGGTGCCGTCCTCCGTCGTCACGTACTCGGCGTTCACCACGTAGTGCGCCGGGGCCGGGAACTCGACGAGGCCGAAGGGGCGTTGGTAGGTCCAGCGCTCCATCTCGGCGCCGGTGAAGGTCTCGCCGGTCACCGTCCACTCCTCGCCGAGGGCCTTCTCGACGAGCGGCTGGGCCACGACCAGCTTCTCCGTGCCGTTCGTCGCGACGACGTAGGTGACGTCGGGGTGCGCGGCGACGGCGGTGTTGGAGACGAGGGTCCAGGGCGTCGTCGTCCAGACCAGGAGGGCGGCCTCGCCCGCGAGGGGGCCGGAGGTGAGCGGGAAGCGGACGTAGACGGACGGGTCGACGACCGTCTCGTAGCCCTGCGCCAGTTCGTGGTCCGAGAGGCCCGTGCCGCAGCGGGGGCACCAGGGGGCGACGCGGTGGTCCTGGACGAGGAGGTCCTTGTTGAAGATCTCCTTGAGGGACCACCAGACGGAGTCGACGTACTCGGGGTCCATCGTGCGGTACGCGTCGTCGAGGTCGACCCAGTAGCCCATGCGGGTCGTCAGCTCGGCGAAGGCGTCGGTGTGGCGGGTGACGGACTCGCGGCACTTGGCGTTGAACTCGGCGATGCCGAAGGCCTCGATGTCCTTCTTGCCGTTGAACCCCAGCTCCTTCTCGACCGCCAGCTCCACGGGCAGGCCGTGGCAGTCCCAGCCGGCCTTGCGGGCCACGTGGTACCCCCGCATGGTGCGAAAGCGCGGGAAGACGTCCTTGAAGACGCGGGCCTCGATGTGGTGGGCGCCCGGCATGCCGTTGGCGGTGGGCGGGCCCTCGTAGAACACCCATTCGGGGCGGCCCTCGGACTGGTCGAGGCTCTTGGCGAAGATCTTCTGCTCGCGCCAGAAGTCGAGCACGGCGTGCTCAAGGGCGGGCAGGTCGACCTGGGCGGGCACCTGGCGGTACTGCGGCGGCGTATTCAACGAAGTCCTCCGGCGGATGTGCTGCCTTCCGTCGGAGGGACGAGAGCCGTGTGCGCCTGGTGCGGCGCGCTCCCGCGGTACCACCCTCCTTGGCTCTCCGGAACGGGGTCCGTGCCGGTGAGCCCCCTCATTGGGGTCGCGATACCGGGTCTACTCGCCTGCGCTTGACGCGTCGGCTTTCTTCCGGCGGCTCCGGGGTGATCTTCGCGTCGCGCTCGCCCCCGGGCTCTCACCGTCCCCGGGTCGCTCATGGCTGCGTACGCCGCTACTCGTCCCCATCCACGCTTCTCGCTGCCGCCCAGTGTACGGCGCCCGGGGTGGGGCGGCCGACCGGTTTTCCCGCACTCGCGGTGGCCGCCGGGGCGGGGCGCGGACTGACCCGAATGGCGAGACGCGGGGTGAGCGGATCCGCCGCGCGCACCGGCCGGCGGATTACCCGGCAGGGAGTTGGGCAAAACGCTTGCAGACTCGCCGTGCGGGAGCCGCGGGGCGGGCGAATCGGGCGGCGTGCCCCGTTGCCGCGGGCCTGGAGTCGATTTATCGTCCCAGCACGATTCGCGTGCAAGATCACAATATGTGAAGGGGCCGCGGCCATGGTGGCGAAGAAGACCGCCGTACAGCAGTCGGCGTCCGGCAGATCCACCGGCGCGGGGGCGGGGTCCGAAGCAGAGGGTAAGGGGGCGGGGAAGAAGGCCGCGGCCGCGGTGAAGAAGGCGGTCGCGAAGAAGGTCGCGGCGAAGAAGGCCGTGGCGAAGAAGGCCGTGATGGGGGAGCCGGTGCGGGCGGGGGCGGCTGCGGCGCCGGGGGGTTCCGAGGCTCCGGTGGGGGAGGTGCCCGCGCCGGAGGGCTCCGAGGCTCCCGCGAAGAAAGCCCCCGCGAAGAAGGCTGTCGCCAAGAAGGCCCCCGCGAAGAAGGCCGTCGCCAAGAAGGCCGTCGTCAAGAAGGCCGTCGCTAAGAAAGCGACCGCGGCTGAGGAGGTGCCGGCGAAGAAGATCGCGTCCAAGAAGGCCGCGTCCAAGAAGGCCGCCTCAAAGAAGGCGGCGCCCCACAAGGCCGCGTCCAAGGAGAAGGCCGCTCACGAGGCGGAGCTTGAGGGGGCGCACCAGGCGGGCTCTGAGAGCGCTGCCAAGAAGAGCGCCGCAAAGGCGAGCGCGGTCGGGAAGCCCCCCGCTAAGGAGAGCGCCGCAAAGGCGAGCACGGCCGGGGAGGGCGCGGCCGAGAAGCGCACCTCAAAGAAGAGCGCCGCCTCGAAGCGCGCCGCCAAGAAGGTGGACGCGGAGAGCGCGGCAGGGCAGCAGGGTACGGACAACGACACGGTCGCGATCGCGGCCGAAGATGCGGCTGAGGCCGCGGAGACGACGGGAGCCACGACAGTGGTTGCGAAGAAGACTCCGGGCACGGCGACCGCAGCGACGCAGCCGACGGCGGTGCCCAAGGCGCGTGCCGCCGCGGCGGAACCCGGTGAGCTGGCGGTCCGCCCGGGTGAGGACCCCTGGACTCCGGAAGAGGTCGAGGAGGCCCGCACGGAGCTACAGAGCGAGGCGCTGCGCCTCGGCAGCGAGATCTCGTCCTCCGAGGAGGCCCTGGCGGGGCTGATGCGGGACTCCGGTGACGGGGCGGGCGACGACGACGCGGACACCGGTACGAAGAACATCACGCGCGAGCACGAGATGGCGCTGGCCGCCAACGCGCGCGAGATGCTCCTCCAGACCGAGCGCGCCCTGGAACGCCTGGACGCGGGGACGTACGGCCTCTGTGAGAACTGCGGAAATCCGATCGGCAAGGCGCGGATGCAGGCCTTCCCGCGCGCGACCCTGTGCGTGGAGTGCAAGCAGAAGCAGGAACGACGCTCCTGAGCACGGCCTGGACACCTGGGCCCGTACGTGTGTGCCGTACCCTCGTCCCCAGTCAGGTACCTAGGTTGAGGGACTCACGTGGCAGAGGCGGAGCGCATCATCGGTACGCCGGAGAACCCTGAGGCGGTCGGGGGCGAGCCGGAGCGGCCCGGCGACGTCGTGGGCGAGGACGAGCAGCGGCCCAAGGGCAGGCGCAAGATCGCCGTGCTGTTCGCCGTGGCCGCCGTGGCGTACGCCTTCGACCTGGTCAGCAAGATGATCGTGGTCGCGAAGCTGGAGCACCACGACGCCATCGAGGTCTTCGGCGAGTGGCTCCGCTTCAACGCGATCCGCAACGCGGGCGCCGCGTTCGGGTTCGGCGAGGCCTTCACGATCATCTTCACGTGCATCGCGGCGGCGGTCATCGTGGTGATCGCCCGGCTCGCCCGCAAGCTCTACAGCCTGCCGTGGGCGATCGCGCTCGGCCTGCTCCTCGGCGGCGCGCTCGGCAACCTCACCGACCGGATCTTCCGCGCGCCCGGCGTGTTCGAGGGCGCGGTGGTCGACTTCATCGCCCCCAAGGGCTTCGCGGTCTTCAACCTCGCGGACTCGGCGATCGTCTGCGGCGGCATCCTGATCGTCCTGCTGTCCTTCAAGGGGCTCGACCCGGACGGCACGGTCCACAAGGACTGAGGCGGGGCCCGGCGGGAGACCTGTGGTCGGGGAGTGTCGGTGGGCTCCTGCATACTCAATGGGTGAGCACGATTCCCGAGATCCGTACCCTGCCCGTGCCGGACGGCCTGGAGGGCGAGCGCGTCGACGCCGCCATCTCTCGCATGTTCGGTTTCTCCCGCACGAAGGCCGCCGAGCTCGCCGCGGCGGGGAAGGTCTCGGTCGACGGCTCGGTGGTCGGCAAATCCGAGCGGGTGCACGGCGGCGCCTGGCTGGAAGTGGAGATGCCGCAGGCGCCCGCTCCGGTGCAGATCGTGGCCGAGCCCGTCGAGGGCATGGAGATCGTGCATGACGACGACGACATCGTCGTGATCGTCAAGCCGGTCGGCGTCGCCGCGCACCCGAGCCCGGGCTGGACCGGGACGACCGTGATCGGCGGCCTCGCCGCCGCCGGTTACCGCATCTCCACCTCCGGTGCCGCCGAGCGCCAGGGCATCGTGCACCGCCTGGACGTGGGCACGTCCGGCCTGATGGTGGTCGCCAAGTCGGAGCGCGCGTACACGTCGTTGAAGCGCCAGTTCAAGGAGCGCACGGTCGACAAGCGCTACAACGCGCTGGTGCAGGGCCACCCCGACCCGATGAGCGGCACGATCGACGCCCCCATCGGCCGCCACCCGAACCACGACTACAAGTGGGCGGTCACGGCCGAGGGCAAGCCCTCCGTCACGCACTACGACCTCATCGAGGCCTTCCGGGCCGCCTCCCTGCTCGACATCAAGCTGGAGACGGGGCGCACCCACCAGATCCGCGTCCACATGGCGGCCCACCGGCACCCCTGCGTGGGCGACCTGACGTACGGCGCGGACCCGACGCTCGGCAAGCGCCTCGGCCTGACGCGCCAGTGGCTGCACGCGGTCCGGCTCGGCTTCGAGCACCCGGGCGACGGGCAGTGGGTGGAGTTCGAGAGCCAGTACCCCGAGGACCTCCAGCAGGCGCTCGACCGGGTGCGGGCGGAGAGCGCGTGACCGGTGTGACGATCCGGGTCGCGCGGGATCCGGAGGACCTCGCGGCCTGTTTCGCGGTCCGCAAGGACGTCTTCGTGGCGGAGCAGCAGGTGCCCGAAGAGGTTGAGTACGACGCGTACGACGCCGGGGCGGTGCACGTCCTGGCCGTGCGCGAGGACGGCGTGCCGCTGGGCACGGGCCGGCTCCTGACCGGCGCCGCGGCGGCCGCCAAGAACGGCGGGGACGCCGGCGTGGGCGCGCTCGGCCGGCTCGCGGTGACCGCGGCGGCCCGCGGCGCGGGCGTCGGGGCGGCCCTGGTCCGGGCCATAGAGGACGCGGCACGCGCGCGTGGCCTGGCGGCGGTCGACCTGCACGCGCAGACGCACGCCCTGGGCTTCTACGAACGCCTGGGGTACGAGGCGTACGGCCCGGAGTTCCCGGACGCCGGGATTCCGCATCAGGCGATGCGCAAGGCGCTGCACTGACGCGATGAGCGCCGCCGCGTGGCAGGGTTGAGTCTTGATCGTTGAAGTCTCGACCGCCCGGAGGGCGCACCGTGGATCAATTGGCGCTGCTGCTCGTCCTGCTCCTTGGAGCCGTGGTCACGGTGCCGTTGGGGGACCGGCTCGGGCTGCCCGCACCCGTCCTGATGACGCTCGCGGGGATCGGCATGGCCCTGCTGCCGTTCGTGCCCAATGTCGAGATCCCGCCGGACTACATCCTTCCGCTGGTGCTGCCCCCGCTGCTCTACGCGTCCGTGCAGCGCACGTCGTGGCGGCAGTTCGCGGCCAACCGGCGCCCCATCTTCCTGCTCGCCGTGGCACTGGTCTTCGTGACGACGGCGGCGGTCGCCGCGATGGCCAACGCCGTCGTCCCCGGCCTGCCGATCGCTGCCGCCGTCGCCCTCGGGGCGCTCGTCGCGCCGCCGGACCCGGTCGCCGCGACCGCCGTGGCGGGCTCGCTCGGGCTGCCCCGCAGACTCGTATCGATCCTGGAGGGCGAGGGCCTCTTCAACGACGTCACGGCGATCGTGCTCTACCACGTGGCCATCGCGGCGGCGGTGAGCGGCACCTTCTCCTGGCCGTCCGCCGCGGGCCGCCTGGTGCTCTCCGCCGTGGTGGCCGTGCTCGTCGGGCTCGCGCTCGGCTGGCTGACGAACAAGCTCATGGGGCTGCTCGGTGACGCCATCTTGCAGACCGGCCTGACGCTGCTCGTGCCGTTCGTCAGCTATGTGCTGGCCGAGGAACTGCTCGGCTCCGGTGTGCTCGCCGTCCTCACCACCGCCCTCTACCTCGCGGAGAACGCCGTCGACGCCGACGACGTGCTCGGGCGCATCACCGGGCAGACCTTCTGGCAGATCGTCGACACCCTGGTGACCGGCGCCGCGTTCGGGCTCATCGGTCTCGAACTGCACAACGTGTTCGGCATCGCGAGCGGCCGCGAGTGGGAGATGTTCGGCTGGGGCGCGGCGGTCGTCGGCGTCGTCGTCGGCGGGCGGCTGCTGTGGCTGCTGCCCGCGACCTGGCTCGCCAAGCGGCTGCACAAACGCCGGGACTACGACGAGGAGATCCCGACGACCTGGCGCGAGACCGTCGTCATGTGGTGGGCCGGTATGCGCGGCGTGGCGTCCGTGGCGCTCGCGCTCGCCATCCCGCTCAAGACGGACGACGGGGCTCCGTTCCCGGCGCGTGACGAGATCATCTTCATCGCGTTCTGCGTGATCATGGCGACGCTGGTCGTCCAGGGACTCACCCTGCCCTGGCTGGTGCGGAAGCTCGGGGTGCGCGCCGACACCGACGCGGAGCGGGAGCTGGAGCGGGCGCTCGCGGTGCGCGCCGCCAAGGCCGCCAAGCGCCGCCTCAAGGAGATCGAAGCGGTCGAGGAGCTTCCGGAGGAGGTCTCCGAGCGGCTGCTGCGCGGCGCGTTCGACATCGGGGCCAGGATCAGCCCGGACGTGGTCGACGAGGAGCGGCGCGAGCGGTACGCCAAGCGCGTGGACCGGCTGAAGGCCGTCCAGCGCATCCAGCGCGAGATGATGTCGGCCGCGCGCCATGAGGTCCTCGCGGCGCGCAGCGAGCCCGGCGCCGACCCGGAGGTCGTCGACCGGGTGCTGCATCACCTCGACGTACGCAGCCTGCGCTGACCCCGGGCCCGGTGCCGGGCAGCTCAGCCGCGGCCGGTCCGCGGCACCTTCGGGGCGAGGTGCAGCGGGCGGTGGCCGTTCGGCGCGGGTTCCGCCGAGGCCGTGGTGACCTTCGGCAGTGCGTACGGATGCTTCTCGGTCAGCCACTGCACCATCTGCTCGCGCACCGTGACCCGGACGGTCCAGATGTCGTCCGCGTCCTTCGCGGTGACCAGGGCGCGGACCTGCATCGTGCTCGGCGTCGTGTCCGTGACCGCGAGGCCCCAGTCCCTGCCGTCCCACGCCGCGCAGTCGCGCAGGATGTCGCGGAGCTTGTCGCGCATCTGGTGGACCGGCGCCGAGTGGTCCAGGTGGAAGAAGACCGTGCCGGTCATCTGCGCGCCGCCACGGGACCAGTTCTCGAAGGGTTTCGACGTGAAGTACGACACGGGCATCGTGATCCGGCGCTCGTCCCAGGTGCGTACCGCGAGGAAGGTCAGGGTGATCTCCTCGACGGTGCCCCACTCGCCGTCCACCACCACGGTGTCACCGATCCGCACCATGTCGCCGAAGGCGATCTGGAGGCCCGCGAAGAGGTTGCCGAGGGTGGACTGGGCCGCGACACCGGCGACGATGCCGAGGATGCCGGCCGAGGCCAGCAGCGAGGTGCCGGCCGCCTGCATGGCGGGGAAGGTCAGCAGCATCGCGGCGGCCGCCACGACACCCACGATCGCGGAGAGCACCCGCTGGATGAGGGTCACCTGCGTACGGACCCTGCGGACGCGCGCCGGATCGCGGTGGACCGTGGCGTAGCGGGCGTACGAGGACTCCACTATCGCCGTGGCGATCCGCACCACCAGCCAGGCCGTGGAGCCGATGAGGACGAGCGAAAGGATCCGCCCGATGGCCGCCGAGTGGTCCTTGGCGAGCTGGGCCTGGCCGTAGGAGCCTCTCAGCAGAGCGGTGCACAGGACGATGTGCAGGGGCACGCGGCAGCGGCGCAGCAGCCCCCACAGCGGGGTGTCGTGACGCCGTTCGTCGGCCCTGCGCAAAGCGAGGTCGACCAGCCAGCCGACCAGCACTGTGAGCACGACCGAGCCGCCGATCACGATCAACGGACGCAGTACGTTCTCCATGCCTCCGAGGGTAGGGGTACCGAAGTGAATGGCACGATGGCCCCATGAACATCATGCTTTTCCACTCGACGTACGGGCTGCGGCCCGCGGTGCACGCGGCGGCGGACCGGCTGCGCGCCGAGGGGCACGAGGTGTGGACCCCGGATCTGTTCGGCGGGCGCACGTTCGACGACGTCGAGGCCGGAAGGGCCTACCAGGACGAGATCGGCAAGGACGAACTCCTGAAGCGGGCGATCCTCGCCGCCGCCCCCTACTCCGAGCGCGGCCTCGTCTACGCGGGCTTCTCCCTCGGCGCCGCGACCGCCCAGACCCTCGCGCTCGGCGACGCGAAGGCGCGCGGTCTGCTGCTCCTGCACGGCACGTCCGACATCGCGGAGAACGCGTCCGTGGACGAGCTGCCGGTGCAGCTGCACGTGGCGGAGCCCGACCCGTTCGAGACGGACGACTGGCTGAGCGCCTGGTACCTCCGGATGGGCCGGGCCGGGGCCGATGTGGAGATCTACCGCTACGCGGGAGCGGGCCACCTCTTCACCGACCCGGGCCTCGACGACTACGACGCCGAGGCCGCGGAGAAGACGTGGCGCACGGCGATCGGCTTCCTGGAGACGCTCTGAGGGGGCCGGGCGGGGCTGCTGGGAGGCCCCGCCCGGCGACGGGTCAGCGCACCGGCTCGCGTACCCGCTCGACCTTCTGCGTGCCGCTGAGCGTGCGGTACGAACGGACCCAGGACGAGGTCGCGTCCGGGTCGGTCCGGTCGGAGAGCGCGTAGTAGTCCATCTGCGAGCGCTCGGCGGTGACGTCGAGGACGCCGTAGCCGTGCGAGTCCATGTCCAGCCACTTCACATGGCGGTTGGCCGCCCTGAGGGTGGTCGCGGCCGCCAGGGACACCGTGTGCGGGGCGACGCCGAGCAGGTCGTCGATGTTGTCGGAGCTGACCGAGGTGACGACGAACTCGGTGGCGGCCGAGGCGCTCAGCGGATACGTGGCCGCCTTGGCCGGTACGTCGTTCGCCCACGCCATGTGGATGTCGCCCGTCAGGAAGACGGTGTTGCGGATGTCGTTGTCGCGCAGGTGGGAGATGAGTTCCCTGCGGTCGTCCGTGTAGCCGTCCCACTGGTCCACGTTGATGGCGATGCCCTCCTGGGGCAGGCCGAGCAGCTTCGCGAGCGGCTTGAGGAGATGGGCCGGCAGGGCACCGAAGGCGACCGGCGAGATCATCACCGACGTGCCGACCAGCTTCCAGGCGGCGTCCGAGGACGCGAGGCCCGACTTCAGCCAGTCGAGCTGCGCGCGGCCGGTGAGCGTACGTTCCGGGTCGTCCACCGCGCCGCTGCCGGTGCCCGCCTGCTGGGAGCGGAAGGAGCGCAGGTCGAGCAGGTGCAGGTCGGCCAGCTTGCCGAAGCGGATGCGGCGGTAGACGGTGCCCTCGGTGGACGGGCGTACCGGCATCCACTCGAAGTAGGCCTGCTTGGCCGCCGCCACGCGCTCCGCCCAGGCGCCCTCGGTCTCGGGGGTGTGGTTCCCCGCGCCGCCCTGCCAGGCGTTGTCGGCGAACTCGTGGTCGTCCCAGATCGCGATGACCGGGTGCGTCGCGTGCATCGCCTGCGCGTCCCGGTCGGTCTTGTGGACGCCGTGCCGGGTGCGGTAGTCGGCGAGCGTGACGATCTCGTGCCGGGGCTCGTGCTGACGTACGACCTTCTCGGCCCGCGGGTACTCGCCGCTCGGGTACTCGTAGAGGTAGTCCCCGAGGTGGAGGACCGCGTCCAGTTCGGTGCGGGCCGCGAGGTGGCGGTACGCCGAGAAGTAGCCGGCCTCCCAGTTGGCGCAGGACACCACACCGAAGCGGACGCCGTGCGCGGAGGCGTCGTGCGCGGGGGTGGTGCGGGTGCGGCCCACAGGGGAGTGCACGGGGGAGGCATCGCCTACGGAGAAGCGGAAGTAATAGGTGGTCGCCTGGCGCAAGCCCCTTACATCGGCTTTCACCGTGTGGTCGGAGGCGGCCCGCGCGGTGGTGGAGCCACGGCTGACGACTCTGGAGAACCCCTTGTCCTCGGCTATCTCCCACCTCACCTCGGTGTCGGCCCCCTTGCCGGACCCGGGCACGGCGTCCGGCTCGGGCGTCACCCGGGTCCAGAGCAGGACGCCGTCGGGCAGCGGGTCCCCCGAGGCGACGCCGTGGTGGAAGGCGGGGGTGTCGGCGGCGTGTGCGGGGGTGGCGGCGAGCGGGGCGGCGAGTGCGGCGGTGGCGGCGGCGGCCTTGACGACCGTACGGCGGCTCGGGGCTATGGAGTTGAGCGCCTGCTGAAGATCAGTTCGACTGGTCACGGACGATCACCATACTGATCGGTAAGCCAAAGAGCGGGCGAACTCAGTGAGTTCGCCCGCTCATTCCCCGTGGGCCGGGTAACCGACTCCGGCCCCGGGTCAGCCCTTGAGGGCCTTGTCGACCACGGTCTTGAAGTCCTTCGCCGTGCTCGGCGCGTTCTTCGAGCCGGGAGCGGTCAGCTGCTTGCCGTCCATGACCAGGGAGGGCGTGCCCCTGACGCCGTCCTTGTTGTCGTCGAACTTCTCCGACATCTCCAGGGCCCAGCGGTCGAAGGTCCCGTCCTTGACGTCCTTCTTGAAGGACGCGCTCTTCTTCAGCTCGGGGACCTCGTCGGCGATCTTCAGGAGGTAGGAGTCGTTCTTGAACTTGTCGTCCTGCTCGGCGGGGTGGTTCTTCGCCGAGTACAGGGCCTTCTTGAACTCGAGGAACGCGTCGTCGCTGACGTTCAGCGCCGCGCCCATCGCGCTCAGGGCGTTCCTGGAGCCCTCGCCGGGGATGCCGTTGTCGAGGAAGGTGGCGCCGACGAACTGGAGCTTGTACTTGCCGTCCTTCAGGTCCTTCTCGATGGTCGGGCCGACGGCCTGCTCGAAGCCGGCGCAGACCGGGCAGCGCGGGTCCTCGTAGAGCTTGAGGGTCTTCTTCGCCGAGTCCTTGCCGAGGACCACCGTCGTGCCGTTCGCGCCCGAGGTGTTCGCGGGCTTGACCAGCTTGTTGTCCTTCGCGGCGTCCCAGTAACCGGGCTTGTTGGCCTCCATCACGGCATAGCCGACGCCGCCTGCGATCGCGAGGACGCCGACGATCGAGACGCCGACGATCACCGCGCGCTTGCGCTTCTCGCGCTTGCGCTCGGCCTCCTGCTGGGCGCGGATCCGCTCGCGGGCGGCGGACTTAGCGGCCTGGCTGTTGCGCTTGCTCATGATCTTTTTCTCCGTGTGGGTGACTGCGTGGGAATGTCGTGCTCAGGCGAAGGCGGCCGAGCACGGCGGTCCACGCCGCCCCACGAAGTGCACCAGCAGGCGCGTGCGCGTGACCCGCGCCCGGCGCTCGGGGCGCGGCAGGCGGCGTACGGGGGTGCGCGGAGCGGTCACCGAGGCGACCGCGATCAGGAGCGGCCGGAACGTGGCCCCGGCGACCGCGCGCAGCAGCTGGGCCAGTGCCCGCTCGCCGCGCCGCAGCCAGCCCGCGGCCAGGAGGCCCACGCCGATATGCGCCCCGAGCAGCAGCCAGGCGGCGCCCGGTTCGGCGTCGGCGAGCAGCGCGGCGGCGCCGCCGTGGCCGTCCGCGGTCATCCGGGCCAGCGGCGTCCCGACGGGCGTACCGCCGCACAGCACGTCGAAGCCGACGGAGCGCAGCGGACCCGCCACCGGGCCGCCCGCCTCGCCGTAACAGACGTGCTGGCCCGCGGTGAACACCGTGTCGGCGGCCAGTTCGAGGGGGATCAGCAGGGCGGCGATCCGCCCGAAGCCCCGCTCGTGGCCCGCCAGCGCGTACGCGATGACGAAGACGGCGGCGGCGACAGCCGTGACGGTCGCCAGCGGCAGGGGGACCCGGGACAGCAGCACGTGCGACGCGGCGGAGAGCGTCACGACGAGCGCCGTGAAGAGCGCCGCGCGCACGGCTCTGAGCTGGGTCCCGGATATGTCCATCGCGGAGGAGTGTGCCACGTGTTCCCGTAGGAGGTCCCTAAAGGGTGCCTATGAGTTCCCCATTGGGCCGCGGACGCTTACAGACCTGGAATCCGACCGTTACGGAACAGGTCGACGAAGATCTGGTGGTCCTCCCGCGCGCGGGCGCCGTAGCTGTGGGCGAAGTCGACGAGCAGGTCTCCGAAGCCGGCCTCGTCGGCGGCGATCGCGGCGTCGATGGCGCGCTCCGTGGAGAACGGCACCAGGTCCGAGTGGCCGCTCTCGTCGTCCGCCGCCGCGTGCATCGTGGCGGTGGCACGGCCGAGGTCGGCGACGACCGAGGAGATCTCCTCCAGGTCGTCGATGTCCGACCAGTCCAGGTCCACCGCGTACGGCGAGACCTCGGCGACCAGCTGGCCCGCGCCGTCCAGCTCGGTCCAGCCCAGCCACGGGTCGGCGTGCGCCTGGAGCGCGCGCTGGGAGATGACCGTGCGGTGCCCCTCGTGCTGGAAGTAGCCCCGCACCGCCGGGTCCGTGATGTGCCGGGAGACCGCCGGGGTCTGCGCCTGCTTGAGGTAGATCACGACGTCGTTCTCCAGCGCGTCGCTGTTGCCCTCGAGGAGGATGTTGTACGAGGGCAGGCCCGCGGAGCCGATGCCGATGCCGCGCCGGCCCACGACGTCCTTCACGCGGTAGGAGTCGGGGCGGGTGAGCGAGGACTCCGGCAGCGTCTCCAGATAGCCGTCGAAGGCCGCGAGGACCTTGTAGCGCGTGGCGGCGTCCAGCTCGATGGAGCCGCCCCCGGGCGCGAAGCGGCGCTCGAAGTCGCGGATCTCGGTCATCGAGTCGAGCAGCCCGAAGCGGGTCAGGGAGCGCGCGTCACGCAGCGCGTCCAGGAGGGCGCCCTGGGCGGTGTCCAGCGTGAAGGGCGGCACCTCGTCGCTCTTGGCGCCCGTCGCCAGGTCGTGGATGCGCTCGCGGTACGCCGCGGCGTAGGTCCGCACCAGCTCGGAGATCTGGCCGTCGCTGAGCGCCTTGGAGTAGCCGATCAGGGCCACGGAGGCGGCGAAGCGCTTCAGGTCCCAGGTGAAGGGGCCGACGTATGCCTCGTCGAAGTCGTTCACGTTGAAGATCAGGCGGCCCTGGGCGTCCATGTACGTGCCGAAGTTCTCCGCGTGCAGGTCGCCGTGGATCCACACCCGGCCCGTGCGGTCGTCCAGGTACGGCCCGCCGTGCTGCTCGCGCTCCAGGTCGGCGTAGAACAGGCAGGCCGTGCCGCGGTAGAACGCGAAAGCGGAGGAGGCCATCTTCCGGAACTTCACCCGGAACGCGGCGGGGTCCGCGGCAAGCAGCTCGCCGAAAGCGGTGCCGAAGACGGCGAGGATCTGCTCGCCGCGCTGATCGGCCGTGGGCTGCGGGACGGACATCGCTGGGTGCCTCCTGGTGCGGGGTGGGGCGTGACATTCGAAACAGGGCTCTCGACCGGTCCGACGCACGACGCTCTCGACCGGTCCAACGCACGACCGTACCCCCGAGTGCCCGCCCGCTGTCAGTGCCCCGGATTAGACTTCGTCGCTGTCCCCCCAGACTGCCCGCAGCCTGTCGCCCACCGTTCTCCGGAGGCCTCCCGTCGTGACCAAGCCGCCCTTCACGCACCTGCACGTCCACACGCAGTACTCGCTTCTGGACGGTGCCGCGCGGCTCAAGGACATGTTCAACGCGTGCAATGAGATGGGCATGACGCATATCGCGATGTCCGACCACGGCAACCTGCACGGCGCGTACGACTTCTTCCACTCGGCGCAGAAGGCGGGCGTGACGCCGATCATCGGCATCGAGGCGTACGTCGCCCCGGAGTCGCGGCGCAACAAGCGGAAGATCCAGTGGGGCCAGCCGCACCAGAAGCGCGACGACGTGTCGGGTTCGGGTGGTTACACCCACAAGACGATCTGGGCGGCGAACAAGACGGGCCTGCACAACCTCTTCCGCCTCTCCTCCGACGCGTACGCGGAGGGCTGGCTACAGAAGTGGCCGCGCATGGACAAGGAGACGATCTCCCAGTGGTCGGAGGGCCTCATCGCCTCCACGGGGTGCCCGTCGGGGGAACTCCAGACGCGGTTGCGCCTCGGACAGTACGAGGAGGCGCGGAAGGCCGCCGGTGAGTACCAGGACATCTTCGGCAAGGACCGGTACTTCCTGGAGCTGATGGACCACGGCATCGAGATCGAGCGCCGGGTCCGTGACGACCTGTTGAAGATCGGCAAGGAGCTGGGGATCCCGCCGCTGGTCACGAACGACTCGCACTACACGTACGCGCACGAGTCGACCGCCCACGACGCCCTGCTGTGCATCCAGACCGGCAAGAACCTCTCGGACCCGGACCGCTTCCGGTTCGACGGCACCGGCTACTACCTGAAGTCCACGGACGAGATGTACGCCATCGACTCCTCGGACGCGTGGCAGGAGGGCTGCCGCAACACCCTCCTGGTCGCCGAGCAGATCGACACCACGGGGATGTTCGAGAAGCGCGACCTGATGCCGAAGTTCGACATCCCCGAGGGCTTCACCGAGGTCACCTGGTTCCAGGAGGAGGTCCGGCGCGGCATGGAGCGCCGCTATCCGGGAGGTGTCCCCGAGGACCGGCAGAAGCAGGCCGAGTACGAGATGGACATCATCATCCAGATGGGCTTCCCGGGGTACTTCCTCGTGGTCGCCGACTTCATCATGTGGGCGAAGAACAACGGCATCGCGGTGGGCCCGGGCCGAGGCTCCGCGGCCGGTTCGATCGTGGCGTACGCCATGGGCATCACCGACCTCGACCCGATCACGCACGGCCTGATCTTCGAGCGGTTCCTCAACCCCGAGCGCGTCTCCATGCCCGACGTCGACATCGACTTCGACGAGCGTAGGCGCGTGGAGGTGATCAGGTATGTGACGGAGAAGTACGGCGCCGACAAGGTCGCCATGATCGGCACGTACGGAAAGATCAAGGCGAAGAACGCCATCAAGGACTCCGCGCGCGTGCTCGGATATCCGTACGCGATGGGCGACCGCCTCACCAAGGCGATGCCCGCCGACGTCCTCGGCAAGGGCATCGACCTCTCCGGCATCACCGACCCCAAGCACCCGCGCTACAGCGAGGCGGGCGAGATCCGGGGGATGTACGAGAACGAGCCGGACGTGAAGAAGGTCATCGACACCGCCAAGGGTGTGGAGGGCCTGGTCCGGCAGATGGGCGTGCACGCGGCCGGCGTGATCATGTCCAGCGAGCCGATCGTCGACCACGCCCCGATCTGGGTGCGGCACACCGACGGCGTGACCATCACGCAGTGGGACTACCCCCAGTGCGAGTCGCTCGGCCTGCTCAAGATGGACTTCCTGGGCCTGCGCAACCTCACCATCATGGACGACGCCGTCAAGATGGTGAAGGCCAACAAGGGCATCGAGCTGGAGATGCTCTCCCTCCCGCTGGACGACCCGAAGACCTTCGAACTGCTCTGCCGCGGTGACACGCTCGGCGTCTTCCAGTTCGACGGCGGCCCGATGCGCTCGCTGCTGCGCCAGATGCAGCCCGACAACTTCGAGGACATTTCCGCCGTCTCGGCCCTGTACCGGCCGGGCCCGATGGGCATGAACTCGCACACGAACTACGCCGAGCGCAAGAACGGCCGCCAGGAGATCACGCCGATCCATCCGGAGCTGGAAGAGCCCCTGAAGGAGACGCTGGGCCTGACCTACGGCCTCATCGTGTACCAGGAGCAGGTGCAGAAGGCCGCCCAGATCGTCGCGGGCTACAGCCTCGGCGAAGCCGACATCCTGCGCCGCGTGATGGGCAAGAAGAAGCCCGAGGAGCTGGAGAAGAACTTCGTCCTCTTCCAGGCGGGCGCCCGGAAGAACGGCTACTCCGACGAGGCCATCCAGGCCCTGTGGGACGTCCTGGTCCCCTTCGCCGGCTACGCCTTCAACAAGGCGCACTCCTCCGCGTACGGCCTGGTCACCTACTGGACCGCCTACCTCAAGGCGAACTACCCGGCCGAGTACATGGCCGCGCTGCTCACCTCGGTGAAGGACGACAAGGACAAGTCGGCCGTCTATCTGAACGAGTGCCGCCGCATGGGCATCAAGGTGCTCCCGCCGAACGTGAACGAGTCGGTGCACAACTTCGCCGCGCAGGGCGACGACGTGATCCTCTTCGGCCTGGAGGCCGTCCGCAACGTCGGTACGAACGTGGTGGAGTCGATCATCCGGTCGCGGAAGGCGAAGGGGAAGTTCACCTCCTTCCCCGACTACCTCGACAAGGTCGAGGCGGCCGCCTGCAACAAGCGCACCACGGAATCGCTCATCAAGGCGGGCGCGTTCGACACCATGGGGCACACCCGCAAGGGCCTGACCGCGCAGTACGAACCGATGATCGACAATGTGGTCGCGGTGAAGAGGAAGGAAGCCGAGGGCCAGTTCGACCTCTTCGGCGGCATGGGCGACGAGTCCGGCGGCGACGAGCCGGGCTTCGGGCTCGATGTCGAGTTCTCCGAGGACGAGTGGGAGAAGACCTACCTCCTCGCCCAGGAGCGGGAGATGCTCGGCCTGTACGTCTCCGACCACCCGCTCTTCGGCCTGGAGCACGTGCTCTCCGACAAGGCCGACGCGGGCATCGGGCAGCTCACCGGCGGTGACTTCTCCGACGGGTCGGTGGTCACCATCGGCGGCATCATCTCCGGCCTCCAGCGCAAGATGACCAAGCAGGGCAACGCCTGGGCCATCGCCACCGTCGAGGACCTCGCCGGTTCCATCGAGTGCATGTTCTTCCCGGCGACGTACCAGCTGGTCTCGACCCAACTCGTCGAGGACGCGGTGGTCTTCGTCAAGGGACGCCTCGACAAGCGCGAGGACGTGCCGCGGCTCGTCGCGATGGAGCTACAGGTCCCCGACCTGTCGAACGCGGGCACCAACGCGCCCGTGATCATCACCATCCCGACCGTCAAGGTCAGCCCGCCGATGGTCCACCGCCTGGGCGAGGTCCTCAGCCACCACCGCGGCAACAGCGAGGTGCGGATCAAGCTCCAGGGGGCGCAGAAGACCACGGTGCTGCGGCTCGACCGGCACCGCGTCAAGCCGGACCCGGCGCTCTTCGGCGATCTGAAGGTGCTGCTCGGCCCGTCCTGCCTCGCGGGCTGAGCCCACCCGCCCGCGTGAGGCGGGCAGAGCATCTCCAGGCGGGCAGAGCATGAGGGGCGCACCCGGATCGGGTGCGCCCCTCATGTGTGCCTCAATGTGCGTCAGTTGTGGCCGAAGCGGCGCTGGTGCTTACGGGCAACATCAGCGGGGCTGCCCTGAGCCTGCGTGTCCATCGGCGACTGGGCCTCGGCGGCGGCCGACTTGGCCTGCTCCGACGCCTGCTCGGCCGCCGAGGCGCGGTTCTCCTGGCTGCCCTGCTTGCGATTCTTGTTCTTGGCCATGGTGATCTTCCTCCTGAGGGGGATCCGGGGGCCATGACGCGATCAGACTCACATATGCCGACAGAACGCGCATTTCGGATAATTACCGTGCGTAATAAGGGCTGCCCCGGAGTGATGCGCCGATACGCCACGCCGAAGATCGAGTTCCGCCCGTTAACCTCCGCCAGGTCGGGCAGACTCGAAGCAAACCCGACGCGGACCCGCACCCGCACCCCTGATTCGTTCTCGTCACAGGGTGTGTTCGCGGGCCTTCTAGGGAACGTCCAGGAACCTCCGGACACTTTCAGGAACTTCCCGGAACGCCGGAGACCTCCAGGGAAAGAGGGTGGATCGCGTGGACCGCTGCATCGTCCTGGTGGACGCCGGGTATCTGCTGGGTGCCGCCGCGAGTCTGCTCGCGGGGGAGCCCTCCAGGTCCCGGATCACCGTCGACCACGCCGCCCTGATCCAGGGCCTGCGCGAGCGCGCGGAGTCCGACACCCAGCGTCCGCTGCTGCGGATCTACTGGTTCGACGGCGCCCCCGACCGCGTACCGCAGCCCGAGCACCGGCGGCTGCGCGTCATGCCGCGCGTGACGGTCAGGCTCGGCGCCCTGACCCGCAGCGACGGGCGGTGGGCGCAGAAGGGCGTGGACGCCGCCATGCACGCCGAGCTGACCGAGCTGGCCCGCAACCGCGCCTGCTCCGACATCGTGCTCGTCACCGGCGACGGGGATCTGCTGCCCGGCATGATGGCCGCCAAGGAGCACGGCGTCGCCGTCCACCTGTGGGCCGTACAGGCCGCCGACGGGGACTACAACCAGTCGGAGGACCTGGTCGCCGAGGCCGACGAGCGGCGCGTCCTCGACCGGGCGTGGATCACCAAGGCCGTACGCCCCAAGGAGCTGACCGGCATCTGCGCGCCGTCGCCCGCGCCGCGCCCCGAGATCGCCGCGATCCTCTCCGCCCCGCTCCCGGAGTCCGCTCTCGCCGCCGCCGCGCAGCGCGCCGAGGAAGAGGCCGCCCCCGCCCGCCACGCCGACGCCACGTCCAACGGCCGGGAGCCCGGCGAGCACCGCGTCCCCCCGGGCAAGGGCGTGCCCACCCCCAAGGACCTGGCCGCCCTGCGCGGCCCCGGCACCCAGCCCCCGCAGCCCCCCACGAGCGCGACGCTGCGCTGGTCCTCCGACAAGGGCTGGGTCGAGCGGCCCGGAGGCGCGCCCGAGGGCCCCGAGGCCGCCGCCCTGCCCACCCTCGCCCAGCTGACGACGGCCGAGCAGCGCTGGGCGGACCGGGAGGAGGACATCACCACGGTCGGCGGCGACCCTTTTGAGGTAGGACAGGTGTTCGCCCGGCGGTGGATGGCACGCCTGCCCGAACAGCACAACCTGCAAAAGCTCTCGACGATGTACCCGCGCATCCCGCACCGCATCGACGGCGAGCTGCTGCGCTACGCCGCACGGTTCGGTCTGCTCGCGCACAAGGACGACCAGATCGACGAGCACGACCGGTACGCGATCCGGGCCGGCTTCTGGCGGGAGGTCGACGCGCGGACAGCCGCCGAGCACGCGCCCGCGGGGGACCGGGCAGGTGACTGATACGGGGCGTACGGGGCGCCCCGGGCGTCATCCGCGCCCGCCGACCCCGTAGTCTCGTCCTTCGTGAGTACGCGCCCCGCACCGGCAGTCCGACAGGGACTCCGTCAGGAACACGGCATCGACGCCGTCTGCGCGGTGGGCGACCTGGTCAAGACCTACCCCGCCGCCCGAGGCAGGCGAGGCAGGCCCGCGACGCCCGAGGTCCGCGCCACCGACGGCATCTGTCTGACGGTCCGGCGCGGGGAGATCTTCGGTCTGCTCGGGCCCAACGGTGCCGGCAAGTCCACCCTCGTCCGCCAGCTGACCGGGCTGATGCGGCCCGACAGCGGCACCGTCGACATCCTCGGCCACGACATCGTGCGCCACCCCGAGCGGGCGGCGCGGATCCTCGCCTACCTCGGGCAGGAGTCCACGGCGCTCGACGAGCTGACCGTGTCACTGGCCGTCGAGACCACCGGGCGGTTGCGGGGGCTCGACGTGCACCGGGCGCGGGCCGAGCGGGACGCGGTCCTCGAAGAGCTGGGGCTCACCCCGCTGGCCTCGCGGCCGCTGAAGAAGCTTTCCGGCGGGCAGCGGCGGCTCGCCTGCTTCGCCACCGCGCTGGTGGGGGAGCGGCCGCTGCTCGTCCTGGACGAACCGACCACCGGCATGGACCCCGTCGCGCGCCGTGCCGTGTGGGCGGCGATCGACCGGCGTCGGGCCGAGCGCGGGACGACCGTGCTGCTCGTCACGCACAACGTCATCGAGGCGGAGACCGTGCTGGACCGGGTCGCCGTGCTCGACCGGGGCAGGGTCATCGCCTGCGACAGTCCGGCCGGGCTCAAGGAGCAGGTCGCCGACGAGGTGCGGGTGGAGCTGGTGTGGCGGGAGCGCGCGCCGCTCGGCGTCCCCGAGGTGGCCGCGCTCCGCTCCTTCGCCGTCGAGTCGGGGCGGCGGTGGTCCCTGCGGCTCGCGCCCGAGGAGGCCCGGGCAGCCGTCGCGGCGGTGACGGGCGGGAGCGCCTTCGCCGCGCTGGATGACTTCACCGTGGCTACGCCCAGTCTTGAGGACGTCTATCTTGCGTTGGGCGGGAGCAGTCGGCGGGGGTTGGTGAAGGCGTGAGTTCTTGGGGTGCGGGTGGCAGTGACAGTGACAGAAGGGTTCTCCGGTGAGTGCCGTTCCGCTTGAAGCCGTGGTGCGGGCCGAGGAGCCGGGTGCGGCCGACCTCGGTGGGCCCGCGGTGCTCGGGCCGCGCGCCCGGCTCTTCCCCGCGCTCTGCGCCGTCTACCGCGCCCAGCTCTCCCGCGCGCGGGTCGCGCGGATACCGCTGCTCTTCGTGGCGACCTTCCAGTCCGTCGGCATCATGATCCTGATGCGCGGCGTCGTGGACGGCGGCGGCGAGGCCCGTGCCGTGGTGGCCGGGTCCTCCGTGCTCGTCGTCGCGTTCGTCGCGCTCAACCTGCTCGCGCAGTACTTCGGGCAGCTCCGCGCCGACGGCGGGCTCGACCACTACGCCACGCTGCCGGTGCCGCCCGCCGCCGTGGTGCTGGGCGCCGCGGCCGCGTACGCCTCCTTCACGGTCCCCGGCACCCTCGTCACGGCGATCGTCGGCTGCGGGCTCTTCGGGCTGCCTCTCACGCACCTGTGGGTGCTCGCCGCGGTGATCCCGCTCGCGGGGGCCGCCCTCGCGGGCCTCGGCGCCGCGCTCGGTCTGCTCGCGCCCCGGCCCGAGCTGGCCACGCTGCTCGGCCAGATGGGTATGTCCGCGGCGCTGCTCCTCGGAGTGCTCCCGGCCGAGCGGATGCCGATCCTGCTTCAGTACGCGCGAGACCTGCTGCCTTCCACGTACGGCGTCGAGGCCTTCGCTCGTACGTTCGGGCCGAACCCTGATTGGGCCGTCGTCGCCCTCGATCTGGCGGTCTGCGCGGGGGTCGGTGTCGGCTCGCTCGCCGTGGCCACCTGGGCGTACCGCCGGGCCGCCGTCCGGTGACGCGGCGCACCATCAAAAAGGGGTAGCGCGCAGCGCTTCGGTGAGGGGCGGCGGCCAGGAGAGGGGTAGGCCTGGCACGATGTGTGGGTGACCGCACCGCTGACTCCCTCCCAACCGCCGCACGACCGACCCGCGAGCGACCCCTGGCAGGCACCCGCGCAGCTGTGGGGGGTGGGGGCGATGCCTCCTCACGGCCACGAGCAGGATGGGCCCGGCATGAAGAAGGAACTGTTGCTGGCCGCGGTGATCTTGGCCGTGGTGGCGCTCAGCGGCTTGGTGCTCGGTGCGCTGTGGCTCGGGTTCGCGCCGCGCATCCCGCTCATCTCGGACGGCGAGGCGGTGTACCTCAAGGACACCGAGGGCGAGCAGGCGATCGGTGTCGACGGAACGTTCACTCTGCTCGCGATCGGCTTCGGACTCGTCAGCGGCGTCGCCGCCTTCCTGGTGCGCAGGAGCGGGGGCGTCCCGATCGTGGTGGCCCTGGCGCTGGGCAGCCTGCTGGGTGCCCTGCTGGCCTGGAAGGCCGGGGTTGTGATCGGCCCCGACACGGACGTCGTCGCGCACGCCAAGGCCGTCGGCAAGGGCGTGGTCTTCAACGCCCCCCTGGAACTCAAGGCCAAGGGCACGCTCCTCGCCTGGCCGGTGGCCGCGCTGGCCGTCCACCTCGGCCTCACCGGGCTGTTCGGGCCGCGCGACCCGGAGCCGTACGCGGTGCCTTACGAGGAGCGGGTTCCCTGAGCGGGTCCCCTGAGGTCCCCTGAGCGGGTCCCCTGAGCCGGGCCAAGCGGGGCTAAGCGGGGCGTTTCCCGTGGTTGGCCTTGCGCTTCTTCGCCCGCCACTTCCGCATGCGCGTCTTCTTCGACATGCCTTGGGTTACTAGTCCGGCCCCGCCCGGGTGTCGAGGGCACTTTCACGTCGTAAGAAGCCGTGAGAAGGACGCCGTGCCGAGACGCCGAGGGGAGCGTCAGGCCCTGCCGATCGGCGCCAGCACCGCTCCCGTGAGTTCCGCCAGGTCGCCCGGCGCCAGCTCGACCTCCAGGCCCCTGCGGCCCGCCGAGACGCAGATCGTGGCGTGCGCCGACGCCGAGTCGTCCAGGACCGTGCGCAGCCTCTTGCGCTGGCCGAGCGGGGAGATGCCGCCGCGCACATAGCCCGTCGTGCGCTCGGCGGCGGCCGGATCGGCCATCACCGCGCGCTTGCCGGACACCGCGGCGGCCAGCGCCTTCAGATCCAAAGTGCCCGCCACGGGGACGACGGCGACGGTCAGTTCGCCGTCGACCTCGGCGACGAGCGTCTTGAAGACCCGGTCGGGGGAGACGCCCATCGCCTCGGCGGCCTCCTCGCCGTACGAGGGATGGGCGGGGTCGTGCTCGTAGGCGTGGACCGTGAAGGCGGTCCCGGCCGCGGTGAGCGCTACCGTCGCCGGGGTGCCGGCCGCCTGCTTCTTCTGCTTCTTCGCCAAGGTGTTCGCCTTACGTGCTCAGGGCGTACGTCAGTTGAGGCTGGTCGTCCCGCGCGTCAGTTCCGTCGCGGGCAGCGAGGGCAGATTACGGATGATCGCGGTCTCCGCGCGCAGCAGTTTCAGCTCGTCCCGCAGCCGCGCCGCGGTGTCCGGTGCCTCCAGGAGCCGCTGCTTGGTCGGGGTGTCGAGGACGGCCGCCGCGGCGACCAGGTACGACACCACGGACGGCTCGTCCGGCAGCTCGGCCCCCGTCGTCAGGGAACGCTCCCGCGCCCCGGCCAGCCGCTTCTGGTAGGCGCGGAAGGCCCGCAGCACGCCCTCCGCGAGCGTGCCCGCGCCCTCGCCCGGCTCCTCCGGCACCTCCTCGACCTCCGCGGTGAGGAACGCGCCCGAGGCGTCGACCGAGTGGATCCGCACCCGTGTCGTACCGGTGGCGAGCACCTCGAAGCCGCCGTCGGCGCGCTCCCTGATCGTCGCCGCGTCCGCCACGCAGCCCATGGCGTGGAAGGCCTTGAGCGGATCGTCGCCGAAGCCCGCGGCGGGCCCGTGCTCGGGCACCGCCGTCTGGTCGGGGAGGCCGGGCGCGCTGGGCGCCACCTCCAAGCCGTCGCGGATGGCGACGACGGCGAACTGGCGCTGCTCCTCCTCGGGGGTCTTGAGCAGGTCGCGCATCATGGCGCGATATCGCTCCTCGAAGACGTTCAGCGGCAGGACGAGGCCGGGGAACAGCACCGAGTTGAGCGGAAAGAGCGGAAGCCGGATGGTCACGACCGGCAAGCCTAATGCTCGCCGGAGCGGACGGGTCCGCGCGGCGGCCGCAGCGGGGTCATCGACGCCACTTCGATGCGTACGCCGTCGCGCAGTTCCAGGAACTGGCCGAGTGGATCGTCGGCCATCCGGTCCCAGGGGAAGGACGTGGCGTACGGGCCGATCAGACGCAGCTGTTCGAGGGCGTCGTCCCACCGCTCCAGGCGGACGAGCACGTACGTGAGGAGGTTGCGGACCTCGGCGGGCCAGGGGTCGGCGGCCTCGTACTCCCGGGAGAGACCGATCGCGAGGTCGGCCGCCGCGTCCAGGCGCTCGCGCGGGATGCCCAGGGAGTGCGCGGGACTGGTGAGGTAGGCGAAGGCGGCCCGCGCCGGGAGGACCTGTATCAACGAGCCGGGCAGCGCGTCGGCGGCGGCGCGCTCGGCGAAGTCGAAGCACTCGCGGTGCGAGCCGTACCAGGCGGCCGAGAGGTACTGGAGGGCCGAGGCGTGGCAGCCGTAGTGGTACGAGGAACGGCGCACCGCCTCCTCCCACAGCTGTTCGAAGACGGTGTGCGAGGCGTGTGTGCCGCGCGCGTGGTCGAGGGCTATCCGCCACGGCACCGGGTCGCGCGGGTCGGCCTCGGCGGCGGCGGTGAGCAGCGGGCTCATCTCGCGCAGCAGCTCGGCGCGGGCCGGGGACTCCCAGCCGCGGACGACGGCCAGCTCGGCCTTGACGAGCAGGGCGTCCGGGTCGTGCGGGGACGCGCAGAGCCAGTCGTCGAACCACTCGGGGCGGGAGCGGGCGAAGGCGGCGAGCCGGGTGGTGTAGCGGTCGCGGTTCTCCCACTCGGCGGCCTCGCGGGTGGTGGCGAGCAGCTTGGCCGCCGGGCCGTGGTCGCCCCGGCCCGCGGCGACGAGTGCGGGGGCGAGCCGCTCGTCGGGCACGTCGAGGAGTACGTCCTCGTCCGGCGGCAGCCCGGCGGCGAGCCGCGGGGTGTGCCGGACCATGCGGGCGGTACGGATGAAGGCACGTAGCACCGTGCCCTCCTTTGCGCCTCAACCGGAGCCGCTCGCGCGGGGGAACCGGTCACCGTCGTGGTTGCTCAATTGTTGGTTGCGCAGGGATGACGGTCAAAGGGCGGGGAAGGTTGCTTGTGGCCGGATAACGGTTGAGCGGCGGCCTGCCACCGCCGGGAACCGGCCCGGAACCGGAGCCCGCGCGGCACACGGGCCCCGCCCGGGAGCGCAGGCCCCCGCCCTCCGCCACCCCTCAGTTGCGCCGCAGCAGCCGTGTCGCGCCCGCCGCAACCGTCGTCGCCAGGACCCAGCCGAGCAGGATCAGCGCGGTCGAGAACCACTGCCAGCCGCCGCGCAGCTGCCAGTAGCTGTCCTGGCCGAGATTGATCACGGGCAGCAGCAGGTCGAGGGAGAAGAGCGCCGGGTTCCAGTGCGGGTGTTCGCCCGGTTTGATCGCCGGGTGGTCCGCGTGCGAGAACGCCACCGCGCTGATCGCCCACAGCACGGCCATCCAGACCGCCGCGCGGCCGGGGCGGTAGCCGTACGCGACCGTCCAGTCCTGCGCGTACCCCCACAGCTTCGCCGCCAGCGGCAGCGTCTCGCGGCGCCGGCGCTGCTTGGCGAGGAGGACCTCGCGGGCGTCGGCGTCCTCGCCGCCATTGCGCAGGACGGCGGCCAGCTTCTCGTACGGCTCGGGGTTGTACTCGGCGGTCGCGGCCGCCACCCAGCTCAGCCGCTGGGAGAGCGGGAAACTGCCCAGCGGGACGAGGTTCTCGTAGGTGAAGCCGCCCATCTGGAGGCCGCCGGGCCCGGGCCAGCTGACCGCCTTGTCGATGAGATTGACGACCTTGGCGCCGGACAGGACGACCTTGCCGCGCTGCGGCGCCTCGCCGAGGAAGCGCAGCTCGGGCGTCTGGACGCGGCGCAGCGAGATCTCCTGGTCGTTCTGGAGCACGAAGCGGGCCTGCGCGAAGTCGATGGCGTCGCCGAACCGGCCGTCGTCGAGACGGATGCCGCCCTCGCACTCGAAGCGCTGCACGCGCGTGCCACGCGCCGGCGTCATGCCGCTGGTCTGCGGCGGATTGCCGACGGCGGCCGGGGTCAGATACAGCGTGCGCTCGACCGTCAGCTGCGGGGCGTTGAACGCGTGCCGCCCGTACTGGTTGATGAGCCTGCTGCCGCGCAGGCTCAGCGAGACGCCGATCTTCGCGCCGCGCAGGCTCAGTTCGCCGTGCGACTCCATCATCTCGGCCTGGAGGTCCTGCCCGACGGCGAGGCCGTCGCCGGTGATCGAGCGGCCGCGCCGGTCGCGGTAGACCACCGCCTGGTTCAGGAGCAGGTCCGTGCCGATCTGGGCGTCGGTGAGGCGGATGCCGTTGTGGACCCGGCAGCGCGGCAGGTGCAGATCGCCCTCCGTGTGCAGCCGGGCCGCCTCGATGCGCGGGATCGAGCAGTCGACGAGCCGCAGGGTGGCGAAGCGGGACTCGGGGAGCACGACCTCCTTCTCGAAGCGGCAGTGCTTCATCTCCGTGTACGGCACGACCGTGCCGCCCGCGAGATCGAGCACGTCCGTGATCTGCACGCCCGCCAGCTTCAGCGAGGAGACCCGGCCCGCGAGCGCGGGCGGCCCGTCGAGCAGCAGCCAGCACACGATGCGCGCCCGCACACTGCGCTCGGGACCCCAGGGGTGCCCGCCGTGCGGATCGTCCACCGCCGCGTCGCCCGATCTGAGGTCGTAGACGCTGCCGTTGCGGAAGGCCTGCCACATGCCGATCTCCGCGGCGGTCAGCCCGTCCGGCGGGTCTCCGGCGCCCGCGTCGTCGACCACTGACTCGTCCTCCCCCTCTGCCGTGCACTCATGCCTCGTACACCTGTTTCATGCCCGCTGTGTGACCGGCTGAACGCTAGTGGTGAACGGCGTCTTCCGGGATCCATATCAGCCAGTGATACGGGCGACCGGGGTCGAAAGAAGGTCTGAGAGAATTGGCCATGTGATCTCTCGAATCGATCTGCGCGGCGACGCCCTCCCCGAGGGCCCCGCCCTGCGCGCCCTGCTGCCCCGTGCCGACTTCGACGTCGCGGCCGCCCTGGAGAAGGTGCGTCCCATCTGCGAAGACGTGCATCATCGCGGCGACGAGGCGCTGATCGAGTACGCGGAGAAATTCGACGGAGTGCGGCTCGACCAGGTCCGGGTACCCGCGTCCGCCCTCAAGGAGGCCCTGGCCGGTCTCGACCCCGTCGTACGCGAGGCGCTGGAGGAGTCGATCCGCCGCGCCCGCACCGTCCACCGCGAGCAGCGCCGCGCCCCGCACACCGTCCAGGTCGCCCCCGGCGGCAAGGTCACCGAGAAGTGGGTCCCGGTCGAGCGCGTCGGGCTCTACGCCCCGGGCGGCCGGTCCGTCTACCCCTCCTCCGTGATCATGAACGCGGTCCCGGCGCAGGAGGCGGGCGTCGCGTCGATGGCGCTCGCGTCCCCGCCGCAGGCCGACTTCGGCGGCCTCCCGCACCCGACGATCCTCGCCGCCTGCGCGCTGCTGGGCATCGACGAGGTGTACGCGGTCGGCGGCGCCCAGGCCGTCGCGATGTTCGCCTACGGCACCGAGACCTGCGCCCCCGCGAACATGGTCACGGGGCCTGGCAACATCTGGGTCGCCGCCGCCAAGCGGTACTTCACCGGACGCATCGGCATCGACACCGAGGCGGGCCCGACCGAGATCGCGGTCCTCGCCGACGACACCGCCGACCCGGCGCACGTCGCGTCCGACCTGATCAGCCAGGCCGAGCACGACCCGCTCGCGGCCGCGGTCCTCGTCACGGACTCCGTGGCGCTCGCGGACGCGGTCGAGAAGGAGCTGGCACCGCAGGTCGCCGCGACCAAGCACGTCGAGGACCGGATCGTCCCGGCGCTGAGCGGCCGCCAGTCCGCGATCGTCCTGGTCGACGGCCTGGCGGAGGGCCTGCGGGTCGTCGACGCGTACGGCGCCGAGCACCTGGAGATCCAGACCGCCGACGCCGCCGCCCTCGCGGACCGCGTCAAGAACGCGGGCGCGATCTTCGTCGGTCCCTGGGCGCCCGTCTCCCTCGGCGACTACTGCGCGGGCTCCAACCACGTCCTGCCGACCGGCGGCTGCGCCTGCCACTCCTCGGGGCTGTCCGTCCAGTCGTTCCTGCGCGGCATCCACATCGTCGACTACACCCGCGAGGCCCTCGCGGACGTCGCCCACCACGTGGTGACGCTCGCCGAGGCGGAGGACCTGCCGGCGCACGGCGCCGCGATCAAGTCCAGGTTCGGATGGGAGGTGCCGGGCCAGTGAGCGACGTACGCATCGGCATCGACGACCTCCCCGTCCGCGACGAGCTGCGCGGCAAGTCCCCCTACGGCGCGCCCCAGCTCGACGTACCCGTACGCCTGAACACCAACGAGAACCCCTACCCGCTCCCCGAGCCGCTCGTCGAGCGCATCGCGGAGCGGGTCCGCGAGGCCGCCCGCGACCTCAACCGCTACCCCGACCGGGACGCGATCGAGCTGCGCACCGAGCTGGCGCGCTACCTCACCCGCACCGGCGGCCACGAGGTCACGCTCGCCAACGTCTGGGCGGCCAACGGCTCCAACGAGGTCATCCAGCAGCTCCTCCAGACCTTCGGCGGGCCCGGCAGGACGGCCATCGGCTTCGAACCGTCGTACTCGATGCACGGCCTGATCGCGCGCGGCACCGGCACGGACTGGATCCCGGGACCGCGCCACGACGACTTCACGATCGACGCCGAGGCGGCCACGAAGGCCATCGCCGAGCACCGGCCGGACGTCGTCTTCATCACCACGCCCAACAACCCCACGGGCAACACCGTTCCGGCCGAGACGGTCCTCGCGCTGTACGAGGCCGCACAGGCCGCGAAGCCGTCCATCGTGGTGGTGGACGAGGCGTACGTGGAGTTCAGCCACGGCGACTCCCTGCTCCCCCTGATCGAGGGGCGGCCCCACCTCGTCGTCTCGCGGACCATGTCGAAGGCGTTCGGCGCGGCCGGTCTGCGCCTCGGCTACCTCGCCGCCCACCCGGCGGTCGTCGACGCCGTACAGCTGGTGCGCCTGCCGTACCACCTGTCGGCCGTCACCCAGGCCACCGCGCTCGCGGCCCTGGAGCACACGGACACGCTCCTGGGATACGTCGAGCAGCTCAAGGCGGAGCGCGACCGGCTCGTCGCCGAGCTGCGCGCCATGGGCTACGAGGTGACGGACTCCGACGCCAACTTCGTGCAGTTCGGGCGCTTCGAAGGCGAAGGGGCCGCTCATGAGGTGTGGCGGAAGATCCTCGACCGGGGCGTCCTGGTCCGGGACAACGGCGTACCGGGATGGCTGCGGGTCACCGCGGGAACCCCGGCCGAAAACGACGCGTTCCTCGATGCGGTACGCGAACTCAAGAAGGAGCACGGCGCATGAGCCGCGTAGGACGGGTCGAACGGACCACCAAGGAGACGTCGGTCGTCGTCGAGATCGACCTCGACGGCACCGGTAAGGTCGACGTGTCGACCGGGGTCGGCTTCTACGACCACATGCTCGACCAGCTCGGCCGCCACGGCCTGTTCGACCTCACGGTCAAGACAGAGGGCGACCTGCACATCGACTCCCACCACACCATCGAGGACACCGCGCTCGCGCTCGGCGCCGCCTTCAAGCAGGCCCTCGGCGACAAGGTGGGCATCTACCGCTTCGGCAACTGCACGGTCCCGCTGGACGAGTCGCTGGCCCAGGTGACGGTCGACCTGAGCGGCCGCCCCTACCTCGTGCACACCGAGCCCGAGAAGATGGCGCCGATGATCGGCGAGTACGACACGACGATGACCCGGCACATCCTGGAGTCCTTCGTCGCCCAGGCGCAGATCGCGCTGCACGTCCACGTGCCGTACGGCCGCAACGCCCACCACATCGTGGAGTGCCAGTTCAAGGCTCTGGCCCGCGCCCTGCGGTACGCCTCCGAGCGCGACCCGCGCGCCGCCGGGATCCTTCCCTCCACGAAGGGCGCGCTGTAACCGATGACCGGCCTCAACACCATCCTCATCGTCGTCGGTCTCTTCCTGATCGGCGGCATCATCTCCTTCGTCAAGCAGGGGATGCCCAAGGGCCTGATCACGCTGCTGTCGATCGCCGCCGTGATGTGTCTGGCGGCGGGCATCCTGCGGCTCGACTACTGGAACTGACGGGAGGCGTACGACACATGAGCACGTCCAAGAAGGTCGTCGTCTTCGACTACGGCTTCGGCAACGTCCGCTCCGCCGAGCGCGCCCTCGCCCGCGCGGGCGCCGACGTGGAGATAACGCGCGACTACGACAAGGCCATGAACGCCGACGGCCTCCTCGTGCCCGGCGTCGGCGCGTTCGCCGCCTGCATGAAGGGCCTCAAGGAAGCGCGCGGCGACTGGATCATCGGGCGCCGCCTCTCCGGGGGCCGCCCGGTCATGGGCATCTGCGTGGGCATGCAGATCCTCTTCGCACGCGGCATCGAGCACGGCGTGGAGACCGAGGGCCTGGACGAGTGGCCCGGCACGGTCGAGCCGCTGAAGGCCGAGATCGTCCCGCACATGGGCTGGAACACCGTCCAGGCGTCGGCCGGGTCCACGCTGTTCAAGGAGCTGGAGGACGACGCCCGCTTCTACTTCGTGCACTCCTACGCGGTGCACCACTGGTCCCTCGAAGTCGCGAACCCGGCGATGCGCGCCCCGCACGTCACCTGGTCCACGCACGGCGAGCCCTTCGTGGCGGCCGTCGAGAACGGCGCCCTGTGCGCCACCCAGTTCCACCCCGAGAAGTCCGGCGACGCCGGCGCCCAGCTCCTCACCAACTGGATCGGAACCCTGTGAGCACCCTCGAACTCCTTCCCGCCGTCGACGTCCGCGACGGCCAGGCCGTACGCCTCGTCCACGGCGAGTCCGGCTCGGAGACCTCCTACGGCTCCCCGCTGGAGGCCGCCCTCGCCTGGCAGCGGTCGGGCGCCGAGTGGCTCCACCTGGTCGACCTGGACGCCGCCTTCGGCACCGGCGACAACCGCGAGCTGATCTCTGAGGTCGCGGGGGCCATGGACATCAAGGTCGAGCTGTCCGGCGGCATCCGCGACGACGCCTCGCTGGCCGCCGCCCTCGCCACCGGCTGCACCCGCGTCAACCTCGGCACCGCCGCCCTGGAGACCCCCGAGTGGGTCGCCAAGGTCATCGCCGAGCACGGCGACAGGATCGCGGTCGGCCTCGACGTACGCGGTACGACGCTGCGCGGCCGCGGCTGGACCCGCGACGGCGGCGACCTCTACGAGACGCTCGCGCGCCTCGACTCCGAGGGCTGCGCGCGCTATGTCGTCACGGACATCGCCAAGGACGGCACGCTCCAGGGCCCCAACCTGGAGCTGCTGCGCGACGTGTGCGCGGCCACGGACCGCCCGGTGGTCGCCTCCGGCGGTGTCTCGTCGCTGGACGACCTGCGCGCGATCTCCGAACTCGTCCCGCTGGGTGTCGAGGGCGCGATCGTCGGCAAGGCGCTGTACGCGAAGGCGTTCACGCTCGAAGAGGCGCTCGCCGCGGTGGCGTCGTCATGAGCGGCGTGCGGCGCGTGCAGAGCGGGAGCCCCTGGGAGGAGGCCTTCGGCTTCGCCCGCGCGGTCGAGGCCGGCGACCGGGTCGTGGTCGGCGGCACCACCTCCTTCAAGGGGGACATCCTCTACGGGGAGGGCGACCCCTACGAGCAGACGCAGGTCGCCATCGCCAACGCGCTGGAGGCGATCGGCCAGTTCGGGCTCGGCCCCGAGTCCGTGACCGCCGTACGCCTCCTCATCACCCACGCGCGGGACGTCGACGCGGTGGGCCGCGCGCACAAGGAGGTCTTCGACACCGTGCGCCCGGTGATGACCATGGTGGTCGTGTCCGGCTTCGTCGACTCGCGCATCCTGGTCGAAGTGGAACTGGAAGCCTTCCGAGGAGCCCCCGCATGACGCTGGCAGTCAGGGTCATTCCCTGCCTCGACGTGGACAACGGCCGTGTCGTCAAGGGCGTCAACTTCCAGAACCTGCGCGACGCGGGCGACCCCGTCGAGATGGCCAAGGTGTACGACGCCGAGGGCGCCGACGAGCTGACCTTCCTGGACATCACCGCCTCGTCCGGCAACCGCGAGACGACGTACGACGTGGTCCGCCGCACCGCCGAGCAGGTCTTCATCCCGCTCACGGTCGGCGGCGGCGTGCGCACCGCCGAGGACGTCGACAAGCTCCTTCGCGCGGGCGCGGACAAGGTCGGCGTGAACACCGCCGCGATCGCCCGCCCCGACCTGATCCGCGAGATCGCCGAGCGCTTCGGACGCCAGGTGCTGGTGCTCTCGGTCGACGCCCGGCGTACGGCCGCCGGCTCCTTCGAGGTGACGACCCACGGCGGCCGGAAGTCCGCCGGGATCGACGCCGTCGAATGGGCGCACCGGGCCGCCGAGCTGGGCGCGGGCGAGATCCTGCTCAACTCGATGGACGCCGACGGCACCAAGGACGGCTATGACCTGGAGATGATCGAGGCCGTACGCAAGCACGTCACCGTCCCCGTCATCGCCTCGGGCGGAGCGGGCCGGCTGGAGCACTTCCCCCCGGCGATCGAGGCGGGCGCGGACGCGGTCCTCGCGGCCTCGGTCTTCCACTTCGGCGATCTGCGGATCGGCGAGGTGAAGGAGACGCTGCGGGAAGCGGGACATCCGGTGCGCTAGGGCCTGTCCGGCGGATCAGGCCGTACTTGGGTGGCGGTCACCCTTCTGCGCAGATCGGCGTGCCAGACCCCGCGGCCCGCGGCATGATCCGCCGGACAGGCCCTAGGCGGCTTCCCCTCGGCACCGCCCGCCGCGCACGCGGCGGGCGACGCCGAAGGACGCGAGGCTAGAGCCCCAGCTGCTTCGTCTCGTGGAGGGTGGCGATCGCGCCCTTGTCGCCGTCCAGGGCCACGTCGGCGACGTCCTGCCTGCCGAAGGCGAACATCAGCAGCTCGGACGGCTCGCCCGTCACCGTCACCACCGGCGTGCCCCGGTGCGCCACCGCCGTCTGGCCGTCCGGGCGCCGCAGCACCAGCCCGACCGGAGCCTTGCGGCCCACCAGCCGGGCCGTCCGCTCCAGCCGGGACCACAGGGCGTCCGAGAAGACCGGGTCGAGGTCGCGCGGGGTCCAGCCGGGGCGCGCGCGGCGCACGTCCTCGGTGTGGATGTAGAACTCCACGGCGTTCGAGGCCTCGTCGATCTGCTTGAGGCTGAAGGGCGAGAAACGCGGCGGTCCCGTCCTGATCAGCTGGATCAGTTCCTCGTACGGCTTCGCGGCGAACTCGGCCTGCACCCGCTCCAGACGGCCCGCGAGCTGCTTGATCAGGAGCCCGCCCGCCGCGTCCGCGCGGCGCTCGCGCACCACCACGTGGGCCGCGAGATCGCGGGTCTTCCAGCCCTCGCAGAGGGTGGGGGCCTCGGGCCCCTCCGCCTCCAACAGGTCGGCGAGGAGAAGTCGTTCACGCTTCGCATGGGTCGACATACCGGCAAGCCTACGACCCTCGCCCCCGTCCGGACAGTGGACGTGCGCCGGACCGTCCGCGGCCGCGCGGCACAATGGGCCCATGACCAGCGTTCCCCCGCCCAGCAGCGGCCCCAGCAGCGGCCTCGACCCGGAGATCGCCGCGCGCCTCAAGCGCAGCGCCGACGGCCTCCTTCCCGCCATCGCCCAGCAGTACGACACCGGTGAGGTGCTGATGCTCGGCTGGATGGACGACGAGGCGCTGCACCGCACCCTCACCACGGGCCGCTGCACCTACTGGTCCCGCAGCCGCCAGGAGTACTGGGTCAAGGGCGACACCTCAGGACACGTCCAGCACGTCAAGGAAGTGGCCCTGGACTGCGACGCCGACACCGTCCTCGTCCAGGTCGACCAGGTCGGCGCCGCCTGCCACACCGGCACCCGCACCTGCTTCGACTCCGACGTGCTGCCCTTGTCCGGCGCCCCGGCGCCCGGTCAGTAGGGTCTGCTGCCATGGACCTGGAGACCTTCCGCAAGCTCGCGACCGACCGCCGAGTGATCCCCGTCAGCCGCAAGCTCCTCGCGGACGGCGACACCCCCGTCGGCCTCTACCGCAAGCTCGCCGCCGAGCGCCCCGGCACCTTCCTCCTGGAGTCGGCGGAGAACGGCCGCACCTGGTCCCGCTACTCCTTCGTCGGCGTCCGCAGCGCCGCCACCCTCACCGTCAAGGGCGGCGAGGCCCACTGGCTCGGCACCCCGCCCGTCGGCGTCCCCACCGCGGGCGACCCGCTCGCCGCGCTGCGCGCCACCGTCGGCATACTGCACACCCCGCGCGACCTGGCAGGCCAGCTCCCGCCCTTCACCGGCGGCATGGTCGGCTACCTCGGCTACGACATCGTGCGCCGCCTGGAGAAGATCGGCCCGGGGGAGCGGGACGACCTGAGGCTCCCCGAGCTGACCATGCTCCTCACCAGCGACCTCGCCGTCCTCGACCACTGGGACGGCTCGGTCCTGCTGATCGCCAACGCGATCAACCACAACGACCTCGACACCGGCGTCGACGAGGCGTACGCCGACGCGATCGCCCGGCTCGACGCCATGGAGGCCGACCTCTCGCGCCCCGTCGCCCAGCCCCCGGCCGCGCTCCCGCCCTCCGAGCTTCCGGAGTACACCGCGCTGTGGGGCGGCGAGCAGTACCAGGACGCCGTCGACGACATCAAGGAGCGCATCCGGGACGGCGAGGCCTTCCAGGTCGTGCCGTCCCAGCGCTTCGAAACGCCGTGCACGGCAAGCGCGTTGGACGTCTACCGCGTACTGCGGGCCACCAACCCGTCGCCGTACATGTACCTCTTCCGCCTCGACGGGTTCGACGTCGTCGGCTCCAGCCCCGAAGCGCTCGTCAAGGTCGAGGACGGGCGCGCCATGGTCCACCCCATCGCCGGCACCCGGCACCGCGGCGCCACCCCACAGGAGGACCACGCCCTCGCCGAGGAACTCCTCGCCGACCCCAAGGAGCGCGCCGAGCACCTCATGCTCGTCGACCTCGGCCGCAACGACCTCGGCCGGGTCTGCGAGCCCGGCTCCGTCGAGGTCGTGGACTTCATGTCCATCGAGAAGTACTCCCACGTCATGCACATCGTCTCCACGGTCACCGGACAGGTCGCCCGCGGCCGCACCGCCTTCGACGTGCTCACCGCCTGCTTCCCCGCGGGCACCCTCTCCGGCGCACCCAAGCCGCGCGCGATGCAGATCATCGACGAGCTGGAGCCGTCCCGGCGCGGGCTGTACGGCGGCTGCGTCGGCTACCTCGACTTCGCGGGGGACTCCGACACCGCCATCGCCATCCGCACCGCCCTGCTGCGCGACGGCACGGCATACGTCCAGGCCGGGGCGGGTGTCGTCGCCGACTCCGACCCCGTCGCCGAGGACACCGAGTGCCGCAACAAGGCCGCCGCCGTGCTGCGCGCCATCCACACCGCCAACCGCCTGCACGCCCCCACGCGCCGTGAGGGATAGTGGACAAGTGACTTCCGCAGTACCACCGCCCCGTACCGACACGCCGGCCGAGACCCCCGGACCCTCCGGACCCTCTGAGAGCAGGGAACAGCGCGGCAGCAGGCGCAGCATCGCCGCCGCGCTGCTGCTCGGTGCCGTCGGCGCGGCCCTCGCCCTGCTCGCCTCCCGCCAGGCCTGGGCCCACGGGACCGCGTCGGTGGCCGGTGGCGAGCTGCCGCTGACCGTCAAGGGCAGCGACGTCACGGGCGTGCCCGCCGCTCTCGCGATAGTGGGCCTCGCCGCCCTCGTCGCGGTGTTCGCCGTCCGCCGCACCGGACGCGCCCTGGTCTCCCTGCTGCTCATGGCCAGCGGCGCGGGCACCGTGGCCGCGGCCCTGCTCGGCGCGGGCGACAGCGCCGCCCTCGACGAGAAGGCGGCCACCGCGTCCGGCGACGCCGCCGCCACCATCGGCGACCTCAGCCACACCGGCTGGCCCTACGCCGCGGCGGCCGCGGGCGTACTGCTCCTGCTCGCGGGACTCCTCGCCCTCACCTACGGCCGCTCGTGGCCCGCCATGTCGGGGCGTTACGAACGCGACGGCTCGCCCGCCCCCCGCAGGGCCCGCCGCGCCCCGGACCCGGAACGGCCCGAGGAACTGTGGAAGGCTCTCGACCGCGGCGAGGACCCGACGCGCGAAGCGTGACCCCGCGCTCGGAGCTGACTCGCCGGTACGGGACAATGACAGCGAGCGCACGACTCGCGGTGGGCCTCCCACCGACTACCACGCATACAGCAACGAGGAGCAAGTCATGGCGGGCAGCAGCCACGGACACACCCCGGCCGCCTGGACCGGTGTCATCATCGCCTTCATCGGTTTCTGCGTCGCGGGTGCCTTCATGGTGATGGCCAACGTGCCCGGCTTCTGGGCCGGCATGGCCCTCGTCGTGGTCGGCGGCCTCGTGGGCGGCGTGATGCGCGCCATGGGCCTCGGCGCGGAGAAGCGCCCGCAGCGGGAGATCCGCTCCGAGAGCTGACCCTCGCCGTACGACACGCGGTACGGGAAGTACGGGAAGAGGCGGTCCGGCAGCAGCCGGGGCCGCCTCTTCCCGCGTGCGCCCACCGGGCGCCGGACCTCCTCGCGAGGCAGAATGCACGGGTGACCGCCGAAACCGCCGACACCAGGAGCGCCGAAGCCGCCCGGAAGGGCGCGCCCGCCGTCCTGGGCCGCCTCCTCGTGCCGGCCGGCCTGCTCGCCTCCGTCGCGGGCGCCTTCGCCTACGTCGGCGCGGTCGACCCCAACGAACCGGGCCACTACCCCGTCTGCCCGCTCCTGCGCCTCACCGGCGTCTACTGCCCCGGCTGCGGCGGGCTGCGCAGCGCCCACGCCTTCGTCCACGGCGACCTCGCCGCGGCCCTCGGCGCCAACGCGCTCGCCGTCCTCGGATACGGCCTCTTCGCGGTGGTGTGGGCCGTCTGGGTGATCAAGGCGGTGCGCGGGCGGCCGCTGCGCGTCGCGTTGGGCGCCGCGCAGCTGTGGGGCGTCGGCGTCCTGGTCGCGGTCTTCACGCTCGTACGCAATCTGCCGTTCGGGTCATGGCTGCATCCGTGAGCGCGCGGGCCGCACGGGTGGTGAATGTCCAGGTCGTGGGACGGGCGTCAACCGGATGCGGGGCCTTCGCCCTCCTGCGGATACCATCGCAGTGACCAGCTTGAACGTCAGCTTCAACCGTCAGGGAAGGGGACCGCTCGCGTGAGTGTGCTCGACGAGATCATCGACGGAGTCCGTGCCGACCTCGCGGAGCGGCAGGCGCGCGTCAGCCTCGACGAGCTGAAGGAACGCGCGGCCAAGGCCCCCGCGGCCAAGGACGGCGCGGCCGCCCTGCGCGGCGACGGCGTCAAGGTCATCTGCGAGGTCAAGCGCTCCAGCCCCTCCAAGGGCGCCCTCGCCGCGATCGCCGACCCCGCCGGGCTCGCCGCCGACTACGAGGCGGGCGGCGCCGCCGTCATCTCCGTGCTCACCGAGGAGCGCCGCTTCGGCGGCTCGCTCGCCGACCTGGAGGCCGTCCGCGCCAAGGTCGACATCCCGGTGCTCCGCAAGGACTTCATCGTCACCTCGTACCAGCTGTGGGAGGCCCGGGCGTACGGCGCCGACCTCGCGCTGCTGATCGTGGCCGCCCTGGACCAGCCCGCCCTGGAGTCCCTCATCGAGCGCGCCCAGTCGATCGGCCTCACGCCGATCGTCGAGGTGCACGACGAGGAGGAGGCGGAGCGCGCCGTGGACGCGGGCGCCCGCGTGGTCGGCGTCAACGCCCGTGACCTCAAGACCCTCAAGGTCGACCGCACCGTCTTCGAGCGGATCGCCCCCGAGCTGCCGGACAGCGTCGTCAAGATCGCCGAGTCCGGTGTGCGCGGCCCGCACGACCTGATCGCGTACGCCAACGCGGGCGCCGACGCGGTGCTCGTGGGCGAGTCCCTGGTCACCGGCCGCGACCCGAAGGCCGCGGTCTCCGACCTGGTCGCCGCGGGCGCGCACCCGGCCCTGCGCCACGGACGGAGCTGACCCCTCCCGATGTCCCTCTCCGCCCGCCTCGCACCCGGCTGCCGCCCCCGCGGCTGCCGGGCTCCCGCGCGGCGCGTGCGGGGCAGGCGGGTGCGGTACCACATCGGCTCGGAGCCGGGCCAGATCCCCGGCATGCGATGGCGACGCGGCGCTTTGGACGCCGCGAGCTGAGCGCCCCTGAAAGGGGCGCGGGGAACTGCGCGACAAGCCCAGGACGGGCCGCGGTCGCGCAAGGACCCGTACCAGCTACGGCGCCAGGGCGTACTCGTGTCAGACACCAACGCCAGCCATAGCGAGGTTCCGCATGCCCAGCCAGTTCTTCATCCCGGACCCCGAGGGTCAAGTCCCCAGCGCCGAAGGCTACTTCGGCGCGTTCGGCGGCAAGTTCATCCCGGAGGCCCTCGTGGCCGCCGTCGACGAGGTAGCCGTCGAGTACGACAAGGCCAAGAGCGACCCCGCCTTCGCCGCCGAACTGGACGACCTGCTCGTCCACTACACGGGCAGGCCCAGCAGCCTCACCGAGGTGCCCCGCTTCGCCGAGCACGCGGGCGGCGCCCGCGTCTTCCTCAAGCGCGAGGACCTGAACCACACCGGCTCGCACAAGATCAACAACGTGCTCGGCCAGGCCCTGCTCACCAAGCGCATGGGCAAGACCCGCGTCATCGCGGAGACCGGCGCCGGCCAGCACGGCGTCGCCACCGCCACCGCCTGCGCGCTCTTCGGCCTCGAATGCACCATCTACATGGGTGAGATCGACACCGAGCGCCAGGCCCTGAACGTGGCCCGCATGCGCATGCTCGGCGCCGAGGTCATCGCCGTGAAGTCCGGCAGCCGCACCCTGAAGGACGCCATCAACGAGGCGTTCCGCGACTGGGTCGCCAATGTGGACCGCACCCACTACCTCTTCGGGACCGTGGCCGGGCCGCACCCCTTCCCCGCGATGGTCCGCGACTTCCACCGCGTCATCGGCGTCGAGGCCAGGCGGCAGATCCTGGAGCGCGCCGGACGCCTCCCCGACGCCGCCGTCGCCTGCGTGGGCGGCGGTTCCAACGCCATCGGCCTCTTCCACGCCTTCATCCCGGACAGGGACGTACGCCTCATCGGCTGCGAACCCGCCGGACACGGCGTCGAGACGGGCGAGCACGCGGCCACGCTGACCGCGGGCGAGCCGGGCATCCTGCACGGCTCGCGCAGTTACGTCCTCCAGGACGAGGAGGGCCAGATCACCGAGCCCTACTCGATCTCCGCCGGGCTCGACTACCCCGGCATCGGCCCCGAGCACGCCTATCTCAAGGACAGCGGCCGCGGCGAGTACCGGGCGGTCACCGACGACGCCGCCATGCAGGCCCTGCGGCTCCTCTCCCGCACCGAGGGCATCATCCCGGCCATCGAGAGCGCCCACGCGCTCGCCGGGGCGCTCGACATCGGCAAGGAGCTGGGCGAGGACGGGCTGATCGTCGTCAACCTCTCCGGGCGCGGCGACAAGGACATGGACACGGCCGCACGCTACTTCGGCCTGTACGACACGGACGCCACGGTCGAAGCGGACGCGTCCGCCACCGGCGCGGAGATCAAGGGGGACGCCAAGTGAGCGGCAACATCCAGCTGCTGGAGGACACGCTGGCGGCCGCCAAGGCCGAGGGCCGCTCCGCGCTCATCGCCTACCTGCCCGCCGGTTTCCCCACCGTCGACGGCGGCATCGAAGCCGTCAAGGCCGCCTTCGACGGCGGCGCCGACGTGGTCGAGGTCGGTCTGCCGCACAGCGACCCGGTGCTCGACGGGCCGGTCATCCAGACCGCCGACGACATCGCGCTGCGCGGCGGCCTCAAGATCCGCGACGTGATGCGCACGGTCCGCGAGGCCCACGAGGCGACCGGCAGGCCGGTGCTCGTCATGACGTATTGGAACCCGATCGACCGCTACGGCGTGGAGCGCTTCACCGCCGAGCTGGCCGAGGCGGGCGGCGCCGGCTGCATCCTGCCCGACCTGCCCGTGCAGGAGTCCGCGCTGTGGCGGGAGCACGCCGAGAAGCACGGCCTCGCCACGGTCTTCGTCGTCGCGCCGAGCAGCAAGGACGAGCGGCTCGCCACGATCACGGCGGCGGGCTCAGGCTTCGTCTACGCGGCGTCGCTGATGGGCGTCACCGGCACCCGCGAGTCCGTGGGGGAGCAGGCGCAGGACCTGGTGCGGCGCACCAAGGCCACCACCGAACTGCCGGTCTGCGTCGGCCTCGGGGTCTCCAACGCCCGCCAGGCCGCCGAGGTCGCGGGCTTCGCCGACGGCGTGATCGTCGGCTCCGCCTTCGTACAGCGGATGCTGGACGCCCCGGACGCGGCCGCCGGGCTCGCCGCCGTGCGCGCGCTCGCGGCCGAACTCGCCGACGGGGTGCGCGGCAAGGCGTAACTCGTACGGGTGGACCTGGACCGGGGAGGCGCGCTCGCGCCTCCCCGGTTCGTTGGCGGGGTGTGAGTGAGAAGAACCGAGAGGCAAAGCGATCGGCCCGTGAGCGGCTGGCGGAAGAGCGAGAGCGGCAGAAGGCCCGCGACAAGAAGCGCCGTGCGCTGATCGTCGCCGCCGCGGTGGTCGGCGTCCTCGGCCTCGCCGCGGTCGTGGGGCTGCTCGCCGCCAATTCCGGCGACGACGCCAAGGACACATCGGGGCCGCTGGCCGTCCCGAAGGGGGCGACGGGCAAGGACGAGCTGACGCTCCCGCTCGGCAAGGCGGACGCCAAGTCGACCCTCACCATCTGGGAGGACTTCCGCTGCCCGGCCTGCAAGGGCTTCGAGGACGCGTTCCGCTCGACCATCCACGACCTCGCCGACAAGGGCCAGCTCAAGGTCGAGTACCACCTGGCCACCCTCATCGACGGGAACATGGGCGGCAGCGGCTCCCTGCGCGCGGCCAACGCCGCGGCGTGCGCCCAGGACACCGGCAAGTTCCCCGCGTACCACGACGTGCTGTTCAAGAACCAGCCCGTCGAGACGGACGACGCCTTCGGTAAGAACGACAAGCTGATCGACCTGGCCGGCCAGGTCGACGGTCTCGTCACGGACTCCTTCAAGAAGTGCGTCGAGGACGGCACGCACGACAAGTGGGTCACCAAGTCGCACAAGGCGTTCGAGGACGCGAAGCTTCAGGGCACGCCCACCGTCCTGCTGAACGGCAAGAGCATCTTCGGCGACCAGAAGAACCCGCTCACCCCGGCCAAGCTGCGCCAGATGGTGCGGGACGCCAACAAGGGCTGACGCCTGCCGCGCCGATTCCGGAGGCGCCGAGGCCCGTTACGGACCCGTAGCCGGGCTGGTTGCCGACGCCACCGCCCGGCACGGTAGCGTCAGACCTGCCATGGACCTTGCCTTCATTCCCAGTCCCTCGCGCGGTGTGGTCGAACTCGGACCCATTCCGCTGCGCGGCTACGCGTTCTGCATCATCATCGGCGTCTTCGTGGCCGTCTGGCTCGGCAACAAGCGGTGGGTCGCTCGCGGGGGCCAGTCCGGCACCGTGGCGGACATCGCCGTGTGGGCCGTTCCGTTCGGCCTCGTCGGCGGGCGTCTCTACCACGTGATCACGGACTACCAGCTGTACTTCAGCGAGGGCCGTGACTGGGTCGACGCCTTCAAGATCTGGGAGGGCGGCCTCGGCATCTGGGGCGCCATCGCGCTCGGCGCGGTCGGCGCGTGGATCGGCTGCCGCCGTCGGGGCATCCCGCTGCCGGCCTGGGCCGACGCGCTGGCCCCCGGCATCGCCCTCGCCCAGGCCATCGGCCGCTGGGGCAACTGGTTCAACCAGGAGCTGTACGGCAAGCCCACGGATCTCCCCTGGGCCCTGAAGATCACCTCGGCGGAGGACGGCCGGATCCCCGGCACGTACCACCCGACCTTCCTGTACGAGTCCCTGTGGTGCGTCGGCGTCGCCCTCCTCGTCATCTGGGCCGACCGCCGCTTCAAGCTCGGGCACGGACGGGCGTTCGCCCTGTACGTCGCCGCGTACTGCGCCGGGCGCGGCTGGATCGAGTACATGCGGGTCGACGACGCGCACCACGTCCTCGGCCTGCGGCTGAACGTGTGGACCGCGATCGTGGTCTTCGTGCTCGCGGTGGTCTACCTGGTGATCTCGGCGAGGACCCGCCCCGGGCGCGAACAGGTCGTGGAGCCCGCGGCCCTCGTCCCCGGCGAGGACGCGTCCGCCGAGGGCGAGGGCGAGGGCGAGGGTGCCGACGGCACCGTGAAGCTCACCAAGGGGTCGGCCAAGAAGAGCTGAGGCTCTTCGCTCGTACGCCGATGGGGCGCCGGATCGAACGGATCCGGCGCCCCATCGCTTTGGGCTAGCGCAGGCGTTGCGCCAACGCCAGGACCCGCTGTGCGCCCTCCACCACCGCCCTGTCCACGAAGCGGCCGTCCGGGAGGGCGAGGGCGCCGCCGTCCGTGGCCGCCGCCTTGGTGACCTCCTCCGCCTGTTCGATCTCCTCGGGAGTGGGGAGGTACGCCCGTTCGATCACCGGGAGTTGACGGGGGTGGATCGCCGCGCGGCCGAGGAAGCCGAGGGCGCGGCCCCGGGCGCAGGAGGCCGCCAGGCCTTCGAGGTCGCGGATGTCCGGGTGGACCGACTGGCTGGGCGGGGCGAGGCCCGCCGCCCGCGCGGCCACCACCACGCGGGAGCGCGCCCAGTCCAGGCCCGCGTCCTCGCGCACACCGAGATCCGCGCGGAGGTCCGCCTCGCCGAGGGACAGGCCGCGCAGCGCCGGGTGCGCGGTGGCGATGGCGAAGGCGTGTTCCAGGCCGAGAGCCGATTCGACGAGGGCGTGCAGGGTGGGGGAGCCGCCGTCGGCGGGGGCCGCGCGCTCCGCGACGCGGATGACGTCGGCGCGGGAGGCGACCTTGGGCAGGCGCAGCCCCGCCACGCCGGGGAGCGGCGCGATCGCGCGGAGGTCGGCGTCGCCGAGGGGGCTGGCCAGGGCGTTCACGCGGACGTGTACGGGGACGGGGGGCGGCTCGGGGCCGCGGAGGAGGTCCGCCGTCGCCGATCTCGCGTACTCCTTGCGGTCGGGGGCGACCGCGTCCTCCAGGTCGACGATCACCGCGTCGGCCCCCGCGCGCAGGGCCTTGCCCACCACATCGGGCCGGTCACCGGGGACGTAGAGCCAGGTCAGGGGGAGGGACGTGGTCACAGGGCGCCTTCCTTGCGGAGGGTGGTGATCTCCCTTTCCGTCAGGCCGAGTTCGGTCAGGACCGCGTCCGTGTCCGCGCCGTGCGGGCGCCCGGCCCAGCGGACCGCGCCGGGGGTCTCGGAGAGCCGGAAGAGTACGTTCTGCATGCGCAGCGGGCCCAGTTCCGGGTCGTCGACCGTGGTGAGCGTGGACAGGGCCGCGTACTGAGGGTCCGTCATGACGTCCCGTACGTCCTGGACGGGAGCGACCGCCGCCTCCGCCTTCTCGAAGGCCTCGATCACCTCCGCGCGGGTGTGGCGGGCGATCCAGCCGCCGACCGCCTCGTCGAGGACGTCGGCGTGCCGGGCCCGGTCGGCGCCCGAGGCGAACCACGGCTCGGCGATCAGCTCCGGGCGGCCGACCAGCCGCATCAGGCGTTCCGCGATGGACTGGGCCGAGGTGGAGACGGCGACCCAGCGGCCGTCGGCGGTGCGGTAGGTGTTGCGGGGCGCGTTGTTCGTGGAGCGGTTGCCGGTGCGGGGCTGGACGTGGCCCAGCTGGTCGTACCAGAGGGGCTGGGGGCCGAGGACGGTGAGAATCGGCTCGATGATCGCCATGTCGACCACCTGGCCGCGGCCGGTGCGGTCGCGGGCCGCGAGGGCCGTCATCACCGCGTACGCCGTCGCCAGCCCCGCGATCGAGTCGGCGAGGCCGAAGGGGGGAAGCGTCGGGGGCCCTTCGGGGTCGCCGGTGATCGCGGCGAAGCCGCTCATCGCCTCGGCGAGCGTGCCGAAGCCGGGGCGGCGGGCGTAGGGGCCGAACTGTCCGAAGCCCGTGACCCGGGTCAGGACCAGGCGGGGGTTGGCCTCGCTCAGCTCCGCCCAGCCCAGCTCCCACTTCTCCAGGGTGCCGGGGCGGAAGTTCTCCACGATCACATCGGCGGTGGCGGCCAGGCGCAGCAGCGTGTCACGGCCGCCGGGCGTGGACAGGTCCAGCGTCATCGTGCGCTTGTTGCGGCCGAGCAGCTTCCACCACAGACCGACGCCGTCCTTCGACGGGCCGTGGCCGCGGGAGGGGTCCGGGCGGCCGGGGTGCTCGACCTTGATGACCTCCGCGCCGAAGTCGCCGAGCATCGTGGCGGCGAGGGGACCGGCGAAGAGGGTGGCCAGGTCCAGGACGCGCAGGCCGGTGAGGGGCGACCGGGTCACGGGCGGCTGGGTCACGGGCGGCCGGGTCATGCCGGGGCGCCGTTCGTCGTGGCCGCGTCGGCCGCGCGGGCGTCGATCTCTTTGCGGTACGGCATGGAGGCCGACGCCCCCGGGCGCTGGACGGAGAGCGCGGCCGCCGAGGACGCCCAGGTGAGGGCGTCCGGCACGGGCCTGCCCTCGGCGAGCGCCACCGCGAGGGTCCCGGCGAACGTGTCGCCCGCTCCGGTCGTGTCGACCGCGGTGACCCGGGGGGCGGGGACCATGACCGGTTCGGCGCCGCGTGCCGCGTACAGGCTGCCCCGCGAGCCGAGGGTGATGACGACCTCGGGGACCTGGGAGAGGAGCGAGCGGGCGGCGGCGCGCGGGTCGTCCGCGATGCCGGTGAGGGTGGCCGCCTCGTGTTCGTTGGGCAGCAACAGGTCGGTGGCGGCGAGGAGTTCCTCGGGCAGCTCCTGCGCGGGGGCGGGGGTGAGGACCGTGCGGACGCCGTGGCGGCGGGCGGCCCTGGCCGCGGTGAGGGCCCCCTTGACCGGGATCTCCAGCTGGAGCAGCAGGGCGTTGGCGGAGGCGATCAGGGCCTCGTCGCCGGGGGTGAGGCCCTTCACGGTGCCGTTGGCGCCGGGGACGACGACGATCGAGTTGCCGCCCTCGTCGTCGACGACGATATGCGCGGTGCCGGTCGGGGTCTCGACGGTGCGCAGCAGATCCGTGTCGACGCCGGAGTGTTCGAGGGTGGAGCGCAGCCGCGCGCCGAACACGTCGGTGCCGACCGCGCCGATCATCGAGACGGTGGCGCCCGCGCGGGCGGCCGCGACGGCCTGGTTGGCGCCCTTGCCGCCGGGGATCGTACGGAACTCGCGGCCCGTCACGGTCTCACCGCGCCGCGGGGCCCTGGTGACGTACGCGACGAGGTCCATGTTGGCGCTGCCGAGTACGGCGATGTGGGGCGTCGGGGTCATGAGCGGTGTGCCTCCCGGGCGGTGAGTTCTGCGAGGGTGTCGAAGCCGATGCCGTCGAAGTCGCCCACGGACGTGGCGAGCCGGTTCTTGAGCGGCGCCGTCCAGCGGGCGGGGAGCGCGTCCGGGCGGCCCGCCAGCAGGCCCGCGATCGAACCGGCGGTCGCGCCGTTCGAGTCGGTGTCCCAACCGCCCGAGACGGCGCGGGTGATGGAGCCGGTGAAGTCGCCGTCGGCGTGGGTGAGGGCGGCGGCGAGGAGGGCGGCGTTGGGGACGACGTGCACCCAGTGGTGGGTGGTGAAGGCGGCGTGCAGACGGTCCACGACCTCGTCGAAGTCCCGTGTCCGCGCGGCGAGTCGGATGCCGTCGCGGATGGCCCGGGCCAGTGGGGAGTCCGGTGGGACGGTGGCCAGCCCGGCGCGCAGGCAGCGGTGGATGTCCGCGTCCGCGGTCGCCGCCTCGGCGATCGTGGCGGCCGCGAACATCGCGCCGTGGACGCCGTCCGCCGTATGGGTCAGCGCCGCGTCCCGGCAGGCCTGTTCGGCGGCCGCTCCGGGGGCGCCGGGGTTGGTCCAGCCGTGGATGTCGGCGCGGATCAGGGCGCCGATCCACTCACGGAAGGGGTTGCGGTGGGTGGCGGTGTGCGGGGGCTCGATGCCCTGGAGGAGGTTGCGGTACGCGACGCGTTCGGCGGTGAAGGTGCGGCCCGCGGGCAGCTCGTCCAGCCAGAGCCTCGCCACGTCCGCGGTGGTGAAGGACTTTCCGTGACGCTGGAGCAGGAGGAGGTTCAGGACGGGGTAGTTGAGGTCGTCGTCCTCGGGCATGCCGTCGATGTTCTCGGCGAGGGAGGTCGCCGCCGAGCGCTTGTTCCAGGGGTGCGCGGCCTTGAGCGCGGGCGGCAGGCCGCGCTCCGTGAACCAGGTGGTGAGCGGCCAGTTCCCGGTCGCCCGAGCGAGACTGCGGATGCCGTGGAGGGGCAGCTTCTCGACCGGCTTGCCGAGCAGGCACCCCGCGGCCCTGCCGAGCCAGGCGGCGTGGAGGCGCTCGCGCAGGTCGCCGGGGGCGGCGGCGGGGCGGGTCGCCCCCGGGGCGGGGAGGGCTGTCGCTGGGGCGGGCCCCAGCTCGTCCAGGAGCTGTTCGGCCAGGGCGCGGA